>NZ_JBYQFK010000005.1:0-182743 GCF_057837305.1 Lysinibacillus sp. RU7 | reverse complement strand
ACTTAAAATATAAAAGCAACGTATTACCAGTTTCATTAATTTAGATAGTGTATGGAGAGCAAAATATTTTTTGCTCTCTTTTTTTATTTTGTCAATGATTTGTGCCAAAATTTTAATTTGGGTATGTAAGAAGGGTTTTATATTCACTTCTCGAATTATGTCTCGCAAGGAGGGATAACAATGATTACATTAACATTTGTACGATTTATGCATGTTGTAGATAGTGAAGAGACAATGGGTGTTTTCTGCTTTCCGGACATGATTGAGGATGTAACATTTACAGAATAGCAACTGTTCAAAATTCTGAAGTTAAACGGCTATAACGCAACAAGAATTATACATACAGGTGATAGCGAAGTTGTACATTAAAAATTAAAGCCTTCCACAGTTGTGGAGGGCTTGTTTTTATACATAAAATTACTTTTGAATTTTTACATCGTTAAATCGGTAAGATTCAAAATTTGCGTTTAGTACAATGTTAATTTTATCTGCTGATACTGGACTAAAGAATATAACTGAACTCTCTGTCACTCCAGGCTCGATGAAACTATCTGCATTATCTACATTTTTATTGTACCATCTGTCGAAATTAAAATCGGTATCATATTCGTATTGTTTTCCGCTGGCAACAATTTTAGCAAGACTGTCTCCAGTCATCGCTTGTTCTTTGGAATTATTGATGTAAGTAACGTAAATTTTAAGTGAATCTGAATCCTGAACAACTTTGTCGATTTTAATTGTGACGCCATCAATCGTTTTTGATAAGTCATTTTGAGTAGGGGGTGTCTTCGTGTCACCTGATGTAACGGCATAAGTTTTAGTTTTACTATCGTAAGTCACTTTGCCACCGTATAACTTTGCAACAGTCTCCAGCGGTACATATGCTTTTTTATTGATTATCTGTACATCGACGTCTTGCTTCTTGCCATTAAAAGTGAAATTATACTTTGTTGCAGCATACGCCCCCATACTAAAAGTTAAGAGTAAAACAATTACACTGATAATGACCGTTGTTGATTTTTTCATCATTAAAAACCTCCTTTTTATTTATATTAATGGATAATATAGTAAATTGTACATAATAAAAAACAGACAACTTTATTTGTCGTCTGTTAAATCTTCGTTCCATCTTCCAATACAAAATTGATTTCTAATTTAGCACCACAAGCAGTAGCTATTTGCTCTAATTCTTTTTCGCTGAAATTATCGCGTTTTAATTTATTCGCCATATTTGATTGAGATGTTTCTAATCGCGCCGCTAAATCTTTCACTGTAATTTCATTCGCCGCTACTAACATCTTGATTTTTCGTGCTGCACCCACTTTAAAATCACTCACTTTCATACCTGTTTCACTCCATTCTACACGGTTTTTTATTTGTTTAAAATTAAAAATCACTAAAAAGTGAAAGAAAATACTTTACAAGTGATTCCTTTAAAAATATTATATATATAATAAGTGATTTTGTAAATTCATTAAGTGTATAAAAATCACTATTAAATAAATGGTGGTGGAATTTGATATGCAAATAAATTGCGAAAAATGTGGCGCAAACGTTGAATGGGATGTTATTTACCGTTCTTATGACTTCATTGTTTACGGTTATGAGTGCGAGAATTGCGGACATCAAGAAACGAGTGAGGATTAAAAACTGAACAGGGAGCATCATCAGTCGGTGCTCTCGATTGAGTTTTTAAATATTACAAGGCAGGTGAAAACGATGGCATTTGAATATTTAGAGCAATATGTAACATTCCAATCAGTTGATGAAATGGATGCAGCCGTAGAGCAGTATATCCAGCAACATTATTTTGAGTTGACAGAGAGTGAGCGTGCCATCGTTTTCAAGCTTGCTTCTCACAGTTTAGAACATACTGGAGCTTGTCACCTAAAGGCATCTACAATTGCCGAAGCGTTGGAGATCAGCACGAAGACTGTTTATCGTGGCGTAAAGAAATTGGTTGAGCTCGGCATCATCGAAAAAGTACCAGGCACTAAATTAAACGGCATCAAAGGGGCTAGTATTTATCGCATTTTACCTTATGTCCCATCGGAGGTGTCCCAACGAGCGATGGCGGCTGAAGTCAATAACGGTGTGGTTTGCCGACAACAATCCAAAAATCAACCATCTAATTCTTTTAATCTTTCTAAAACAAGCTCTTTACAAGAAATTTATAATAACGCTCATACTGAAAAAGAAGCAGCCAAGGAATACATGAACGAGTGGCAACAAATGCTGTACGATTTCATGCACTCGTTACCATTAGCGGATCAATTAAAAGATGAGCTGCACAAGCTGGTATTAGCATCAAAAATTAATGACATGGGCGCCTTCCACAATGCTAAAGAGGTCATTGTAAACATCGCTCGTGATATTGCAAAAGGTACATTAACGGTTACGCGTACATTACGTGCTGTATTCGTTGGAGCTTATACCAAGCGATTGGAGCGTCCAAATAATAAACCGTCTACAAGCATCACCTGTGGAGGACAAAGAGCACAGAGAGCGTCCCGTAGCATTTTATAACTGGATAAATGAGCGTGAGAGTTATGCACCGATTGTTAGTAATGTTGTGGACAATAAATATATTCCAAATTGGTTGAATTGGTAAAAGGGGGATTAATATGACGAATTTCGAACTAATGGAAACTATGGGGCAAACAAATATATTTGAATTTCTCGAAGTCACACTGACACTAGCTAGAAACAATGCATTTATTGAAGGTGATAAAGTGAAGATTCGATTTTACGTAGATGAGATTTCTTATATAGAACAATGCCATCCACAGTTATTGAATGTGGGGGTGATTATCAGTAAGAAATTAGATTTTTATAGCGTAATGATTCAGGAGCAAATAGTTGAAGTGCCAGGGGAGAAATTAATTCTCGCATAGGGAAGTGCTCACTTATGCACTTATAAAAATCAGCCTTATGCGATTACACAATTACACACTTCAAGGGTAAATGAATTTTATCCATACTTACTGACGGAAGGGGATAGGTCTGGAAACTGTCAGAAAAACACGCAACGATAAAAAACATACTATACAAACGAGATTAACATCGTCTGAAATGAGTGTGTTTAATAAATTTAAGCTGCACATGTAATTTAAGACCGTTTTAGATGCCGTCAACTATTGTATTGTAAAAGGATTAGAAGACGGCATCGATACGTATATAGATGAGGATGAGATTGCGTTGGTTAAATCCCGTAAAGTGAGTGAAAGGGAATCTATACTTGTAAACGGTCGAACAGATCAAAATTTATATTTTGTTTATCAGCATGTCCAAGCTGAATTTAATTTAAACCAGCGGCAGCTGTTGTATATTTTAATAAAGAGGATCGCTGGAAGGTATGGTTATGAAATAGAAAAGACCACTCCGTAATGGGTGGTCTTAATTTTGATTGCTTCTTAATCTGCAGATTTCCGCCTATGTTATATTTGGTTTTATATGTTAAAATTGTAATATTATATATTTGTATTTAAAGGAGGAAATAATGCGCAATTTATCTATTGTTATTATATTTTTTTAGTATGTTCTTTAATTTCACCGTCTCCAACTTTAACAGCTTATGAACCGTATGACCATGATGCACTTTTAGAGTACGACGGTTACGGCAAAGCAATGTATGACAGTGTTGTAGAGCAAACTACTTTTTTGTCTGGACAGTATACAGATAATAAAGAGTATGTAAGTAATACCATTGATCAATTTAAAGATTATGCTGATTTTTGGAAGAATGAACAGGATAAATTACAAGATGTTTGTAGTGGATTTAAACTTTTTACTAAGACTTGTATGGGTGAGTTAGTTACTTCTGGTGGCGGTTATATGTTAACTGTTGGTGATTTTTTCAAAAAATTATTTACCGATTATGAAGCTGAAACGACTAATGATGTTGATTATAGTTTTTATAATTCATACTTCACGCATTCTGGTCTTTATATAATTTTGAATCCTGGTTATACAGCTAAAGTTACTTCCAAAGGTCAAGAGTACACTATGCTAGCAGGTCAGAA
This sequence comes from Lysinibacillus sp. RU7, assembly GCF_057837305.1. Taxonomy (NCBI): domain Bacteria; kingdom Bacillati; phylum Bacillota; class Bacilli; order Caryophanales; family Bacillaceae; genus Lysinibacillus; species Lysinibacillus sp. RU7. Next base: position 178,721 of record NZ_JBYQFK010000005.1, on the reverse strand, counting down.
TTTAACAACTGGTATTAGATCATCGGATGATTATGGTAAATATTATTATACTCGTACTGCACAATTGAGTAGTAATTATATTTACAGCGAAGATAAAGTTTATGGTACTAAAATTGTTGTTGATGCTTATTTCGATAAATATGTAGAAAATGTACGTTCTAGCGTACCTGGTGTTATTAGCAATTTGTCATATTTAGGTATTAGTGTAATAGTTTACAAAGATAATATGCAGCAATCGTCTACAAATAGATTTACTGTTTTAAATGATTTTATAAAAAATAATGATATTAACACTGTTGTACCACAACCTAGGCCATATTTAGTTTGTCCAGACGGTACACGAATACAAATGAGTATTAGTGGTTCTACTTTTTTAAGTGTAGATGGTACTGCAATGATTGTTAACAAAGATGGTATAGCAGAGGTCAGTGGGGCTATTTGTAATTTAGGTTGGGATAAACCAAACGTAAAATATGGTGATGATGGCAGAGCGGTTATAGAGACGCCTGACGGCAAATGGCAAGATGTTGAAACAGGTAAATTTATTGATGATGTTATAGTGGATGGTGGCAATGAACCAATTGAGCCAAATTGTAAAAATCCAGATGAAGAGATGGAAATAGATTCAGAGCCGTGTGAAGGGGAACCCTATTTTGGTCAAAAGTTAGAGTACGTTTTTGGTAATGCAACTGGTAGTAGACACAATATCCAGCGCTCTATTGATATGGAAAGGCAGTTAGAAAATATAGGTATTTTCGATAATGCTACAGGCAGGCAACTTGTTCTTGATAACTTAGTGGATGCTTTCTATGATGATTCAAGTATCATAAGGACTCAAGATAACGGTCGAGTGGTCAGAAAGTCTATTCTTACAGGTCCAAATGGTGTATTGAAAGTTGAATCTGTATGGGATAAGGAGAAGTTAATATCAGTTAAGCTCAGTGAAGATGTAGGAGATGTTGGTGAGGGGAATGATGGAGGTAAATTTATCAAAAGCGCTGATGAAGTTATATTTAATGAAAGTTCATTAGATAAGGCGTTCTCCAAGCACCGAGATGATTTCGGGAATTATCCTGATGGCAGTAAAGCAAGTGTAGAACTATTCAAAAAGGATATTTCGGATCTTATTAATACTGGGGTTCAAAAACAAGGGAAATACAGAGATGTTGAAGGGACACATATTTATAATGAAAATACTAAGCAGTGGATTTTTATTAATTCAGATGGAACTATGAATACAGCTTTTAAATTAAGTGATATACAGTATGAATATCTTATTGAGACAGGTGTTGTTAAATAGTGAGATTAGTTAATAGTTACCTATCGGAACATGAATTAAAGAAACAAGAAATTGATGTAATTCGTGATTTATTTGTGGAGCAATATACTGAAAAAATTGAAGTAATTAGTTATAAATATGATGATCGTAAATATTATGAAACTGATTTTGATGTAATCGACATAGATTTTCTCAAGGATAATATTTATGAAGAAATTAATACGTTGATTAAAATTCATGAAAAAGCCCTTCGGTTTATTAATCAAAAGGTAGAAATCATTGTTGCTAATGAAGATACAGACACAGAGATTCAAATGTATGAAAAAAATTGTAATGATGTATCTGGATTTGGACTATTTATTACTGAGAGAAAAATTCAAGGACTAGAACCATATTATAGTTCTGATATCTGCAATGCCTATTTGAATTTTGAGTTTGTTAGTTTTGGCGTTATATTCGAATAACTTGAATTTATTTATTAGGAACAAAAATATTTACTTATAGGTAAAAGACCACTCCGTGATGGGTGGTCTTAAATTTTTCCCCATCATATCCCCACCAATGATAGAAAATAAGCGAAGATAAAACCAATATACAACTAGATAAAATTAAATAAAAAACAACCGATAAACCCTTATATATCAAAGGTTTATCGGTTATACAAGAATGCGAATAGATACACCTGAATACAGCATTTCTATAGGAAGCGTTCATGGCTGTATTGAAGATGGACGATACGAAGTAATCCAGATATACCAACGTTTAGATGGCTTTTTTATAATTGAAATATAGTGTGTTTGGGTGGGGATTGCCACCGATGTGTCACCGGATTGAAATTTTTATGATTTCGATGCGATGGAGTCAAATACGTCGGCGGCACTCCTAGCTATTTTTTCTGTGAGGTGTACATAACGATTTTCGGTGATGGCTACGCGGCTATGTCCGAGTCGTTTTTGTACAGTTTTTACTGGCTCTCCGCTTTCTATTAACATCGTTACATGTGTGTGGCGTAGCGAGTGATAGTTGAAATCGGTACCCAGTTTTTTTGATATTTGATTACTGACGGAGTACAGTGCCCACCATTTTCTTTTTTACATACATAATCGTGTTCTGAATTTTGTTGATAAAACTCCCCGTACTTCAGACTTCAGACGATTTTCCAATTTTCTTTTTTAGCACGTGTTAATATTTCAGCTAAGGTATTACCAAATGGAATCGTTGGATAACTGAATTTTGATTTTGGTGGTTTAGGCTACCATTGCACTTTTGGTTTTCGTCTTTGATACCAACTAGTTGCTGATCTACTTCTAACGCCATTTCCTCCAAGTTTATACGTTTCCATTTAAGTCCACAAACTTCTCCTACACACAATCCACAATGTAAACCGGTGTGAAATAGCAGATAAAAAGGATGTTTCATGAAGGAATTGAATGCCTTCAGCAAGAATTTAAAAATTCGATAAAACTAAGAAGAGACCACCATAAAGTGCTACACCCCAAAAATTAGAGTGAAAAAGCTAGTTTTTGGGGGTGTTTTTATATAGCAAAATGTAGTGATGCATTTATTTACATAGCACTGTTTTATAAACTAAATATGCCTATTATCATTACAAGTCATCTAGCCGTCGATTGCTTTCGACGATCCTTCAAGTATTCTAAAGACACAAGAGAGTGGTCGAGTAGTCAGAGCGTCTGTCCTTACAAGCCCAGAAGTTTTTCTAAAAGTTAAATCTGTATGGGACGAAGAAAAGTTGATAACAGCTATGTTCTATGGAGGGGAAAAATGAAAATAATAAATGAAGATAATAATTATAAAATCTATGAATTTGAGTCAGAATCCGAACTTAAAGAATATGTTGAAATTAATCAAAGTATCCTAATTAATGCTAATTGCGAAGATAAAAGGAGATTTTATGTGATAAGTGATCAAGCAACAAACTCTTTTATTGGTGTTTTTGGTGGGATGCATGGAATCGAGCCATCAGCACTGATGATTGAAAAGGACAATTGCATCCTGATAAGTGTAGATGAAAAAGTTTATTGTGTAGCGTTGAAAAACTATGAAATAAGATGGATGAAGAAATTCTATTCTATTGTCTATGAAATCATAAAATTATCTGACCTCTCTTTTCTTGTTATATGTGAGTTAGGAGTTGTTAGCCTTACTTATAAAGGAGAAAAGCTGTGGGAGCATAATAGCGATGTAATTACAGATTTTGAGCTTGATAGGAATTCATTCAGGTTATATACAGATGAAGAAGAGTATTCTATTCTTTTAAAAAACGGAAATGTTATTTGATGATAGAAAAAACGAGAATAAGTAAAGACCACTCCGTAATAGGGTGATTTTTTCTTGTTTACATAGCACTGTTTTATAAACTAAACATGCCTATTATCATTACAAGTCAGTCTGTTACCGCTGTATCAACTATTGAGGACAAATAACGTAGCGGCCGGTAGCGTTTTCTAACTGGATAGAAGAGTGAGAAAATCAAACAGATCAATAATAGAAAGGGTTAATTAGATAAACCTAAGATAATATATTAAGTATATAATAAATTGTATTTTTTGGTATTTCATTAATTATAAATGTTGTATTTTGCTATGAAAAGGAGCGAAGAAAATGAAAAAAGTGTGACTTGTTATTATATCAATTTTTATGATTTTTAATTTAATAATACCCCCTAATCCCCATATTGTTAACGCTAATCCAGTTTCGAAACCTTTAACAATCACTGCAAAAAAAAGTAGCCAAAGACCTAGCGGAAGATTCGGCTGTAGCAATGGCAGAACATATTTTGTTTGAAAAAGCTATGCAAGAATTTTTAGAAACTGACTTGGATAAGGTTGATCCTGGCTATGCTCCTGTTTGTTTAGAGGCTGCTAAAAAATTAGAGGATTGTCCTCCAGATAAACGAGCACAAGTAAAAAAAGACTTAACGTCTGCTGATAAATCAACATTAGCAACTAAAGTTGAACAGGTACTTGAAAAAAAGACGAATACATCATCTAAGTGGCAAAAGTTTTTAGATTTTTTTATACCTATCTTTTTGATTAGTGGATTAGTAGAGTTTTTCAATGCAACTTTGGATGGTGACTCTCAAAGTTTTATCGATGAAATAGCTCTGCAAGCATTGATTGATACTGGCTCATTAAAACCACTTACTATTATTAGTGCAGGTGAAACAGTTCGACTTTACGATTTTAAACCTTATATCGAATCTATTGAAGTTGTGCCTACCTCGTATGATTATACGTCAGAAATTTTATTAAAAGCATATTTAAAGCCTAATACAAGCTTTAATTATACTTTTAAGCATAGTGCGCACACTTTTGATGGCACTGCAAGAGGCACCTTATTTATTTCTTTAGATTATTATGGCGTTGGTTGGTCTCTACCTACAAAACCTGAGACATATAGGGCTGAATCGTGGGTTGCTACATTTAAAATTAACGACGATTTATATACAAGTCCAAATATAAATAGTGTTTTATGGACATCTGGAGCAGCTGCTTATGCTGACATTAATACTGCAAAGTCTGTTGGAGCGCAGACTATATTAAATGCAAATATGTCTGCGATAGCCAATGACGGTGATATTAATAATGTCATGAATAGTTTTTTGAAAGTTGCATCATCTATTACAACTTTTACATTTAGTGTAGATCAGTTAGTTACAGTTCCAGAAGAAGTTACAACGGATTATGGTGTACAGCCTGGTCTTGATAAGATAAAAAATCCAGAAGGTACCAATACTTTACCTGGTGTCGATAGCTTTACTTACACTTATAATAATACTTATGTCTATCCTTCCACTGATTCTACAACAGGTTGGAAAGATAAGACTACTGGAGAGGATACAACGGTTGTTGAGGATGATATTGTAGCTTATGAAGCTAGTGATGATGTTCCTCCAGATGAGAGTGATGATAAAAATTGTGATTCGGGTAAAGAACCAGATGAAGAGATGGAAGTAGATTCAGAGCCGTGTGAAGGGGAACCCTATTTTGGTCGAAAGTTAGAGTACGTTTTTGGTAATGCAACTGGTAGTAGACACAATATCCAGCGCTCTATTGATATGGAAAGGCAGTTAGAAAATATAGGTATTTTCGATAATGCTACAGGCAGGCAACTTGTTCTTGATAATTTAGTGGATGCTTTTTATGATGATTCAAGTATCATAAGGACACAAGAGAATGGTCGAGTAGTCAGAGAGTCTATCCTTACAGGTCCAAATGGAGTACTGAATGTTGAATCTGTATGGGAGAAGGAGAAGTTAATATCCGTTAAACTCCACGGAGATGTTGAAGAGGAACCTGATGAGGGGACTGATGAAGGTACGGGTAAACTATTTTCTAATGCTTTAATAGCATTGGAAAATATTGATATCTCAAACTTTGTAATTAAGAGTAAGCATCTGGATATACCAAATAATACTTCAACATGGAGTAAGTTCAATGTAGGTACAGTTGATGAAGCCAACGCACTAGTTGACTCAATTCTTAAGAATGCAAGAAAATATAATAGTTTGATTAAAAGTGTTATTGATAATGGAACCGGTTCAGCAAGTCAAAATTCATATAAGGTATGGATAGATGCAGGTAGAGAAATTGGAACAAAAGGAGAAACAGCTCTAAGAATTGTATATGATGAGTTGGGGAATATATGGACTGTTTTCCCAGATAGTATTCCAAAGTAGGGAGTTGATGGCTTATGAAGTTTAGTAAAGCAGAGTTTGTTAAGATTAATAATGAGTTTTTATTCGGTTTACTTGAGGATTTTCTTAATGCAGAGATTAATCAGGAGTCATACACAATAATTTATGATTTTCTCCGCTTAAACAACTTTAGGAGTGGAGAATTTGAAGGTAATCAATATCTTATTAAGAAAGAGAGCACTCAAGATATAGTAATTATTGATTATGTATCCGAAGAATTTAAAGACGATTTTTCACAAACAAGATTTAAGATAGGTGTAGATGAATTACTAGAGCTAATTGAAAACAAGAAAATATAATTTGAAATGGACTTTGTTCAAATAGACTCTGGAAATAGTAAATAAATCTGACTATGAATAAAACATAAAAAGACCACTACCTAATGGGGTGGTCTCTTCTTATTTACATAGCACTTTTTTATTAACATGCCTATTATCATTACAAGTCCTCTTGTCGATTCATACTCCTCTATAACGATTCCAGTTAATGCACCTGTTCAACAAACGGGGCTAATCGCAGACACATCTTTGGAAATGCTTGCGACGATACTAGATCCAGTAATTGATATATTGGTTGCTATTAGTTTTCCGATAGTATCAGTTATCATGGTCGGGGCCTGCTTCTTTTTCATGATTGGTAATACGGAAAAAGCGTGGAGCATGATTATGAATGCTGGTTTAGGGTATGTATTGATACAATTATCACCGTTATTTTTAGATATATTGAGAGCTGTTGGCGAGGCAGTGTAAGGATATAATAGAAAAGACCACTCCGTAGAGGGTGGTCTTAATTTTGATTGCTTCTTAATCTGGGGATGTTAAAACGTATAGGGAACGTTCAATACCTTTCTACGATTGGTTAGATGAGAAAGAAAATCAAACAAATTGATAGAAATAGAATAAGAGTTGATTAGATACATTTATAAGAAGGCTCTTTAATTGGAATATTTATGATTTTACATTTATGGTATATTATAAAATGTAAAATTATGTATAAATCATAGGGGGGGAGAAGTGTTAGATTGAGAAAAAATAAAATCATTAAATTAATTGTCACAATAGTACTTATTGTAAGTTTAACCGCTTCATCATACGTAATCGTACCAGGTAAGCAGTCCTTAGCGATTGGTGTCGTTGGAAGTAATGCATTAAAACAAATTGTTATAGGTGGTTGGGAAAAAGCTGGTGTGAAATTTACAGATAAAACTGCAAAAGAAAAAGCATTTAATGCGTGGAACATGAAAGCATATGAAAAATGGAAAGTAGATGAGGCTGCTGGAAGAAATCAAGAATATTGGAATCAAGTTAATGCCATTATACAAGATGTAGAAATGAATGGATTAGTAAAGAATCCAATTGACAATATGCCTGGTATGGCTAAAGTGGTAATGGATTTGAGCTTATTTGGTTTAGCAATTGGTGTGGGTGCTGAAATTGGTTTGGGGTTTCAAGAGGCTGAAGCACAAAAAAAATGATGGAAAGTCTATCAAAAGAGATACCCGTTTATGAAGGTGTTACTTTAAATAATTTATTTAATTATACAATTAATGAGATGAAAATTAGAGAAAATACTTATTCTAAACGGTATGAGTTTGGACCGACTTCATTTATTGCGGCATATTCTAAATTACCTAATGGTGGTAATACATCCGTAAATATATATGATTTTAAGCCTTATAACGATAAACATGGGTATGTTTATGCAAAAGTTATTCAGATAAAAAATATTAAAGGCGATTTTAGTTATGAAACTGTGGATGCGATGACAAGTTTTCCTATTTCGGCTATTAGTACATCTTCACCTTATAGAACACAATTTGAAGTTTATCCAAATGAATTGCCTGATTTAAATATACCTGATGCTTTAGTAGAACCATTGGTACAATCTGACCCTGCAAAAATAATTGAGATGTTACCAAGTACTAATCCAATTGAGGTGATAGTACCTATAAACGATGATTTGTGGGAGGGTACTATTAATATTCCTTATGAAATTCCAGTACCTGACCCAGGTACTGACCTTGACTCAGGAACAAATCCGGAGCAAGGAAAAGAGCCAGAACTAGGGACAGATCCTGATCCGGATGGTACAGAGCCAACAGAACCAACAGAACCGGGCGGAGATAATGGAGAGGATTTAGATAAAGAAACAAGTGATACTATAAAAAATTTTAAATTCATTAATGTAAAAGGTACAGGCGATCATTTAAGAAGAACTTTTGATGTAGATGGTACAAATGTCAGAATAAATAGCGGACATGGATATAATCGTCCTCATAGTACTGGTAGTGTTCAAGAGATTGGAACGATGGATGAAATAGAAGGAGAGATACTAAATGATATTCAAAAAAAGATGAAAGAAGGAGTTGAATTTCTGACACCGAATAAGCCAAAAGAAGAATATGAAGTGACAGTTAATGGTGAAAAAATAGGATATAATATTATGAAGTTAAATGATGGTTCTTTAAGTGTATCAACTTATTACCCTTTAAAAAATGGGAGAGATAACATGAGAATATTAGAAAATACTCAGGAAATTATCAACTTATTAAACTTTGATTGGACAAATTTAAACAAGAAGCAAACTGAAGAAATGGAATTAAAATTAAATTCTGCAATTGAAGAATTTAAAAGTGAATTAAATAACACTACTGATAGTCAGATTTTAGAGGATATTATAAAAAAGGATAATCAAGATTTTATATTACCTATTGAGATTTTGTTTATTACGTACCAAAAGTTAATTGATATAGGACCATCTAAAGAAAAGCCATTATTGGACTTTGCAAATTATTTAAGCATATATGGACCTGATTGGGATGAAGAAGCAAACGAAATATTTGAAAAGGTAAATAATAAGCAAATAGATGAAGCTACTAAAGTGGCTAAAACAGTTGATTATAATAAATATCAAAACATGTAAATAACTTAATCTTTTTAAGCCAATAAAATATGAGAAAAAGACCACTATCTAATGGGGTGGTCTCTTCTTATTTATAGAGCTCTGTTTTCTAAACTAAACATGCCTATTATCATTACAAGTCATCTAGTTGCTGCAACTGCATCTCCTTTCCTAACGATGTAAGTGTTTATGTTTATATTACTGGTTGGAATTTTTTTTTCGATATGCTTTATGTTGATTGCGAAGTTGTTGGTCGTCAAGATAGAGTACTTATACCTGATGGTAGTATAGTTCCTTCATCTGCTCCTTACAAATATGGCTTTATACCATCTATTGGAGATATAATTCTTAATCCTTATATATCCATTGATTAAGCCTGAACCAGATTATGACACTATACCAAATTTAATACCACAACCAGTGCCCATTGTCGTACCTGTTGGTGATGCCCTATTTATTTACAATCCATGGATTAAGCCATATGTTTCACTAGGTGTTGATCCTGACCTAGGAACGGAATCTGATCCAGATGTTAAAGAGCCAACAGAACCAGATAAAGATAATGTAGAAGATTTAGATAAGGATGCAGATTCTCTTAAAAATTTATCTAGAGCGCAGAAAAGAAATTTAGAGACGTTGGATAATATTGTGGAAGGTCATCTAACAGAAAAAGATTTTTCAGGTAAGCTACGTGACTTACAAGGTAATCCGGTACCTAAATCAGGCGGTGGATACTGGAACGACTTGCAAGAAATGAAGGATTCTCATGAGGGTTTAAAGAAAATCAAAAGTAGATTAGAAGGTTCGCTAAAGAATCCGAATCTGAATGAAGCATAGTGAAAAGTATTACAAGATGGTTTAGATAGATCGGATAGGTATATTAAAAGGATAGAAGATTTGTTTTCTACACATGGAGGAATTAATAAAATGTCGATTAACATGAAGATTGGTAAAATTTATAATTTACCCGCTCCATATGAAAAGTCTGAACATAGTTTGGAGCTATGGTACAGTGAATTTTATAATAAACAAATTGAAGATATTTCAACTTTAGATGTTATTAGAATGTTAGAACAGAACATTTTGGGGGATTTGGCAATTAGGAAGGCGATTGGATATTTATATGAAAATCCATTAGCGGGAGAAATGTATGATGGTCAATTAATGGAGGCTCTATTATCAATGGAAATTAATAAGGTCAATAATTCTATTGAAGAGATTAAAAATTTGGTTTCTGAAGTATCTTTAAAGTTGAATGAATTGGATTGGGCAATCAATGAAGATATGGAAGAATACTCTGAATTATTGAGGGTGTTCCAAGAAAAGATAGCTAACAATGAATAAGATACTATTTTTGCAACTTGGATTTAGAATAGATAGGTATGGATATGATACAGGTACATTTGTTTCACCAGAAGGTACTCCTTATGGAATGAGAGCTGTTGCTCCAGGTACAGATTTAAAACCTTACTTATAGTGTATTTGAAGTCGTTGTACCTTTTGAAGTTAAGGGATGGCAAATAGCCCCATGGTTTGATGAAGTTGGAGGTGGTATACAATATTTGTTGCCAGACAAGGTTGAAAATTTATTGAAACATGAAAAAAAGGGATGGTTACAACGGGATGAAAATTAACGAGTTAGAGAAAAAACTTAAAGAAATAAATGTACCTAAAAGTGCTTATTCGATATTAAAAGGAGGACTTCCCAATGAAATGTACTGTATAGCTAAAGATGGTGATAGATGGGAAGTGTATTATAGCGAAAGAGGAAGAAAGACAGGATTAAAAATATTTGATGATGAGGATATAGCATGTGAATATTTTTATAAAATAGTAGAAAAATATGCAAAAATAAATTAGTCTTGTTTACAGATATCATTGTAAGAAAAAGACCACTCCGTGAAGTGCTGTCCCCCCAAAAGTTAGAGTGAAAAATCTAACTTTTGGGGGGTTTTTTATATAGCAAAATATAGTGATGTATTTATTTACATAGCACTTTTTTATTAATATGCCTATTATCATTACAAGTCATCTAGTTATCTCGACAGTGTATGCAAAAGATGCGGTCGATTGTTTAATCTTTTCATAAATTATAGATTAATTAACTATAAATAAAAGCTCGCTGTGATGGATAGTCACTTTATATGTATTTTAATGAAGTTTCTAATCTTTTTTGCACAGTTTTTAAAGATGAATCATTCTCGATGAATGTTGTTGCATGCATAACATGTTTCCATTCAAGCCCAAAAACTTTCCCAATACGTAATCCACAGTGTAAACCGATGTGAAATGGCAAATAAAAAGGGTGATTCTCATTTGAAATATACTCAACTTTCGCAGCTCAATAGCTTAACGAAAGTCTAGGGAGGAGCTGATTGTATTCCTCTTAAGACATACATTTAATTTTTAGTGAAAAAGCCATTTGCGCATAATAAGGTGAAAAATTCAGCAGACTTCATTTGGACGTCTGCTGAGTTTTTATTTACGAGGTATTTAGATAAAGCGGGCAATGTCTTCTATTTTTTATGAAAATATGCATTTTTTGATTGAAATAAACATTTATTTGGCTGTGCTGAAGGTGAATTATTTTGAGGTGAATATTTGATTAGGAAGAGGTATATTTAGAACTGGTGCATTCTGGGGATTTATGGTTGTATATCAACAAAACTTGCTATAATAGGGTTTATACATAGTGAAAGATAATTAAGTAAAATATGATTAGACATTCATTGCAAAATCTATCTAGGAATCGTTGATATAATAGCGTTTGATCTGAACTTAGAGGGAGAAGAACAGCTTTGTAACTGTCAAAGTGGCTACATTTTCGCTTTATCTAGACCTAGAGAATTAAAAAAATTCTTTATAATCTTTACGCACAACAGAGAACATGATTCTTTCTAGCCAAATGAACATTCTCTTTGCCACTATACGTATCCCTTCCACTTTTTCAGGCGTAAAAATAGCGCATACTAGGTGAATCGCAAGCAATCATCGATATAGTTAGCTGAAAATATGGGTGAAAGTTACGGGGTATATAAATTAAAGTAAAGAACATTTATTATGATAGTTAACAAGCAAGATTCACACGCATTTGAGCCTAAAAAATAGAGTATTTTAGAAAGGCATGTCTTCCCGAAAAGAGGTGGAGACATGTTTTTCTTACGTGGTTGTCCATATAAAGTTATACTACCAACAATCAGACTCGTCTCTTTTGACATGGATCTATTTCATAATCAGCAAGTAAAGAATCCTCATTGATTGGACTAGGAATAGTCAAGTGTAGCTGCCAGTTGTGACCTATCGAAAAAGCACCTAGCCGGAACAATTGTCAGGCTGAATTGTTGTTCATATTAATTGTATATAAAATTAAGAATATTTTGTAAATTAATTATAAAATTTGTTATATTATACATAGCGCGATGAAGGGTAATAGATTCATAGCTCTATTCGTTTTAACTTATTCCTCTCTATAAGTAGTGAAATAAGCATGGCTTTAAGTAACTGTCCAGCGCTTGTTCCAACACATGCTCCTGCCCCGCTTCGTCGCCAATAAATTCGCTGAAAAGAAGTACAAGTCTCTGGCGGACACTATGACGCCGGGGCGTAATTAATGGTGAGGTGAATGATGATGCTACCAGTAATTCAATACGAATATTTAAAGCAGATTTATGAGCACATGCAAGACGGTATAATCATTATGAAGGAATCGAGAGAAATTATTATGCTCAATCCAGCGGCGAAAAAGTTAACGGGCTGGCAAATCGGGGAGTATGTCCCGTATTGCTCTTTTTGTATGACACGGAACAATCGTGTAGAAAAGCCTTCTTGCTATTTAATCGCAAATAAAGAGGTGCCGGCATTTTTATCCCAAATGCCAACATATCATGGCAAAGAAATCGAGGTGGAAATGAGCACAGCGGTCATTTATCCAAATAGTGAAACGGGAGAAACGGAATATTTATTAGTGCTACGTGATCATGCAGTGAGGCAGCAAGCACATGAGGCAGCGCTTAATAAAAAGCGGATAGGCGAGCTGATAGAGGCGAAAGAATCTGAACATAAACGGCTAGCGCAGGAATTACATGATGGTGTAGGTCAATCCTTGTTTTCTATGTCTGTTGCACTGGATGCCATCGAATCATACGTCCATGAGAATGAAAAGCTGACGAATTATATTGGTGAAGTGAGGCAGGAGCTTCAAAAAGTAATGGGCGACATAAATGCCTATGCCCATCAATTAAGACCGCATAGTTTGGACCAGCTAGGGCTAAAAGCAACAATCGAAATATTAATTGAAAAAATCCAGAAAAATGTACCTGAACTTTTCATTGAACTAACAACACAAGGACTTGATCGCTGTGATCCCGCTGTTGAAATTAACCTTTATCGCATCGCACAAGAGGCACTGCATAATATTACGAAATATGCCAAAGCGTCTGTAGTGAAAATCCATATTTTAAAAAACAATAAACAAATTTTCATGAAAATCGAGGATGATGGCATCGGGTTTGATCGTAATCATTTGCGTAGTGAAGGGCTTGGGCTGAAGCATATAGAGGAAAGGGTTAATCAACTAAATGGGACATGTGTAATCCAATCAGCAATGAATCAAGGAACGAGTATTGATATAGTCATTCCACGATGGAGGCCAAATACATGATGAAAGTATTACTTGTAGATGACCATGTGTTAATTAGAAAAGGGATTACGTTATTACTTGAACAGTATCATAATATTGAAGTGGTTGGAGAGGCAAGTGATGGGGAAGAGTGTTTTCAGCTCATTTATCAAGTGAAGCCTGATGTCATCTTGCTCGATATTTCGATTCCAAATGGCATGGACGGATTGGCGGTTACACAAAAAGTGAAAAGGGATTTTCCAACGATAAAAATTGTCATACTGACGATGCATAATGAAATAGCGTATGTACAAAGGGCAATTGATATGGATGCAGATGGTTATATATTAAAAAATAGTAAGGGCAATCAAGTGTATGAAGCAATTCAGGCTGTTTATGGCGGAAGAACATACTATGATGTCGGGATTCCTGAGGAGCAATTAGAGAAATTATTTAAGAAAAAAGGTAAAAATAATGTGGATATTTTATCAAACCGCGAGCAAGAAATTGTTCGTTTAACGATTTTAGGTTATACGAATTTACAAATTGCCGATAAGCTATTCATTAGCTCAAAAACAGTTGAAAATCATAAGTCCAATATTATGCAGAAACTCAACTTAAAAAGTAAGGCCGAACTCATTCAATATGGGATTACAAATAAATACATCCTGTACTCCTAAAGGTTACATCTTGTTCTCAAGAAAAAATGCAAAGTCAAAGCGGTTGACAATATACCTAACGGGGTATATATTGAATATAAATAAAGATAGTCAGCCGATTGTAAACTTACTCGGCTATATATTTTTACTTAAAATAATACCCATAGAGGTAAAATGATAGCTTGAAATCACATGACGAGGAGAGAACATGATGAAAGAAATGACAACAACAGAAGTACAGCAACGTTTAGAAGCAGGCGAAAAGTTAAATTTAATCGATGTACGTGAAGTAGCAGAAGTGCAAGCGGGGCATATTCCTGGCATTGTGAATATCCCATTAGGTTTATTAGAATTTCGTATGCATGAATTAGACAAAAATACACCGTACATTATGGTTTGTCGCTCAAGTGCACGTAGCGGCCAAGCAACAGCCTTCTTAGCAGCACAAGGTTATGATGTAGCGAATATGGTTGGGGGTATGCTTGCTTGGGAAGGGCAAGTAGAATAAGAGTTTATACCTATAGGGGTAAAATGAGCGAAATATAGGCTTTGAAAATAGATTGTTTATTGTAAGAGGAGAATGAATGAGTATGAGTATTAAAATTGAAATTTTTTCAGATTTCGCTTGCCCATTTTGTTATATTGGCAAAAAGCGTTTAGAACAAGCAATAGAAGAATTAGGATTTGAACAGGAAGTGGACATTGAGTATAAAACATACTTATTAAATCCTGAAGCTTCGAAAGAAGAGGCAAGATCGTTTTATGAAGTGATGATGGAGAAATATGAATCTTCACGTGAAGATGTAGAGTTAATGGCATCCTCTATCCAACAGCGAGCAAATGAAGTTGGGTTAACATACGACTTTGAAAAAATGCAAATTGGGAATACTGAAAATGCGCATCGTCTAGCAAAATGGGCACGTCAGTTTAATAAAGAAGCAGCATGGATCGACGCTGTGATGGATTGCTATTTTACAAAAGGGTTAAATGTAAATGATTCGGAAGCATTACTTGCCATCGTAGAGGCACTTCACTTACCAAAAGAAGAAGCGAAAGCAGTGCTTGAAAGTGAGCAATATGCAGAAGACATTGCAAAAGATCGCTATGAAATCCAGCAACTTAATGTGACGAGCGTTCCGTTTTTCGTATTTGAAAATCAATACGGTATTATCGGAGCTGAGCCAATCGAAGTGTTTACAAAAACATTAAAGCAGGCACAAGAAGTGGCAGCGCAAAAATTAAACATTGCGGGCGGCACAGATGTTTGCGGTCCAGATGGTTGTAAATTATAAATTAAGGGGGAAGTAAGATGAAGAAAATCGTAGTTATTGGGGGCGTAGCAGGGGGAGCATCTGCTGCAGCACGTATTCGTCGTTTAGATGAACAAGCAAATATTGTCATGTTTGAAAAAGGTCCACATGTATCATTTTCAAACTGTTCATTACCCTATCATTTAAGCGGTATTGTTGAAAATAGTAACCGTTTAGTACTCATGAATCCAGAATCATTTGAGGCAAAATATAATATTGACGCACGTGTTGAAAGTGAAGTGGTGAAAATTAACCGCGCTGAGAAAACCGTGACAGTCAAAAATTTAGCAACAAATGAAACATATGACGAAAGCTACGATGAACTGATTCTTTCTCCTGGTGCCAGTCCAATTGTGCCGAGATTAGAAGGGGTAGACTTACCGCATGTATTTACGGTGCGTAATGTGGTGGATATTGAACGCTTACAGCAAGCGATTGTCGAAAAAGAGGCGAAAAATATTGCGGTCATCGGTGGTGGCTTCATCGGTGTCGAGGTGGCAGAAAATTTAAAACTTGCAGGTCGTGGTGTCACACTCGTCGAATTTGCCCCACAAATTTTAACACCATTTGATGACGATATGGTGCAAATCTTGCATAAAGAAATGGTGGATCATGGTGTCGAGTTAATTGTCAACGACGGCTTAGCGAAAATCACCGAAACGAGCATTGCGTTAAACTCGGGTAAAGAAGTTAAGGCCGATATTGTTGTGCTAGCTATCGGTGTTCGTCCAGAAACAACGCTAGCAAGTGAGGCTGGCCTTGCAATTGGTGAAACAGGGGCGATTAAAGTAAACCAGTTCTACCAAACATCAGACCGACATATTTATGCAGTGGGCGATGCGATTGAAGTGTATCACCGCATTATGCATAAACCAACTCGTTTAGCGTTAGCTGGTCCAGCACAGCGCCAAGCACGTGCTGTTGCCGACCATATTTACGGTATCCCGACGACAAATAAAGGGGTCATTGGCTCATCGAGTATTCAAGTGTTTGACTACGCAGCGGCAGCAACAGGCTTAAATGAGCGCACAGCGAAACAAATGGGCTTAAATGTAGAGGCAGTTTATATCATTGCACCAGACAAAGTAAGCTTAATGCCATCGAGCAATGTGTTACATTTTAAATTGATTTATGAAGTACCGACAGGACGTATCGTTGGTGCACAAGCGATTGGTAAGGGAAATGCAGACAAACGTGTCGATGTTATTGCGACTTTAATTACGATGAACGGCACAATCGAGGATTTAAAAGAGCTAGAGCTTTCTTACTCACCAATGTTTAGTACAGCAAAAGATGTGGTGAATCTCGCGGCACTTGTGGCTACAAACATTATGCAAGGTCGATTCAAGCAAGTACGTGTTAGCGATGTACGGGATTTAGTAGAACAAGGCGCTGTCATTATTGACGTACGTGAGGAAAATGAATTCGCAGCCGGTCATGTAAAAGGCGCTAAAAACATTCCGTTAAGTCAGTTCCGTGAACGAATGGATGAAATTCCAAAAGACGTGCCCGTATATGTACATTGCCGTTCCGCACAACGTAGTTATAATGCAGTGATGGCATTAGAAAACAGTGGGTATGACCATGTATTTAATATTTCAGGATCCTTTTTAGGCATTTCTTTATACGAATACTATAAAGACCAAACGGAAAACCGCGAACCAATCGTTACAACATATAACTTTAAATAATAAATGTGGCAGGAATAGCATATTGCTTTTCCTGCCATTTTAATAGGTAAACAAAAGGGTAAGGCACAAGCTCAATTAGATTGAGCTGTGCTTTTCTAAAAGGGGACATATCCAGTTATTAGCCATTACGTACATTATTATTCATTTTTTATCATTATATTTTTATATTAATACAATTTTCACAATGAATCGTTAAGCTATAAAATAAGGGAGGGAAGTAAATGAAGAAAAATCTACTAGGGCTACTCATTGTATCGTTACTTTTAGTTTTTGTAGCGGTCAATTTGTTAACAGGGGATGAAACGGCATCTTCACATGAAATACAACAAGCCGAAAGTAAAGTAGTGGAAGAGACGGCAGAAGTAAATACAGAAGTCAATGCCGAAATACCGTATGCGAAAGATTTTACCTTATCCAATTTGCAAGGTGAGGAAGTCAGTTTATCTGACTATAAAGGACAAATTGTCATTTTAAACTTTTGGGCAACATGGTGTCCGCCATGTAAAGAAGAAATGCCACATATGCAAAGCTTTTATGAAAAACAGGATGATATCGAAATATTAGCTGTGAATTTAACGAGTATGGATGTTGGGTTAGATAAAGTGAAGCAATTTGTAGAGGACTATGGACTCACTTTTCCTGTTTTATTAGACGAAGAGGATATCGTCGGTCAACAATATGGCATTATCACTATCCCAACGACGTACATTATCGACCAAGAAGGAAAGGTATTCCAAGAAATTGTTGGCGCTGTCGATGAACAGATGTTAGAAGAAATGATCAATGCATTAAAAAGCTATGATGAATAATCATGAAAGGTCTGAATTTGCCTGTTAATGGTCAAATTCAGACCTATTGTTTATACAGCCAACCATTTTCACAACATAATAGGGGGGCAAATGACGATAAATATTAGAACAATGCAATCTACAGATATTGAGATGGTAGAACAAGTAGCGATTAACAGTTGGCATGCGACATATGAAGGGATAATCGCTAAAAAGATTCAAGACAACTTTTTAGCGATGGCGTACAACAAGGAGATGCTACAGAAACGTCTTGAACAAACACCTTTCTATGTAGCAGAGGAGAATAGTAAAATTATTGGCTTTGCTAATTTTTCAAATGTCAAAGACCATGGTGAGGTGGAGCTTGCGGCTATTTATTTATTACCCGAAGCTCAAGGGAAAGGAGTAGGCTCAAAGCTACTAACATTTGGGATTGAGCAATTATCGCCTAAGGCAGTTTACATCAATGTTGAATCGGATAACCAAGTAGGCAAGCAATTTTACCTCGCTAGGAACTTTAAAATAATTGATGAATTTGAAGAAGATTTTGATGGTCATTTATTACAAACGACGAGAATGGTTTTAGAAGTATTACGCTAACGGCACCAGAGCTTTAGGGTATGCATATGATGTGTTTAAGTTGGTCTTATTTTGGATATGGAGGATTTGTGAATGAACAACAATAAAGACTCTAGTTTGAATAACCAAATCCTTAATGCAGAAAACCAAGCAGCTAGACTCGATATCATTGCAAGTACCATTGTCATATTCGGTGAATCTTTATCAACAATAGCAGCTGTCCTTGCATTAGAAGAGGAAGAACAGAAAAGGATAAATAAAAACAATGATTTGGAGGCAATCAAAAAGCAATTAGATTATTTGACGTATGAAATGAAGCAAATTAAAAAGAGGTTGAGGTAATTGTGCCGGGGAAGTACCAGGGAAGTACCGGGTACGTACCACCGTGGTGCCAGGGAAGTACCGGGTACGTACCCAGTTGCAGTGTTAAACCTATTATTTGAATAATTGTTTTTTATTATAGTATAGTAGTTTGGTGCTTACAAATCTTTTCGAAAGAGGCGATACAATTGACGGAATTGAAAAAAATGACAATTCACCGCGCATTAACAGAACTAAAGATGTTACATAACCGAATTGAGAGCGCTACAGGACAAGTAATGGCTGCGGCAGCCCATCGCAAAAGCGAGACAAAAATCAACGGTGTTGACATAGATGAGTTTATGAAAAATATGCAAGGCTCCTATGATAAAGTAGTAGGGTTAATCGCCTATCGCAATCGATTAAAAGCATTGGTGGTGGAATCAAATGCGAAAACAATAGTCAAAGTCAGTAACGAACAAATGACGGTTGCGGAAGCGATTGAACGAAAGCAATCGATTCAATATGAAAAAGAGTTATTGGGCATGCTACATAAGCAATATATGAGTGCAATGCAAAGAGTAGCAACGAACAACGATGCCTTACCCGAAAAGCTCGAAACATATTTAGTGAATATTTTAGGGAATAAAGACAAGCAATCACCTGAAGAAGTAAAGCTACATACGGAAACCTTTATGAAACGGAATGAGTATGAATTACTCGACCCACTAAATGTAAAGAAAGTAATTGATACATTAGAAGCGAAGATTGACGAATTTGAATCAGAAGTAGATGCGGTACTCTCTGAATCAAATGCGACAACATTTATCGAAGTGCAACAATAAATCCTTTGCATAGTCTTGCGAAAACAGAAAACGATTAGTCACTCGTTTTTGGTGTACACGAGTTAAAATAATGAACACCTATTTAAAATACTTTTAATCAACTAATACACTTAATAAAATAAAGGCTCAAAGCTAAAAGTTTAAAAGTTAAAATTCACGCTTCAAAGTTCTTAAAACATCAACGTTAAAAGTTTAACGCTAAAGTCTCTTTCAAATCCTGGAGTACTGGTTGAGGTAATGACTAATCAGGACCGTCTGTGATCCACCAGGCAGCTTGTGCTGTGCATATACATATAGAAAATCAAGATTGCGCATTACGTAATCTTGATTTTTTTATTTTAGTATGAAAGCAACGAATAATTTTCTCTTTTTGAGCTATACAATCAATAAGCAGAGAGGGGAGGCTACTGATTTGTCTATCGCTAATAGTATTGGAGTGTTATTTTTCTTTGTAATGTTTGTCGTCGGCATGATGTTTTCCGGTCAAATCCCACTTTTAATGATTGTAGGAATTGTCGGTTTAGTTGGCACTTCCTATTTTATAATACGTATTGTCTCCGCTATATTGACGGATATGCGACGGAGAAATTCGTAGCTAGGTGCCACCGAGGTACCACCATTGTACCGGGTACGTACCGGCGTTGTACCACCTTTCTCCCCGGTACAACAAAAAAACCCGGAAACTAACTTCCGGGTTTGATTTCACTGAACTCTTCATAATAATTTAAAACTGTCGAGCTTTTGCTTCTGATCTCAATATTTGGTTATGGAGAGAAATCTCCGTTTGTCCATTTACTTGAGATTTCGCATGCTTGATATTGGTCCAGTTCTGGTGGATCTTCTGAGATTTTGGATCTAAATAGTCCTTCTTGCTCATCGGTATCTCCTCCTCAATAATTATGAAGATTTCTAATGTGAAACCGCAGTTAGTATAACTCCATTTATCGATATTATGCCTCTTAACGTGGCTCTATTTGAAAAAACTATTACTAGTTTTGCAAACAAATACGTAAAACACCTCCCTCTATTTACCGAAATTTTTTAATAAATTCAAAAATAGCGTAACTTCCTTTCCAGTTAACAGTCTAAATTTATAACAAAAATGCAAGAGGAGGGAGAGTATGCGGAGTAAACCGTTAGGAGCTGCTACAAGTTTACTGATTGCATTTATGATTTTTTATTTACCGAGCCAAGCATTAGGGACAAGTTGGGCGTATTCATTTGTTGTATGGGATGACTATCTTTATGTCATAAGTGATGAGTACGTCACACATATAAATGATGAAATTGGTCATGTCACAAAATATTCGGATATGGAACAGTATGGTGGCAACTTTTCAAACACCTATAAAAAAGGAACAAAATACTATTCAATTGAAGGAATCAGCACAGATGTAGCAATAGCCGTAAATGAGGGGAATGGAAAGTATAGAAAAGCAATAAGGGAAGGGGAGTACACTTACAACAAAGGAGTATCTTCCTATGCAATGTCTGTTTTAGGTATGGTAGCAGTCCTCCTCGTTTTGTTTCTTGTTTATACGCGTTTTTTTCAAAAAGAAATAAGGTAAAAGGAAGGTGCCTACTTGTCTTTTCTCAGCGAAGGCACCTAGTCCACTATTATTATTTTGGATTCAACAACTGCAAAATCGAAAAAGCTTGTTGTTTATGCAAATTCATGGCATACATCGTTGCTTGCATCAAAATACTCGCCTTTGTCATATTCATCATTTCTTTCGCAATATCAGCATCACGAATGCGAGATTCAGCAGCTGTTAAGTTTTCAGCAGTGTTTTCTGTCACATTATAGGCATGTTCTAATCGATTATAGTAAGCACCTAATCGTGCACGCTCATGGGACACATTTTTTAATGCGTCATCTAATGCTGAAATGGCTGCATTTGCATTTTCCCTTGTTTTTATATCCAAGCCATTGAGACCAATGGCTGCATCTGCATTTTCCCTTGTTTTTATATCCAAGCCATCGAGACCAATGGCTGCTTCGCTCATACCATTAATGAAAATATCAATAGACTGTTCGCTATTTGCACCGACTTGAATTTTAATCGGATCACTAGCATAATTCCCATTTAATAGTGTTTTCGTATTGAATTCAGTATCCCTTGACACACGTGTAATTTCTTCTTTTAACTGCTGGAATTCGATGTCGAGTAGTTCACGGTCTGCATCCGTTAGCGTGTCATTTGCAGCTTGTACGGATAGCTCACGCATGCGTTGAATCATCGCATGTCTTTCGTTTAAGGCACCTTCTGCTGTTTGCAACAAGGACATCCCGTCTTGAATATTTTTACTGGCCATATTTAATCCTCTAATTTGAGCCCGCATCTTTTCAGAAATAGCCAACCCTGCAGGATCGTCAGCAGCACTATTAATACGATGCCCCGATGAAATACGGAGAAGTGCCTTATTCATCGCATTCATATTTCGCTGGTAATGACTATGCATCATCATCCCCATGGCATACCAATCACCAATTCGCATATTGCCACCCCCTTTCCATATTGTATCGGTATTTCCATTTTTATCTAAAGACTGTTTAGTACTATATTTCTTACCAAAGATATTGTGGATCATCTGTAAATTGGGCTAAATATGGAGGCAGAACGGTACTGAAAATGAAGGAGTACCAACCGAATATACCAATTAAAATAAACAGCGGAATGCCTAGTAGCCCAAATATGATATAGCCTGCAATAAACAACCCCGAAGCAAGGTAGAACTTTCTTTTAGATTGTTTTGTAAGGTAAAGCCTTTCATCGCAATACGGACATGTTTCCTTAGCAGAATATCGTAGTCTCCTAATGATGAATTTTTTTGATAACGGTTCTTTGCAACATGGACAAGTAGCATGAGGCGCATCTTTTACAAGCCATAATAAAAGAAGTGTGGCATGAATGTTATAAAGTAACAGGAAATAACCGTGCAGAATCGAAAGGGATTCCGTTACGATTACAGCCCAACTTGCGATAAATAAAAACAGTCCAATTGCGAAAATAAACAAAATCAAATGGTGATTTTTCTTGAATGTCAATAAGCTTCGACCATATCGAATAGCATGTACATTATTCCAACGTGTAGATTTAAATAGTAAAAGAACAGCGAATACGCCGGCTAATACAAAAGAAATCAGTGTAGTAACACCCCATTGGATTATATTTTTCGGCATGTCACTGATAAATGATTCACCTGCATCACTCGCTGTAACGATCGCATTTTCACTACTTGGCTGTAGTGAGATAAATAATAGAAAAAGAGTCATTGCTATAAATGAGGTGAAGACAGCTGGATATGTATAGTTTTTTGGTACACGTTTTGTATAAATCGTTGTTTGTAGCTGCTTTTTTTGTGCGGCCGATAAACGAATTTCTTTTAGCTGTTGTTCAAATTTGTTTAACTCATTATTCATCAAATAACACCTCCCAGTCGATTTTAGCGAGTTTTGGCTTTAGCTCCTGACGAGCCCGTTGTAATCGAGATTTAATAGTCGATTCCGGTGTAGCAAGAAAATGCGCAATCTCCTTTGTCGTCATATGTTCATAGTAATAAAATAAGAGCACCTCTCGATATTTAACAGGCAATGTTAATACAGCGGATACGACTTCCCCCCGTGTTTCCTTTTTCAAAAGCGGTTGATCGGCTCGCTCCACCTTTGACTCAAATAGCTGAAATAATGGTAACGTCCGTGCTTTCCAGCTTCGTAAATAATCATAGCTCCGATTAATCGTCATTTTCACTAAATAGGTTTTCAACGAACTCTTGCCTTGGAATTGTTCACGCTTTTTGTAATAAGTAAAAAAGACATCCTGCACAACTTCCTCAGCTACTCGCTCATCCTTCACATAAATAAAAGCAATTTGATACAAATAATCACTATAGGACTCAATCAATTGTTCCAGCTCCATTCGGCAACCTCCTTTCTACTATAATAGACGGATAGTAAATCGGTTTGGACGAAAAATCCATATAATTATAAAATTTTACCATTTAATATATTGTCGAAAGTCGAATTTTGCGTGTAGGGGGTTCTTCAATGCTCCTAAATTTTAAATGAATCAACTGCTGGACTTGATCCAAATGAACGGATTCGATTGAGAGGGGTTTTGTCGACAAGTGCGCAAAATAATTTTATTGTCGACTCATATTGTGTCAGATATTGAGTATATTGCAAAAAACGTAATTTTTTTAAGCATGGGAAAGTTGGGGGAATGTGTGATTTCTGATAAGGAGCTTGCTAGTTATCAAGCAAGCTATGCCATTTCCAATATCCAATACAATCAATCGAGTATTATGATTCGATGTATATCACAAGAAAAGCCACATACAGCCGCTATAAATGTACAACCAAGATGTATATTGTTTTGTGACGCACTAAATTGAAGCGAGGTGATAAACGCTTTCGGTAGGGATATTTGGGCAGGTATTATGATCATCTATTAAGGGAGGAGAAACAATGAGAAATGTGGCGAGTGTTTTATTGGTAGCCCTTTTGTTGTTGGGGTCACCATTTTTGAGCAATCAGGAAGTTCCATCCATTCTATTTTTATTTATTGGTATTGTCCTTCTCATTACAATAGTAGCGATTGTATATATCCATCAAGCATACCCAAATAAACATAAAGCAATGATGAAATTGAGTGTGTATGTCTTTATTGTTGTCATATTTGTGCCTTGTTTTGCAAGAATAAACATTTTGGACGAGACGATAACAGATTGGACATTCATCCGCTATTTAGCAATATTTATCACTGCACCCATCATTGTAGCGAGTACTGTTATTTTCAGTTATCGTCATCATTTAATGTTGAAAAAATAATACGATTAACTGTTCTTTGAATGATAGACAGTATTATTCGAGGGGCAGTTATTTTATATATTTTGAATCACAAAAGGTTCAATTATTTTTTTCTTGTGTGAAGGTAGCACGATATTGGTCGAGGGTGTGCCGTATTGCATCGATAAAGTGTTCTAAACTTTCTACAGAATTAAGTAACTACTTTTGTTTGCTAACGCTTTACAATCTTTTGATTTAAGTAATATAAGGACACAAATAGGACGGTTCATTTTTTTGAGAGAGAATGTGTACAATACTCTTCAATCATTTGTCGTTCCTCTAATTTAAGACAGCTAGAGAAGATAAATGAACAGCCACCGCTAGTTCCTTCGTCGAAATTTTTGCATGCTCCTGTAATATTTTACGATATTTTGATCCATATATTTCTGTATTAGAGCATATAAGTTAAGTACGTAGCAGCAATATATAGAGTAGGGTCTTGTGAAAAGGAGGCAGGTTAAGTGACGGTGGAATGGGAGTATTTAAAAGTGATTCGAGCTAGATTTGAAAGTGTGAAAAAACTTGGGGATGGTGCTATTCAGCAGGTAACGAAAGAAGAAGTCCATTGGCAGCCGAACGAGGCATCTAACAGTATCGCCATAATAGTAAAGCATTTAAGTGGGAATATGATATCAAGATGGACCGATTTCTTAACGACAGATGGTGAAAAGCCCGACAGAAATCGTGAACAAGAATTTCAAGATACGATATCCTCATTAGATGAACTCGGTTCACTATGGGAAGAGGGATGGGCTAAGGTTTTTGATACGTTAAATACATTACAAACGGATGATTTGTTAAAGACAGTAGTGATTCGTGGGGAAAAACATAGTGTAATTGATGCATTAGAAAGACAGTTGGCCCATTATGCGTATCATGTAGGACAAATGATATATATTGGGAAGCAATTGAAGGGAGTGAATTGGGCAAGCCTTAGTATTCCTGTTGGGAAATCAGAAGCATATTTGCAAGAGATGTTAAAAAAGCATAATGCAGAATAGAGGGAGTGTATCATCATACGAAACGGCGACGCAAAAATAGAAGTCGCCGTTTTTCATGTTGAGTGCTTCTGCTTTAAGTTTTTGGAATAATATTAATTGCGATTGTTCTTGTTTCTGCTTCTTCTGTTGGGTTGTTCATTTGATAGTATTTTGTCACTAAATCATTGAGCTCTTGATGAAAATGTGTGAATTGCGCGCTTGTTAATGTTAGTTCTATGAATGAAAAGGTAGCGGAATCTTCATCTTGTACTTTATCCTCGAGCGATTGTAAATAATGCTGATATTGGGATAGTAACACTAATTGATAGTTCGAGATGTAATTTATTTTTTGTTCTTTCGATAAGCTTTTCCAGTCGGCATCATTCAGTCGAGCTGCGCCTTCATGTAAAGCATAAAATTTCTCCGTGACGGAACGTACTTTTCTTTCTTTAATAACATGAATAATATTTTCATCCACTAAAATTTGAATATGTCGATATAAAGTAGCTTGCGGAACATCTTTAATGACGGTAATCATCTCCAATGTACTTAAACCACCTTCTTTATTTTGCATAAGTGCCTGTAAAATTTTCATTCTCACAGGGTGCATTAACACTTCTGCTTTGCTTCGCATCATGAGCGCCTCCGAGTCATTTAAAAGTTGTCATATCAGTAATAATCAATCACTTTTATGAAAAATGATAATGTTATCACAAAAGATAATACAGAATAAAGAGCTTGTAAAGTTGAAAAAAGGTAGTGAATTTCCTTTACCTTTATATTATCATTATTGATAATGATAATAAAGGAGGATAAAAATATGAAGCTGCACTATGGATTTGATGAACTAGGAGAGATTGAGTGGGGCGTGATTTTACCCATTTTGATTCCATTTGTTGTGTTGTCACTGTTATTAATTCTGATTGCTTTAATGGACTTATATCGTCATCGAAAGGTACGTGAAAATGTCTTAAAGTGGACAGTTATTATTTTATTATTTAATACGATTGGACCGATTTTATATTTTACTACAGGTAGAAAGGACGTAAGTAAGCATGCGATTAGAGATTAATAATATTACAAAGAAATTTAAACAACGAACGGCTGTGAAACAGTTTTCACTGGTCATCGAGAGAAATGAATGCGTAGGGTTAATTGGGCCAAATGGGGCAGGTAAAACAACGTTGATACAAATGATTGCCGATATTTTAGAGGCTGATGAAGGAAATATTTTATTGGATGGTCAAAAAATAGCTACTAAGAAAAATCAAATTGGTTATTTGCCGCAATATCCTAACTTTTTCACATGGATGACAGCTTACGATACATTGCAGTTTATGGGGACTTTATCGGGGATAGCGAAAGAGCAATTGCATATGGACATTCCAAAAATTTTAGCCAAAGTAGGATTAGCAAATGAAGCACAAGCCAAAGTGGGAACCTTTTCAGGGGGGATGAAGCAACGTTTAGGGATTGCACAAGCCTTGCTGCATAAACCAGCGTTACTCATTATGGATGAACCTGTATCAGCGCTAGATCCGATTGGCCGAAGAGAAGTATTAAATCTGCTAAAAGACATTAAAAAGGACACGACGATTTTATTGTCTACACATATTTTAGGGGATGCGGAAGAAATTTGTGAACGTTTTGTCGTGATTAAAAGTGGGAAGAAAATAGAAGATGCTACAAAAACGGAGCTACTGAATCAACAGCGAGAAAATGTCATTTATATGACAATCCCATCAGAAGATGAGCAACGGTTAAAAAGGATGGAACAGTTGCCATATATACAAAAAATAGAGCATGTACAGGGGCGTTTTAAAATTTCTATAGATGATGTAGAAAAAAATGCACATCATTTCTTGCAGCATGCACTAAAAGAACATATTCGCTTTCAAAAGTTTGAAGTAGGCGGCAACGAAGGCCTTGAAGAGAAATTTTTATCATTGGTGGTGGATGTATGAGTACTTTTTTTGCACTAAGTAAAAAGGAAATCAGCCAAATGATGCACGAATATAAAATCATTTGGCTACCTATTGTTTTTATATTGTTAGGGCTAACCCAGCCTATACTGATGTTTTATTTACCTGTAATAGTAGAAATGTTTGGTGGAGTAGAAGGCATTACAATTGATCCCGCCATGACTAATTATAATGGACGGGAAGTGCTCGCCTCTACATTAAGCTCACAATTTGACCAACTTGGTATTATTATTCTTGTAGTTGCAACGATGGGCGTTATTCAAGCAGAAAGAGCCAATGGCATGCTGGCATTTATTTTAACAAGACCTGTTTCCATTGCTTCTTATTTAGGAAGTAAAATGATCACACACTATGTATTAGCTGTTAGTTGTGTAGCAATCGGGTACTTTGTGTCATATAGTTACACGGCCTTTTTGTTTGCGGCTATACCACTTGCCGATGTGCTACTTGCATTAGCCGTTTATAGTGTTTGGGTCTTATTTGTCATAACGTTTGTAGTCATGCTTAGTGCGATGTTTAATAGTCAGGCATTTATTGCGTTAGTGAGTATTATGGTGCTCTTGTTGTGTCGATTAACTGCTGGGTTACATCCATTGCTTGATCTAATCAATCCGGGAAGTATGAGTGTTCGGGCTATTTCGACGCTAATGGTCGGTAGTATGGGGGAGGTATGGCTGCTGAATATGGCTGTAACACTTCTCATTATAATGGGCATGGTGCAAATGATGTACTACTGGATTGTAAATAAAAAATATTAAATAAAAAATCCTTTACATTTCTAAGTAGTGTCGCATATTATATAGTCAACAACTAATATTCAACGTTGAGTATTTGTTGTTGACTAAAAAGGGGGGATAATAATGTTTATTCAAGCAATCAATCTTCAAAAGTCGTATAACAAGCGTAAAATTGTGAAAGGGATTCATTTGGAGATTGGGCAAGGGGAGATTTTAGCTGTTATTGGTCCAAATGGTGCAGGGAAATCAACGACGCTTGAAATATTGATTGGTCTTAGAAAGGCCGATGCAGGGGAAATCAATTATTGGCTGGATGCATACAAAGAAAAAATCGGTGTACAGCTTCAGGCAGCGCCATTTTTTGTAGGTCTCAATGCCTTTGAAAATTTAAAGCTTTTTGCTGCTTTTTATAAGAAAAAATTAACAGATTGCCAAGTGAATGACATGCTAAACATTTGTGGTTTATATGATGTAAGGAAAGTGGATGCATCCAAACTTTCGGGTGGACAGCAAAAAAGACTAGCGATTTCAATTGCACTCATTCATAATCCAGATCTTATCTTTTTAGATGAACCGACAGCAGCGCTCGATCCACGTGCGCGTCAGGAAATTCATCATCTCATCAAGCAACTTCATAAGCAGAATAAAACTATTGTTTTTACTTCACATGATATGGATGAAGTCGACAAGTTAGCTACAAGGGTTATGATGATTGACCAAGGAGAAATCATTGCACAAGGAAATCCAAGTGCATTATGTAGGGAGCATCATGTATCGAATTTGGAGCAATTGTATTTGAAATTGGCTATTGGAGGGGAACGCAATGTTTCAAGTAATTTTTAAATCGATGCTTGTTACGGCTGTAAGAGATAAGATTACGGTATTTTATTCATTAGCCTTTCCGTTACTCCTGATGATTGGTTTAGGCTATTATTTCGATCAAGGTCAACTACAAATTGTTACAGGGATTACAGCTATCAGTACAATATTTTGGGGAATGCAAGGGATTGCGTTCCAAGTACATGCACAGCGAAATCGGGGCGTTTATAAATTAGTAAAGCTAACACCTATGCCACTCATTTTATTTATCTTTATCATGGTACTGGCAAGGACATCTGTTGGTGTACTCATTAATTTCATCGTATGGCTCACAGGTATTTTATTGTTTGATATAAATGTAACGGGCAGTACACTCCTAATAACGTTTTTACTAATTGTCATAGGGACATTTTGTTTTACAAGTATCGGTTTTGTTATCAGTAATTTTGCGCGTAATGAAGCACAAATCAGTATGATTTCTAATTTCATTCAGCTGCCTATGATTTTTATGAGTGAAGCTTTTTATAGCCTTGATCGTGCACCAGCATGGATAGTGTTTATCGGCAAAATGTTGCCGTTTGAACATTATGTGAAGGCACTTCGAGGGTTATTGTTAGTAGAAGAGGGCATATTGTTGATCGGCTTTGGTATCCTATTCGTTTATTTATTATTTGCCTTGTTCCTATCGATTTCAACCTTTAAATGGGAGAGTAGTGAGGAGGGGAAATGGAGAAGTTGGAAGAAGCGTACGTCCTAATTTTCATGCTATAATACTCAATATTGAATATTTAATATTGAGGTGTATGCACTATGACAAGATTAATGGTCTTAGGATTGTTAAAATCAAAACCGATGTCTGGGTATGAGATTCAACAATTATTGACGAAGAGTCAAACGGATGCATGGGCAGGTATTTTACCTGGGTCGATTTATCATGCACTTAAAAAGATGGAGAAGGAAGCATTAGTTGAAATTGACGCGATTGAACAAACGGGTAATCGTTCGAAGGCGATTTATAAAATTACAGCAGCAGGAGAAAAGGAATTTAGTCAGTTATTAGTAGAGTCATTGCAAGTGTCTTCTGTCCATTTGCCGAGTCAGCTATATACGGGTCTGAGTTTTATCCACTATTTAGAGAAGGATGAAATACGCCAAGCATTACAAAATCAACAACTATTATTAGAAGCACAATTAGGTAAACAAAAGGCAGGAATTGAAGTCAAACGAAATCATATGCCGATGGATGAAGTGACAGAAATGCTTTTTCAAAATGTTTTTAAGCAATATGAGCTGCAGCTGGACTTAATTAAAAATTTAATTCGACACTATGCATAATGATTAGAAAGAGAGTGGCAAGGGCATCTGTCACTCTATTTTTTATGCGAAAATGAATGTGTCATTACCACGATTGACCGAAAAATGGGTCTATAGCTTGCGAGTAAATCGTCCAATTTACTTGCGTTTTCGCTACAAAATGAATGTTTTTATTCAAAATAGTGTGCTCTACGAATAGCAGCTGTGCTAAATAAAAGAGAAATTTACTAAAAAGGAGATTTACGTAAAAGGTAAAAAAGCGCTTTTATTTGGATAAAAAACGAAAATAATTAAGCGTTTTTCAAAAAATACGTCGTAATCAAAAATGATAAATGGCTTTCTATTGTAATAAAAATAAACGGTAACGTGTAATTTTTTAATAAGAAAATCATATGTGCATTTTAAAAAATGATAAAATCGCCATTAGTCGATTTTGAGATACAACTTACATGAAAATAAGTGCCATTTAGGTAAAAAGACCTTATTTGACGCTTATTTAAAATTAAGTTGTATGTTGATTTCGCTATGTGACACAATTTGAGCATTCAAAATTATTAATTTTAAAAATGGCATTAAAAAATTTACTTTTAGTATGAAATATGTGGAAGATATTAGTCTGCTTTTCATATCTAGTATAACTAGCCGTTTGAAAAAGAAGAATTCTCTTTTAGCTACTACATATGTTAGAAGTCATATATTTTCACTTGCATCTCACGTTACGTTAGCCTTTACAATAAGTATAAGTATGAAGCAAGGAGGGTACATAGTGTCTACACAATATTCTATTGGGGAGTTTGCTAAAAAAACAGGTATGACCATTCGGACATTGCATTATTACGACGAAATGGATTTATTGAAGCCATCTTTTCTTTCTGCATCTGGGCGCCGTTATTATTCAGATGAAAATATTATTCAGCTCCAAAAAATTGTCTCTCTCAAATTTCTAGGATATTCATTAGAGAAAATTCACAAATTGATTTATGTAACTGATTGGGATTTACAAGAATCTCTCCAATTTCAAAAGCAAGAGATGGTACAAAAAAGGGAGCATCTTGACCGCGTCATCCGTGCACTTGATCACGCATTATTTATGATGGAGGAGCAAGGAACAGTGAATGCGAATGTGTTTATGGCGCTTATCCACAACATTCATAAAGAGGATGAGCAAAAGGAGTGGCTGAAAAATTATTTTCCAAAGGATTCTGTTGAGCAAATGTATAGTTTATCAGAGGAAAAGCAAATGGAGTTAAATAGTAAAATGGCGCGGCTTTTCGATGAACTAAAAGCGGCTTATGGGCAAGATGCAGCAAGCCCGACTGTTCAAGCACTGATTGAACAATATTTTGCCTTAGCGCTTGAAGTATACCCAGGCACAATGGAGCTTGTGCAAGAATTACAGGGGCAAGAGATTGAAATGGAGGACAACACTGAGCTTTTCCCTTCGCCTTTTTCAAAACAAGAAGAAGAATGGATAGCCCAAGCAATGCAATATTATTGGGAAAATAAGATGGGGTAATCATAATTAAATATAAAGCAGGAGAGTCAAGTGTAACGGAATGTAAAGTACACTTGACTTTTATTTTAGTGCGATGTAAAGTGTACTTAACGTAAAGTTAACTTTACTTTTAGATGGAGGAAATATGAAAAACAATATAAAAAAACTTCGAGCACAACATCATATGACGCAGGATCAGCTAGCTGAATTATTAGCTGTCTCAAGACAAACGATTATTTCGCTTGAAAAAGAAAAATATAATCCATCCATCATCCTCGCATTTAAGCTAGCAAGTGTGTTCAACTGTCAAATTGAAGATATTTTTATTTACGAGGAGGAGAATAATGAATAGATCACTTTTTATCATTATAGGCTTTTTCTTTTTAATAGTAGGCGGACTGATCAACTGGGCTCATATTAGTCAAGGGAAGTTTCCAGAAAGTTTAATGATAATTGGTATATCGATTATGTGTTTTTGCTTAGCTTATTTAGACAGTCATTTTAAAGCGAAGGATGAAAGAGCACAAAAAATTAGAGAACGAGGCATTTACATAAGTTATTTTTGGCTTGTAGCCGTTATGCTTGTTTTGTTAATTTTAGTAAATCCTTCGTTACCTATTATTTCTATTAGTGCTTACCATTTACTGTTAATCGTTATGACTTGTTATATATCCATTGTGTTTATAAATATGGCTTACTACGCATGGAAACTTTAAGGATAATAGCCCTCAAAAATCATCAACCCATTATTGCTAGTTACTTTTCCCAAACATAGCTTTTTCTTTTTTGGGTAATCTAAGCGAAAACGTTGGGAGGTGGCGGGGATAATTATTGAAAGGTCGTCTGAATGGCAAGAGGGATTTATAGAGCGATTAGAACAAAAAGTCCCTTGGGATAATTGGCAGTTATACAAGATGAGTTACGAAGTGGAGAAAATGAATCTCATTCCTGATTTCTCCGGTTTACAATGCCCTAAAATCCTGTCTAACCTTTCGCCATTGCCACATCAATTGCAAGTGGCTGAAACGGTCATTGAGCGAATGAATGGCAAGGCGATTTTAGCCGATGAGGTAGGTCTTGGGAAAACAATTGAAGCAGGGCTTATTTTAAAAGAGTACCTTATTCGTGGGCTTGTCAAAAAAGCACTAATCTTAGCACCAGCTTCGCTTATAAATCAGTGGGTGGATGAATTAAACAGTAAATTTTTTATTCCAGCGCATGCCTATAAAAAGAATACCCAAATTGCCCATTATCCAATCATCGTCATGAGTATGGATACAGCGAAAAAAAGTCCGCATAGGGAACAAATTTACATGCAGCAATTTGACATAATTATTATTGATGAAGCACATAAATTAAAAAATCATAAAACTCAAATCTACCAATTTGTCCAAAGCTTAAAGAAAAAGTTTTGTTTATTGTTAACGGCTACACCGATTCAAAATAATGTGTTCGAGCTATTTTATTTAATTTCTTTATTAAAACCAGGTCATTTAGGAAGCTTTGAGGCATTTCAATCTGCATTTTCTGCAAGTAAATATGATTTAGAGCATGATGAATTTTTAAAAGAGCTTGTGCATCAGGTGATGGTAAGGAATCGTCGTCAGGATACAGGCATTGAATGGACGAACCGCTGTGTTGAAATGGTGCCTATTCGTTTTACAGATGAGGAGCAGCGAGTATATAACAAAATTCTACATTTAAAAAATATCTCTTCTATATTTTCTGGGGCATTTTCAATGATTACGTTAATTAAAGAAATGTGTAGTAGTAAGGAAGCGACCTATTTAACGCTCAATACGATGCGGCAAAAATGTACGAATGAAGAGGAAATTGATTATATAGAAAGGCTTATTGAAGAGTTAATGGCATTAGAGATCAACTCAAAGGCAGAAAAAACATTTGAAATCATTCAAGAAGCGAATGATAAAGTACTAATTTTCACAGAATATCGTGCAACACAAGCGTATTTACAATGGTATTTGCAGACAAAGGGGATCACGAGTGTTACTTTTAACGGGAAATTTAGTAAAAGTAAGCGCGACTGGATGAAGCAGCTTTTTAGAGATAAGGCGCAAGTACTCATTGCGACTGAATCGGGTGGAGAAGGAATCAATCTACAGTTTTGTTCGCATGTCATTAATTATGATTTGCCATGGAATCCGATGAAGCTGGAGCAACGGATTGGTCGTGTCCATCGTTTAGGGCAGGAGCAGGATGTGCATATTTACAATTTAGCGATTCAACATACGATTGAAGAAGACATTGTTCGTTTGTTAAGTGAAAAAATTGATGTGTTTGAAAAAGTAGTAGGGGAGCTAGATGCCATTTTATCGGAAAAATCGATTTGATTCATTGATAAGTGAGGGATAATGATGTACCCACAACAAGTGCAACAATATTTACAAACCTTTTTTACGGAAACGGGTTGCGACATTGTAACGAGTAGTCCACATGTAATGACAGTCCAATTAACGATTGATATGGATAAAAAAATGATGAATCGCCCTTTTTATTGGCAATATATTGAGAGCACAAATGGTGAACCAAATCCGGTGCAAGTGACGTTTATTACAGATGCACACTATATGCAAAAGGGCCTTGTTGGAGAAATTGTCAACTATGGTTCGCCACGGCTTACCCAACTGTTTCGTGTCACAAAAGAGCTAGGGGCTTTTGTCCAAATGTTTGAACAAGTAGCGCGAGGGGCGACGCTCACACCTTGGCTTTGTGTCAATTATAAAGTGTCGTACAAATGTGATCTCGCGAAAGACAAGTTGTATTCATTAGGGATTAATTTGATGACAGGTGAGATGGAGGACAGTTTCCATGAGTCATTGCACACCGTTCATTTGACGCCTAACATACCAGAGGATGTGTATGCACTTCCGTATATTATTAAACCATTGCACGCCCTTAAGCGGTTAGATGAAACAATCGAAGTGCTTGTTCATCAGGAGGACCATACGTGGGCAAGTGATGCACAGCAGCGTTTAAACAAGGAGCTACGTGTACTGGATTATTTTTATGAAGGGATAGACAACAAACCGGAATGCTATGAAATTGAAAAAACAGCATTAGAGGAGCGTTACACACCGCGAATTTGCATTGACATTATGAGCGGGGGATTATTTTATTTGACGTAATAATTAGCGAGGTTTTAGCTGTTGAAAATAGAGAAGGGAAAGCGGCGACTACATGATACGATAAGTCGCCGCTTTGTATTGCATATTACTTTAGTTTATCAATGAAGTGTCATCGTTCTAAAAAAGATTAAAACTTAAATTTCCCTACTTCATCATTTAACGTTAAAGCAAGTTTACTTAATTCGTCCGTTGAGCCTGTAATTTCCTCCACAGAAGCATATTGCTCTTCAGAAAGCCCTGCAACAGTTTGTGCTTTTGAAGCAGTGTTTTCTGTAATAGACATTACTAATTCAAAGGAAGTATTGACTTGATCAGCACTAGCGGCTATTTGTTCGGAAATAGCGGATACTTCTTGAATTTGACTGGCTATAGAATAAGTAGAATCTAATATTTCTTTAAATGATCCTCCGGTATGTTCAATAATTTTCACGCCATCTAATACACTTTCGGTAACATGATTCATTTGCGTTACTGTTGCAAGTGTATCAGATTGGATTGATTGAATAATTTGTGTAATGTGCTGGGCAGATGTATTAGATTGGACAGCTAGTTTTCGCACTTCATCGGCCACTACAGCGAACCCTTTTCCATGTTCTCCAGCTCGTGCAGCTTCAATGGCAGCGTTCAATGCTAACAAATTTGTTTGGTCTGCTATATTGGATATGGCAATAATAATTTTTTCGATTTCTTTTGAACGTTCATTAAGTAATACAATCGATTGTGCTGTCTTTTTCACCGTTTCTTCAATTGTTCGCATTTGGTCGATTGCTTGCGTAATACTTTTTTCGCCCATTTGTGATTTTTGTGTGGTCTCTTCTGAAGATTGTGCGACAGAAGACGTATTATGAGCGATCAGCTGAAGTCCTCTAGAAACTTCCGTAATTGTTTGCGTACTTTCTTGTATTTGTTGCAGCTGCAGATTTGCTCCATTTGCTACTTCTTCAATAGAAGAACTCACCTGGTGTGCGGCTTCACTCGTTTGTGCTGTACTAGCTGCTAATTGTTCAGAAGAAGCCGTTAAATTTTCACTTGCTCTACTTACGGTTGTTAAAATTTCTCTTAGATTAATGGCCATTTGATTAAATGAAGACGCCAACTGAGCCACTTCATCTTTTGACTTGACTGTTAAGTTGTCTATTTTTAAGTTTCCAGAGGCAATTTCATCTGCCGCTTGTGTCAGCTTTCCTAATGGCTTAATTTTGATATATAAAAGGATAAATGCAATAAGGATAGATACAATGACAAGCGAAGCAGAGACTATTAATATGATTAATCCTGTATGTACATTTTGTTTGGTCTCTGCCACTTTGGCATCTGTCCAAGAGGCTAGTTTTGTATTAAATTCCACTAAAGATTGTTCAATGATGCCTTTGTTGATTTTATATTTTGGACCAAAAACGAGAAATCTTGCTTCTTCAAAATCACCTTCTGCCACTGCTTTGATGGCTTCTTCTTCTAGCGATACTAATGCACTGGAATTTTGATATGCGAATTCAATCAATTCCAATAATTCAGTAGGAACCTCGAGTTGTTGGAGGTTATGAAAAATACGTTCTTTTGTTTGCGTTTCATCTACTTCTTTCAAATAGTTATCATAGTGTTCTTTCTCTCCGAATTGCGTATACGCTCTTACTTCGTTTGTTATGTAATTGGAAGATGATTGCAGTTGGTTGACT
This sequence comes from Lysinibacillus sp. RU7, assembly GCF_057837305.1. NCBI lineage: Bacteria > Bacillati > Bacillota > Bacilli > Caryophanales > Bacillaceae > Lysinibacillus > Lysinibacillus sp. RU7. Next base: position 142,036 of record NZ_JBYQFK010000005.1, on the reverse strand, counting down.
AATGAGGTTACCTCTTCATCTAAAGCTAGAGCATCCGTTTCGCTTTCCAAATGTTTTAATAAAGAATAAATACTCCAACCATTTACCATTATTAAGATGATCGTAATGGTTGCGGTAGTTTTTAATAATGTACTAATTTTCATGTAGTATCTCCTTATGCGATGCGCATTAACATTTTCTTCAATATAAATAGTTAGATGATGGTTCATAAGAGTGAATCAACAAGGTTAGGCAATACTCCTACTGTATTTTAGTAAACAAATTCAACAGCATATATCCGATGAAATATGACTGAAGTTAACAATTAATAGGTAATTATTCATTATTGTATCACTAGTTTGTAAGTCAAAAAGTAATGTTTTTGTATAGATATTATTACATTGTAAACAAGAATCACATGTTCATTATAATTTTTACTGTTATTACAGGCTTAAGAGGTTGAAATCATAAATAACAAGTTGATGTAAAAGTGTGAAATACTGTGTATAGTAGTTATTGACATGGTGGATTTTACTACTATATTTCTAGAGGAGTACATAAACGATGAAAAAAATATGGCGAGAAGAGACAGACTATTACCAATTAACACCTTTAACAGATGAACTCGTAGCTTTTGCAGAGGAGAAGCTGAACATCACATTACCACAATCGTATATTGATTTATTGAAAGAGCAGAATGGTGGATATATTCACTATAATGCATTCCCTTCGAATGTCCCAAATTCTTGGGCGGACGATCACGTTCAGGTTGAATATATTTTAGGGGTAGGGGAAGAAGAAGGTATACTACAAAGTGAATACTTCATCCAAGAATGGGATTTGCCGAAAAATATTGTGTTGTTTTCTGGAGATGGACATTCGTGGCTTGCTTTTGACTATCGGTATACAAAACAAGAGCCACCTATTATATTTATTGATGTGGACTACGAGCAGATGATTGAATTAGCACCGAACTTTGAAGCGTTTTTAAACGGGTTATACATAGCAGAAGTGGAAGTGGACGATGCTTCTTTTGTACCATTTGAAATCAACTTGACGATTACAGAAGTGGAAGTAGCGTTAGCATCTAATCAGGAACAACAAATTATTTTAGGGTTAAACTACCTTTACGAAAATACAGTAGGCAATGAGCAATTGATTGAAAACAAAATCATTACGCTTTTGCAACATCACAATCTTGAAATTAAACAATTAGCTGCTAATTTTGGGCTTCATTTTTATGATAGCGGAATTTTTTCTCCTAAAGGCGTGGAAAAAATGGTGTCTATTATTCGGCAGGATGAAGAAATTGCTTATTATGCAGAAAATAGATTTGGTGAACATGCATAACAGACTAAGTACGGAAATACCGCGTTATTTTAAAAGGAGTGTAGTTATTAAGTACATGATGAGGTGAATCGAATGAGCTTAAAAGGCTAGCGTATATGTTTCTTTATATGCCAATTGATAGGAGTTATACCCATTACTTTATCTGCTTTTAATATCGGTAGAGATTTTATGTCACAATACATATTTTATGTTGTAGCTATACTTTGGATTGGCATCATCGGTAACTATATTGTCAAAAAAGTTGAGCAGAAAAAACATACGGCTTTTTGAGGTTGTCGGCAGTTTATCCGGCAACCTTTTTCTATAAACAGAATAGCAAAGGCTTGTGGAATATATTGTCTAACAATAGCAGGTACGATGACGTGATGGTTTGCTTTTTACTATAATAGATGAGGAGGAGGTGCAAAATGTTTGGAACGATTGTGAATGTGGGCACGATTATTATCGGTACGATCATCGGTACAGTGCTTAAAAAGGGCATTAAGGAAGAGTATCAAACCGCTTTATTTAATGCGATGGGTTTTGCGGCTGTTGCATTAGGGGCGAATGCGATTGTTACGAATATGCCAAATAGTATATTTCCCGTGCTGTTTATTATTAGTTTAGCTGTCGGTAGTTTAATTGGGACGATACTCGATTTAGAAGGGCGTTTTAATCGGCTTGTTGGACGTTTTGGCAATTCAGAGCTGAGCAAAGGCTTATCCACTGCGATTTTACTATTTTGTGTGGGGACATTGTCGATTTTAGGACCGATTGAAAGTGCGTTACATGATAATCATACATATTTATTGACGAATGCGACGCTTGATTTAGTGACTTCCATGGCACTAGCTGCCACGTATGGTATTGGTATTATGTTTTCGGCTGTCGTGCTTCTTTTATGGCAGGGCGGTATTTATGTGAGCGCGCAGTATATTGAACCTTTTTTAACGGCAGAGCTTATGACGGAAGTGTCCATCGTTGGCGGGATTTTAATTTTTTCATCGGGCTTATCGATTTTAGGTATTAAAGATAGCAAAACTGTCAATATGTTGCCTGCGCTGTTTATTCCTGTCGTGTGGTTTATTATTCAAGGATTATAAAGAGCTAAATCGGATATGAAAGAGGGTGACTCAAAAGGTCGTTAAAAACGGTCTTTAGGTCGCCCCTTTTTTAATCAACGATATATTTTGGTATTGAACTACAATATTTTATGTAATTATTTTGAAATAAAATTGTGATTTTAGAGAGAAAGCTTGTTTTCTTTCGTTGTATTAAGTGTAAGGGCCTTTACGATGAACGGAGAGGGAATGATGTCATGAAATCAACTGAACGAAATTTTATAAAACGCTTGAAAAAGCAGCAGGAGGATGCACTTGAATATGTCGTTGATCACTATATGGCACTCGTAAAAGGGGTAGTGACAAACGTATTATTGCCAATAAAAAGAGAGGATTTAATCGAAGAATGTATCAATGATGTGTTTTTAAGTGTTTGGCATCATGCAGATCAATTTAAAGGAGATACGAATGATTTTCGAAAATGGATTTGTGTGATTTCAAAGTTTAAAGCTATTGATTATTATAGGAAGGCAGCGAAGAGTATGGAGATTTCATCAGAGGAACTGAACACGCTCGTTGAACACTCCGCTGAGGACATCTTCATTCATCACGAAAATAATGAAGAAATCATTCGTTTACTCAACCATCTTGATCAAATGGATCGGCATATTTTTGTGATGAAATTTTTCCTCGGTATGAAAACAGATGATATTGCAGTGCATTTTCATTTAACCCGTACAGCTGTAGATAATCGCATTTACCGAGGGAAGAAAAAATTGCAGCAACAAGCCACACATTTGAAGTTAGGGGGTGTTCTGTATGAAGGAGATTTATAAGGCGTTTAACGATATTGAATTGGATCAAAAAGAGTTTATAGAACTTGAAGTACATGACATTGAAAAAGCGCGGGTGAAAAAATATTTACAGCAAACGATGACAAAAAAGAAAAAACGCAATGGCTGGCTACCACGTTTTGCTATTGCTAGTTTATTATTTGTCGTTAGCGGTATAGGAGTGGGTATTACTTTTCCAGCTTCTGCAGGGAGTATTCCGATTGTAAGAGATATTTTTAAGTTTATTGATGGCGACCGGTCCGCACTTTATGAAAACTATAAAGAGTTTTCAACAGAAGTGTTATTAACAGAAAAAAGCAAGGGCATTGAAATAACGATTAATGATGCGATTTATGATGGGGAAACAGTATTTATCACGTATTCCATTTACAGTGAGAAACCGCTTGGGGAACAGCCATCTTTTCGTGAAATGACCTCATTAAAAGATGCGGATGGTCATACTTCGGGTATGGAAGTAGTGAAGGTAGATGAGCATAATTATGTGGGTGTACTGAGAGTTGGGAGCATTGGACAACATGTTGGACAGACAGCGCATCTAGTGTGGGTTATCGATAAAATACTCAATCCTGAAACAGAGAAGGTGATTAACGGAAACTGGCGTTTTGCTTTTTCTGTTGATGCAACAACACAATACACAACATCGATCAATCAGTCTGTAGAGCAAGATGGTATAAAGGTGACGATAGAGAAAATTACAAAAACACCTATGTCGGTTATCGTGTATGCCCGTCAACAACTAGAAGAGAACGTATTACAGGAATGGAATTCTGTAAACTTAGATTTTACTATGACAGATAATGTTGGAAACTTTTATGAAGGAGTAGGAAATGGGGGAAGAGGCGAAATTTATGATATGATGATAGGAAAAACATTCGAAAAACTAGATGAACGTGCTACAACAATAACGATTGCACCTGAATTTCGTCTGTTAGGTTATCCACAAAGTAGTGGTGAGCAAACACAAGAAACAAATGCATTTGGTGAAACCGTTGTAAGTAATAGTACCGTCCCCGTTGATCATAAAGAAATCAAAATGGAGCCGATTGTCATTGAGCTAAAAAATGACTAAATAGAGCAATTGCTTCTCGAGCAAACAGTAGGAGAATGACTGCTATGGCTACGATAAAAGTGAACACTCCTTAGTATTATCAAATAGTACAGGCGGCTAAACATGTAGCCGCCTGTAAATATTTATAGAAGTGTAAATGTGATTATTTTTCTAAAATAAACGAGCTGATGTCTTCGACTAGCCCTTCAGCAAGTGGGAGTGTTGGATTTGAATAAGTTTCCATATTCCCTGTTGGGTCAGTTGGTGCCTCTTTTAATACATGGTTCATCGTATCAAAATAAACGACTTCAGCATCTGGTTTTGCTTTACTTAGACGCTCTGCATCCGTTACTTTTACTTGTAAATCATTTTTCCCTTGGATAATAAGTGTCGGGATTTCCAAAGATTTTAGAACATCGGCCGGATCATATTGTAGCCAAGAAATAAGGTATGGCTGAACAGATGGTCTAAATAAGGAATACAATGTTTCTGGTACATCGTCCACAAGTTTGCCTTTTTTCAATGATGTTAATATATTCTTACTTACGTTTAGTAATTCTGCTGGTAGTTGAGGTGTTAGTTGCTCTATTAATACTTCATCAATTGGACGCCCTGCACCAGCGATGGAGATGATGGAATCTACTTTTGTAGATGTAGCAGCAACCATCCCTACTAACGATCCTTCACTATGACCAATGACATGTACTGTTGAGAAACGGGCATCGGCATTCACTGCTTTCACAATACTTTCGACGTCTTGTGCAAAAGTATTAAATGTTGCATCTTCTTCTTTTTTAGCAAGGCTAGCATTATCACCCACACCACGTTTATCGAAACGAATTGTCGCGATCCCTTGTGCTGCTAAATCTTCCGCTAGCATTTTTAAGCTATTATTGTCACCAAGAACCGTATTGCCGTCTTTTGTTGTAGGACCTGAGCCTGCAATGATAATGGCAACAGGAACGGGTGCATTTGCTTCAACAGTTGGCCATTCTACTGCTACTTTTAATTCACCATCTGTAACAGGGACTGTCCATTCTTCATATGTTACTTCTGGTGCTTCGGAAGGCGCTTCGTAAGGTGTTAATGTCACCGGGAACGTCATGCCGTTTTGTGTGAAAGTAGCTGTTATTTGATTTTCTTTTACAGTCCCTTCAACTATGATGGAAGAACCTGCTAAATCAATCTCCATACGAACAGCATCATCTTTTACAGTTACCGATTTAATAGGGTAATCCGTTAGTCCTTGTGCTGGAACAGAGAATGTACCAGTACCATCTTCTTTTAATGTTAATTGAATACTTAAAGGAATTTGAGGAATGTCAATCGTGCCACTCCAATGACCGATATGTTGGTTCATAACTGGCTCCTTGTCACTATGCAGTAGTCGGTATAAAAATAGCGCATAATGACCTCGTGTTAAGTTTTCATTTGGCTTGTAAAGCCCGTTGTTCGCTACCGTTGTTACTCCTGTCCCAGCCAGGGCCTGAATATATTGGTTACTCCAATGGCTTGCTGGAACGTCGTGGAATGTATAAGCTGTATCAGCTTGTAAATTAAAAGTAAGTGCTAATATTTTAGCTATTTGGGCACGTGTGATTGGTGTATCAGGTTTGAATGTATGGTCTTCATAACCATCTATAATGCCCGCACGATAAGCATTTTGAATTGCTTCATAATAAGGATGTGTAGTCGGTACATCCGTGAAAGTTTTTGCATCACGAATAGGTGTCAAATCCGCGATTTTACTTAAAATTGAGAGCACATGTTGTCTAGAGATGGTTTCTGTTGGACGAAACGTTTGATCACCATATCCGGTAATTATATTTTGCTCCTTTAAAAATTCCACCGCTTCTGCATATGGACTTGACGCGGAAATATCAGTAAATGATGTTGCAGCACTTGCCGGTACAACAACTGCTGGCACAATAAGTGCTGATGCTAAAACAGATGTATAGATTTTTTTCTTCATTTTTTATTCCTCCGATAACGTTTTAATGAATCTCTGCTATGAAACTGTTAATCATTTTATATACGGATAAAATTGATAAATGTTTCAAAAAATAACTTATCTATAAATAATTCTATAAGTTTATATAAATTCCTTTTATGTAAAAAGTATTATGTTAAATAATAATGAAAGGGGTAGGTACGATGTGTTGATGGCATCCTCAACACATCGTACCTAGCACGATTCTACAGTCCTATATTAGCTCAAATAGCTTCGCTGTCCGTTTTTCCAATTCGTTTAGATCTAGTGCATCATCGACCATTTCTCGGACTTTTCGTTCTTCCTCTGCATATAGTTTGGCAAAATGGGTTGCTTCGCTGATGGCAGCCTTGTATTTAGAGACAATGTTCTTAATATTTTCTTCCTCTACTTCTGTTGGCTGGCAGTGCTTAGCAATGTCAAAAATGGCATCACCGGGACGATTTTCATCCGGGAAGTAGACATGTGGCTCGGTACTATCAAAAATACAAAACTTCAATTCAGGTAAAATAACCATATCAATTGAATTAGAATCTAATCCACACCATACGAGTTGCACATCAAATCCACGATTTAATGCCTCGTTTGCTAGTTTTTTCATCATAGAAGATTTTCCTGTACCAGGGTATCCTTTTATGAATAATCGTTTTTCCAAGTTTTGAGTGATGCTTTGGACGGTATCGCGAGCCCCTGCAGGCGTTAATGTACCAAGCAGTCGATGGGTTAATGTAGACGGTTTCTCAAGCTTTTTTCCTTCAAAAAGATGAGTGACTAACTCCGCATATTGCTGATCTAGTTCTTTCCAATTCATCTGTTTTCTCGTTTCCACTTCCCAGTCATCATGAATATGAATAGCGTTTGCGAGGGCGGCGAAGCATTGTTGATAGTAGGCTTTTTTTGTTTCTATTAGCGTGAGAAGCGTTTCATTGGCGGCAAGCTTTTGCTCATCTATACAATCAGAAAGGGAAATGACATGGTTTCGCGTATTGATAAAATCGGATTTGATCGTTAGGTTTGTTGCTTGAAGAAATAGAATAGGGTGTGGTGTTTTTACAAATACCGCTTCAATTGTTTGTTCAAATAGGGGGTCGTGAAAATATTCGATTTCAGCACCCTTTTCATGGTAGTAGTTGCCTAGTTTTTGTAGAAGTGCAGCTACTTGAAAGCCGTGTGCACCTTTTAAGAGATATACGGTTTCTGCTTCATTCATTAAGTCTTTATAAATATTTTTCATTCCTTGCCCGGTCATGGCGTGCCCGAAAAAATGTGTAACAGTCTTACTCAAAACGTCATCCTTCCATCAGCTTATTAACCTTATTTTTATGTGAATAGCCTACAAAAGGTACCATGTATGGGGGCTAGCTCGTTTCGAAGGGGAAATATGTACCTGATTGTAAAACTTAAAGAATCTAGTCCTAATAAGTTCAAGAATTTTTAGAAAGTTTTGCATCCGTTATCCAATTACTTCCGTCAATACAGGTGAAAGGAGGGCGCAACATGGATATTCAGCAATTAATACATACATATAGTGATTATTTATATAGAGTTGCTTTTATTTATACGAAAGACGCCAGTGCTGCTGAAGAAGTAGTGCAAGATGTGTTTTTTAATTATTATCGTAAACAGTCCCAATTTAAAGGGGAAGCGACGTTGAAAACCTATTTAGTTAAAATGACGATTAATCGTAGCTATGATTATTTACGTAGTTGGAAAAATAAGCGCCTAGTCTTATTAGAAAAAATTCATGGGAAACCTAGTGCAACAACTGAGCAACTACTACTTAATATGGAAATGCGCGGGGAAGTCACGCGAGCTGTCCTTGCACTGCCAGTAAAATATCGGGAAGTCATTGTATTGTATTATTATAAAGATTTTTCGATAGGTGAAATTTCTGCTTTAACAGGTGTGTCACAGTCAGCGTTAAAATCAAGGCTCCAGCGTGCGCGTAAAAAATTAAAAATCATAATACAAGAAGAGGAGGTTTGGGGGCATGAGGAAAGAGCAACTAACAAGGGAGCTAAATAGTGTGCGATTATCGGATGAACAAAAGGAACAAATGATACAGCAAACTATATATGGTCATAAGAGAAAGCAGAGTAGCTGGGGCTATCGATTAGTTTTACCAAGCTTTGTTGTTATGGCAATTTTCTTTGTCATGTTATCACAAACGTCTCAAGCACCAAGTATGACGACAGCAGGAGAATCCTTACTTGAGGTAACACATGAAAAATGGTTGGACGAAGCGCTTATCCTTTTTGCAGTGACTGTTTTACTTATAGTGACAGCGATTGGCTTAAGTATTCGACTTTTATTTGTAATGGAACGTTGGCAACACATTCCACGAGTTATACGAGTAAAACAAATTTTACGAGAACATAAAAGACTATGGAAATTACATCTCGTGGCATTTATTTTAAGTATCTTTACTTATCCGTTTTGGTTTGGTGTGCCATTTTTTATTGTTGGAGAATTTTTATCCATAAGTAATGCGATTGTTATAGCAGCGATTGCATTACTATTAAGTGCAATGATCGTTACATCATATTTACTATTCATTTATATTCCATTGGCGGTTCGTATTGACGTGGTAACTTGGAAAGATGTTGTACGCTGGCAAGTGTATACAGTTGGTACTGTGTATATAGGTTTACTTATGTTTGTTATCCCATTTATGGGGAGTAATCCATTTGCATGGTTGATTAATTTGCTTTGTTTGTTAATTACATTAAATATTTGTTTACTCATCACATTTGAGTTACGCAATGTAAAACAACCGACATGTCCTCATTGTCATCAAATTTTTACGGCGACACAAAGTAGAAAGAAAATTTATATGTCTTTTCGGATTAAATGTGATAATTGTCAAAAGCAAATTTATTTAACAAAAAAAGCGCGGATGAGCACGTCTATTTTTTCATTTTTAGCACCGTTTCTTTTAATATTACTACCGAATATTTTTAAGCCTTCTTTTATTACGCTGATTATCATATTCGTTGGCTTTTTCTGTTATTTTGTATTTTATTATGCACCACGTGTTGCTGAATTTGAAACCGAGGAAGAAGAAATTAAACCGTTATGGTGAAGGGATTATAAAATATCCTTTAGTTGTTCTTAATTAGTTATAGATAGAGTAGGTACTCCAAACCTTTTCCATAGAGCGGATAAAAGTTGACTAGAGTGCTGGAACGGAAATCAACGTTTCATACTTTTGATTGTATAAATAAAAAATTATGAAAGAGTGCCGGGTGCTATGTATAGCACCCGATATTTTTTTTGAAAATGTAAAATATTTGAATCGAAATGTCGTTTGTAGGAGTCTAATGAGTGGAAGGGGGCGTTTCATATCGTTACAAAGCACATCAATTTAGTCCAGCTTGCCCAAGAAGGGGACGAGGAAGCGTTTTATGAACTCATCGAGCCATTACAAGGGCAGCTGTACCGCATTGCCTTTGTGTATGTGCAAAATGAAAACGACGCGGTCGATATTTTACAGCAATCGATGATACGAGCGTATGAAGGGATTCAGCGGCTAAAAGAGCAACAGTATTTTACAACGTGGATGACACGCATTGTGATTAATTGTAGCAAAACATACATAGCGAAAAAGAAACGAGAAGATATGATTGAACCAGCTGAACTAGATTTACTAGAAGGACCATCTTCTAGTCATATTGAAGAGGAGCTTGATTTGTGGCAGGCACTATGTGGATTAGAAGAAAGGTATAAAACAGTGTTGCTATTACGGTTTTATCAAGATTATTCCGTCAAGCAAATTTCGGCCATTTTGGAATGTCCAGAAGGTACGGTGAAAACACATATTCGACGAGGGTTGCAAGCTTTGAGACAACAGTTAAAGGGGGCGTACATAGATGAATGGGTTCAATCCGTTGAAGACAGTCATTGATAAAATTCCGATTCCGACTCAGCGTTTAACAGAAGTATTAAGAGTAGAGGGAATATCGAAAGTATTTAAGCAAAAAGAGCATACGGTTAATGCGTTAAAAAATATTCATTGTACGATTTATCACGGTGAAATGGTGGCGATTATGGGCACGAGCGGCTCGGGGAAAAGTACCTTTTTAAATATGATTAGTGCAATTGATGCACCGACAGAAGGGAAAATTTTATTGTTTGGGGAGGAAGCAAATGATATTTATAAAGAGCCCAATGCATCAAAATTTCGGAAGGAAAATATCGGCTTTGTGTTTCAATCATTCCACTTACTGCAAGATTTAAATGTAGAAGATAATATTGCCTTGCCCCTTATTTTAAATGATGTGCCGAGTAAGGAGATTAAAGCGCGGGTAGAGCAAGTGATGAAACAGTTGCATATAGACAAATGGCGAAAGCATAGGCCACATGAGTTGTCGGGGGGACAAAAGCAGCGAGTGGCGATTGGCCGGGCGATTATTACGAATCCGCCCATTTTACTTGCTGATGAGCCAACCGGAGCACTAGATGTCAATACGACCGATGACATTTTGCAGCTACTTGTGTCATTGCAAGAGAATATGGAGCAAACCATTTTACTTGTGACACACGATCCGTATGTAGCGACCTACGCAAATCGCGTGTTGTTTTTCCACGACGGAGCGATTGTGGATAGCTATCACAATCAAAAAACAGCAGAGGATTTAGATGCGATTGTTGCTAAGTTTAAGGTCATTTCAAGAGGTGAGCACTAATGTTTAACCTAAAAGCAATTGCTCTAAAATTATTTCGAGCAGCGTCTACACAAGTGCTGACAAGCATCGGTATTATATCGGTTTCGATTTGCTTACTTATGACAATGAGCGTCTATATTTGGAATGCCCATGCCCAAATGGAAGAAGAAATGTATGCGATTTTTGGCGATGCCGATATGCTTGTTGGTTATAATCCTGAACAAGGAATGTTTCTAACAAATGATACATTACAGGAATTTTCACAAATACATGGAGTAACCGAGCTGTCACCTATTTTATTAGCTCATGCGAATGTAGAAGGTGTACTACCAAGTGTCTATACGATGGGCGTTGAAAATGATGACCTTGTCAAAAGTCGCTATCATTTTACAGAAGACCTTGTAGAAGGGGAAGTCATTATTTCGCAAAACATAGCGGACATGTTTAATAAATCAGTTGGTGATACGATTGAACTTGAATTTGAAGCGTATACCATTAAGGAAGTGCTACCGCCTTTATTAGGTGCTTCAGAACTGCAGATGATTATTTTACCGAATGCAACAGTAAAAGAGTGGCTTCCGACTACAGAAAAAGACGTAGCGGGAGTATTTACGCTCATTCAAACAGATGGAAATACAGATTATATGACGCTAACAATGAACTTTCAACAAATTGATCGTACGTTAAGAGTCGATATAACGAGCGAATATGAAGTCGTCAAAGAGAATTTCCAAGCACTTGCTATTTTTATGATTGTATTATCTGTGTTTGTTTTATTGATTACAGCGGTGCTTTTACTCTCTACGTTCCAGCTTGTTTTTTACAAAATAAAAGGGCAACTAATGGTACTACGTTCACTTGGAGCAACGAGCGAACAGGTAGGGAAGATTGTGCAACTACAACTCGTTATGATTATTGGAGTAGGTGCCATCTTGGGGACGTGTTTAAATGTCGTGCTTATGGATCAGTGGCTCCCATTAATGATTGAAAAAATGCAGTTACCTGCTGCGAAAACAGATATACCCGTATGGCTCGTTCTATGTATTGGGATAGGCATTTCAGTGATATTATATATGGCATCACAGTGGCAAGTTCAAAAAAGCATGCGTTTATTGCCGATGCAAATTGCAAGTGAAAATGCAGAAACGACATTAAAGTGGACAAAAGGAAAGCTAGCTATTATGAGTTTTGTTTTTATTGTTGCCTTACTATGTATGCTAAACGGAATAGCAGGTCAAGGGGGCGGAGATGGTGCCTTACTCATTTTAATCGGTGCACTAATGATATGTTTATTGGCACTGTACAGTATGCCCTTTGTATTTAGTGCGATTTTAAAAGCTTTATTGCGACCAATCCGCGTGATATTTGGGAAAGAGGCGTACTTAGCTTGCCAGCAACTAATGCCACAGATTCGAAAAAACATGCCGATTATTTTAAGTATTATTGGGCTAATGGTCATTTTAGTATTTGGTACAACGTTATTTAAAACGGGACAGCAAAGTGGGCGTGAATATTTAGAGAGAACCTTTGAAACACCTATCATTCTTAAAAATGAGATATACGATGCAACGTTTACACTAGATGTTGTAGATGAAATTAAATCGCTACCTTCTGTTGATGTAGTGTATGCAAAAAGTAATTGGTTACAAGTAAAGGCTTTGATGAATGAAGGTGCTACAGAAGAATATCCAGCTGTTCAAATGGTTGATTTACAGCAGTTAATGGATATAGGAAAGTTACCTGTAGTCCAAGGTGACCTTACACGAGGCATTTTTGTTACTGAGCAGTTTGCGGCGCACAATGGTTTAAGTATGGGGGATCAGGTTGACCTTCAATATTTTGATTGGGAAATAGAGGATTATACACCTGTAGGTTCACTTGAGGTATTAGCAGTAGTACCGGATTCTTCTTTTTATGCAGACTTTTTTATTGATTGGTCCTCTGTCATACCAATTGATGAGCAGGTTTTAGTGCAAGAAGTCATGGTACAAACAACAGACATCGAACAAACCTTACAGGAGCTCGCGTTTATTAAAAGTGAGTGGCCAGCTCTTACGATAAAGGATGAACAAACGAGTATTGAAGAGTACAACAAAATGTTTTATCAGCGCTGGAGTTTGTTTGTTGGTGTGATGGTTGTGTTAATTGTAGCGACATGCCTTGGGGTAATTCAAACATTGCTACACACGATTTATAGTAAGCGGAGCGATTATGCGATTCAACGTTTAGTCGGCCTGTCACCAAACGGACTCATGAAATTGATTTTAACACAGGTGCTATCGTTTGTTGTATATGGATTAGCAGTTGGATGCCTCATTGGTGTGTTATTAACTGAATTGCTTGCGCTCATTGATAAGGGTAGCCCAATAATCTTTGATGTTCGCCTGTTAGTACTTGTCAGCAGTGGGTTTATACTTGCGGTTGTAGGTACGTTTGTTGTACAAGGCTTTATGATTAGTCGTGAAAAATTAGCGAATAAATTGTTAGACTAAAGGGAGAATAGGGGGCTTTCCGATACGGAGGGCTTCTATTTTTGTTTGTTAAAAAGGAATTTTTATATTTTTTAGGAGTAGGAAAATGAGGTGCCTGTGGATGATAGAGAAAGGCTAGAGTTGGCTTTATTCGTTAGAAGTACGATATATAAAATGTCCACCCTCATGAAAGTTATCAGGAGGATGGGCATTCAATTGTTATTAGGTGAATATTCCTTATGAAATAGCTTGCCAATCAATTTCTGTAATCGGTACTGCACTTGGTTTACTAAATAAGTAGCCTTGAAATAATTGATAGCCAAGCCCTTTTAAATATAAATAGTCTTCTCTTGTTTCGATGCCTTCAGCTAGAGGGGTTGCACCAATTTCGTTTGCTTTTTCTAAAAAGAATTGAGCGACGGATTGTAAATAAGGATCGTTCGCTACACCGTCTACGAATTTACGATCTAGTTTCATATAGTGTGGTTGCAAATCTGCTAGTAAGTCCGCTGTACTAAAGCCTTCGCCCACATCGTCTAGCGCGTATTCAAACCCTTTTTCACGATAATAAGCTAAAATCCGTTTTAAATGCGGCAAATCGTCTACTTGTTCTGTCTCTACGACTTCAAAAATGAATCGTTTTGGTTCGATGTTTAATTGGCGAGCGACTTGTTCCGTGGAACGCAAACAAAATTCAGGTGCATAAATGGATGTAGGGATAAAATTAATAAAGATTTTCCCTGATAAAAATTTTCCATAACGAACAGCTGTTAAGCGGCATGCGCGGTCAAGTGCATATAGGCGCCCACGCAATTTAGCTGCTTGGAAAACAGGATAAGGTGATAGGATGTCCCCGTTTTCTGCTATGAAGCGTGCTAACACTTCATGTCCAAAAATCGTTTTGTCTTCTTGAATGATTGGTTGCGAATAACAGATGATTCGATTTTGTTTAATAATTGCATCTACCCATGAAGCGCTGAATACATGATGCACTTCAGATAATGGTAACCAATCTTCATCAACAGTAAAAGTAATATTTGATATATCCCCGAAATCTTCACAAAAATCAGTAAGTTCATGCATCGCTTCTTCACATACGACAAGATAGTTATCTTTTTCTACGACATCATAACTTAAGCGCATTAAATGCTCAGTTAGTAGGGGAATGATTGCTTCGTTTTTCTCCCCGGTTAATTTCACTTGGAATTGGACAGAGCCGACAATACAGTTTTTACATGTCATATTTCCACCTCGTTTAATATATCTTGTAAATCATTAATATAACGAATTGTATGTAAAGTGTGTGTTTTTAAATACTCTTTTGTGCCACTTCCACCAATAAACATATGAACTTCAGGGTAATCTGCTGCAAATACATCAAGTGCTGGTAGTACATCCGGATAGGTTGTAAATGGTAACTCACTCATAGCCGAAAGTAATACCACTTTTGGCTTAAAATAAATAATTAGCTGTTCAATGGCTCCTGGTGCAGGTGAGCTTGAAATTAAATAAACACGATATCCATGCATTTGCGCCTTGAGCAACAAAATACATAATGGTAAATCATGGGATTCCCCAGGCAAGCAAGCACCAATCAACAACGGAGCATCATCTGGCATATGCATGTCATTCCGGAGACCGACTAAATAATCTCGAATAACGGTGGAAGAAACGCTCTCTTGAAAAGGATTCCACCTTTCTTTTTCCCATCTGACACCGATTTCGAACATAACAGGAACGACGACTTCATCTAAAAAACGTTCTATCCCTAGTTTATGGTGTGCCTCTTGCAAAATCCGTTTAATCGAAATGACATCACAAGTTGAGCCATATTCAAGTAAACGTATACAATATTCATTATGAATCATTGGTTCGCATGATTCAAGTGTAGGTAATGGTGTGTTTTCCTGATGGGCTTGTATAGTTGCTTGTTGAATTGTGAGCCCTTTATCTACAAGGTTACGAACAGTGAGTAGTATTTTAACATCTTTTTCTGTATAAATACGACGACCGTTAGGTAAT
This sequence comes from Lysinibacillus sp. RU7, assembly GCF_057837305.1. Lineage (NCBI taxonomy): Bacteria > Bacillati > Bacillota > Bacilli > Caryophanales > Bacillaceae > Lysinibacillus > Lysinibacillus sp. RU7. The sequence continues at coordinate 126,618 of NZ_JBYQFK010000005.1, read as the reverse complement.
CTTTGGGGTGTTACAGTATGGTAGCGGTCTTCCCATTTCCGGATGGCCGGCTTTGATAAACCAGTGATTAATGATACTTGTTGGATGGATAACATTTTTTCATTGAAGTTAGACAAAGTGTTTGCCTCCATTTCCAAGTTTTTATACTCATAATACAGGAACTGTTAAATATATTCAATCTTTTGTCTTATATTTGTCTAAGTTTGGGTTTAAAATATTTGACAATGTATTTTTTCAATTTATAATGAAATTATACTCTAAATGAAGGAAGATGATGGCATGTTTGGTCTCTTTATGAAGAAACAACAACCAGTAAACAATTTGGATCATTTTCAGCCTGTAATTGATAAAAAAGAATTAGGTGCAATTCAAAAGCAATTGAATTTAATTAATTTAACAGATGAAGATTTCAAAACACTCATGTCATTTCAGTCAACAATCAAACAACATGTGAATGAAATTACAAATGTATTTTATGATAAAATCCTGGAAGTACCGGAGTTAAAGCAACTCATTGAATCGCGCAGTAGTGTGTCAAAGCTAAAAGCGGTTATTGGTGAACATACGATTTCAATGTTTGATGGTCGATTAAATGAAGAAGTCATAGAACGAAAACGCCATTTAGCACGCATCCATTTTAAAATGGGATTAGATCCGAAATGGTATATGGGAACGTTTCAACAGATGCAAGAAATTATGGTTCGCATTTTAGTCGAGGAGCCTACTGTTCAGGTGGAAGCCTTGCAAATTGTAACGGTTGTGTCGAAGTGGATCAATTTTGAGATGCAAATTGTATTAGAAGAATATGAGCGTGAAAACCGTCGTTTAATTGATGCGCAATATACAGTTGTGAAAGAGGAGTTAAAGGGCAGCATTTCATCGATTAGTGAAGATTTAGCGCGGCTAACCGATGAAACAACGAATCAAATGGACAACATACAGTGTTCAACCGCTACACTGAATCAAAATATTACAAACAATGTGGAAACTGTGAAAAATGTTTCTGCTCGTGCCGTGCAAGGAAGTAGTTATATGAAACAACTAGAACAGCAAATTGCACAAATGGTTACGAAAATGGATGATATGACTGCTGTAGCAAATGAACTAGCAACGTCTTCTCAAAAGATTTACGATGTGTTGGCGATTGTTCAGTCCATTGCAGATCAAACGAATTTACTTGCCCTCAATGCATCGATTGAGGCCGCAAGAGCAGGTGAATACGGCAAAGGTTTTGCAGTTGTGGCACAGGAAGTCCGTAAACTAGCAGAACAATCGAAGCAATCGGTCGCCCATATAGCAGAGCTTGTTAACACAACCTCCCGTTTATCACTGCATGTCAGCTCTTCTTTAAAGGAAGTAAAAACGGCTACCGCAGAAAGTCAAACGGTATCTTATGATGCACAGGCCGAGTTTGACCACATTTTACAAGAAGTCGAGCATAATGAAAAGGCGATTCAACTCATAGCAGCAGAGCTTAAACAGCTCATAAATGGCGTAGAAATAATCGATCATGAAATTCATCAAGTGTCCACGACTGCCGAAAATCTATATAACACTGCACGTAATTTGTAGATATAATGTATTTTCATAGCTTTATAGACGAGTTGAATGGGTATGAACTTTTCATATGAATCATGCCTACAAAAATTATGACAGATGTACTTATATTTTGGAGGGGGTTAAATGTCACGCTTCATCTTCCATACGCTTATTTACAGTATTATCGCAGGTATATTTTTAGGATTGTTAATGAAATGGATGCAATATGTGACAGGCTATAAAATCTATACATTATTGATGAATGTGGACTATATTCCCATTTTAAAAGAGTACACATTTTCAGAGTGGGTGGAGTTTACGTTTCATCTTATAATCGCTGTGATTTTAACGTATGTCATCGTATGGATTGCTTGGAAAAAGTCCTTTACAAGTAAACAACTCATTTCATTTACAGTTATTGTGAATATAGTCATTGCGATAGCACTTTATCCAACGACTGCATTATCAGATCGTACACCGCCCCTTTTGTCGGTGTCATCCTTTGGCTTATGGCTAGTAGCGCACATTGCATATGGCGTAGTGCTAGGCATTTTGCTAGCTCGGTTAGTGCCGATTCGTTTGAAAAATAGGAGAGAAGTGACCGTCTGAAAAGACATTTTGAGACAGAACTTGCGACCACCGCAGGAGTAATAGTTCTTAATGGATCATGATGAAGGATTGAAGGGGGTGTTCTGAAAGTTTTTACTTTCTACACACCCCCTCTGCTTATTTGTTTTTTAGTTTAAAAATCAGAAGGGAGATTGTTGCTAGTGCAATCGTCGAACCGATGATCACGATATAGCTAACATTTGTTGATAAAAGGGTATTGTTCCATTCATAGACCACACCGAAATTCTTTTTATATTGTGCCAGTACTTCCGGAGTACCTGAAAATACGTTGTCTAACGAATGGACCATTAATTTTTCTCGGAATAATACGGTCGAATGGCTAATCGGAAAAAACATGATGACGTTTTGTACCGCATTTGGTAATGAGCCCATCGGTACATATACGCCGCATAAGAAGCCGATTGCTGTTCCGATAATCGTGTTCAGTGTTGAAAAAGCGGTTTGTGTAGAAACGAGTAATGTGAAAAATAAGTTAAACATGCTACTAAGGGACACGGATAATGCGATAATGCCAATGATTTCAATAAATGTTACAGCATCCACGAGATGACCGCCTGTTGAAACAATAAACAGTTCACATAAAATAAATGCTACGACAGATAAAATAAACCCGATGATCCAAGCATTTGCAACATAGCTGAATTGCAGTGTTGCACGAGAAGTAGGAGCGGTCAAGAAATCAGCCAATCCCTTTGTTTCTAAATCGTGAATGTAGATGCCGAATGCTGCGAGTGTTGTTGTAACGGTTACAATCGATAGTAGTCCAGCAATCATCCATTCATTGACAAGCGTTTTAATCTCAGAAGAAGCAGGAACAATTTGTTCAATCGCATCCACTTGTAGTTTTTGTAGAAACACGGCATATAAAGTAATCACAATTAATACGGATAAAAAAGAAAATAAAACAAGCGTTTTATCGCGGCGATATACTTTATTGTGGCGGTTGATTAGACTAAATATAGTACTCATATGGCAACTCCTTCTTCATTAATACACATAAATACATCGTCCATAGAACCTTTGATTACTTCAAATGACGCTAAATTTTCTTCTAGTTCCTTTAAAATATGCAGTGCATCTATTGTGGAACGAACACGTACATAATACACGCCATTTTTCTCTTGGAACGTGAGGTTTTGGTTTTGCAAATACTGTTCCCCTGTCGTTGGATCTTTAAATAGCAATGTCATTTGGTCGAATGCATACTGATCTTTTAACGCATGCGGTGTCCCTTGTGCGACAATTGCTCCTTGTTTAATAATGACAATATCATCTGCTACCGCTGCTTCCTCCATATAATGAGTTGTTAAAAAAATCGTCATATCGGTTTCTTGTTGTAGCTTTTTAATCGCTTCCCAAACGAAAATGCGTGTTTGGGGATCAAGTCCAGTTGTAGGCTCGTCCAGAAACAAAATACTTGGTTTATGGATGAGGGCACGGGCAATATCTGCGCGGCGTTTTTGACCACCGGATAAACAGCCATATTTTTTATGTTCGATATCTGCTAATTGTAAATAGTGCGATACGAAAGCATAATTTTCTTGTAAGGTTGTTTTTGTTAATTTGTACATGTTCCCTCGGTGCATAATATTTTCATACACGGATAGTTGACTATCTAAAATACTTTGTTGGAATACAACCCCAATTTCTTTTCGAATCGCATCCCGATTTTTTAAGGGGTGTCCTGCGATGGTTACTTCACCAGCCGTTTTTTGAGTAAGCGTGCACAGGATCTCGATTGTCGTTGATTTGCCTGCGCCATTTGTACCTAAAAACGCAAACAATGCGCCTTTTTTGACAGAAAATGATATGCCTTTCACAGCTTCGTGGTTGCCGTATTTTTTGTGCAAATTATTAACTTCTATGCTGTTCATCTTCTCGCCTTCTTTCTTGAATTAATTGATTTAATTGTGCTACTTCTTGTTTCATTAAAATATAAATAACGACCCAAATAATGAGGTAGGCAATGACTTCATTTATAAATACTTTGATGATGGAGCTTGGTTCATTGAAGTCAAACCATTGACCAACGATCCCTGCCGACATGACGACGAATGTAACGATCGTAAAATGTATAATCGTCGCGATCGTAAAAGGGAGTTTGTCAACTACATAAATCGTAGTAGCAAGACCGATGACAATGCCCATGACGATCGCAATGAGTAACTGATGCAGTAGCTCGTCACCAGAAATAACACGATTCTCAGTAAAGATACTTAGCGTTACAATAATATAAGATGTACTTAATGAGATTAATACACCTAATAAACAGCTTCTTAAGTATGTCATCCGTTTTCTCTCCCCATCATTAATTTTTCCTTTAGTAGCTTAAAATATTTCCGACTAATATGTATCGTTGTTTCGTTGTCTAGTACGAGTTGCGGGGTAGAGACAATGCCCATTTGAATGGATACAATTTTCGATAAATTCACGAGTGTGGATTTATTGACTTTGACAAAGCTCGCTTCAAACAATGCTTCAAGCTCATATAGTTTGCGCTTTGATTCAAATTCCTCTTCTGCTGTTTGAAAATACACTTTTCCATCTTCCACATAAATCGTGAAAATATCCTCTAATTTCAACATGCGAATTTCTGTGGCATTATAGCCGTCGATCATAGAGGTTTTTGGGGACTTTAATGTTTTCATAAGCTGCTCGACTTCATTTGTATAAACATCTGTAAACACATGTACCTCTATTTCTTTATATTGCTCATGAACGGTTAGTTGGACTTTCATTTGAAAAGCTCCTTTCTGACTCTAGTGTAGCAGGTGATAAACGCTCTTTTCGCAACCAAAACGTAAGTGGTTGAAAAAGGACTGTATGAGGTATTTATTGTATAGTGACTGGTCGAGGGAATAAATGTTAAAGTGAAAAAAAGCGTTAAAAGCATGCTAGAAGTGCTGTGAAGATATTTGCATGTACAAGGCTATTAAATACGATTTTTCCTATTGAAACGATTCACTTATTGCGCTATAGTGATTGTATTTTTAATAGAATAGAGGGAACATGACGTGTTTTATGTTGTTCAATTTATTATTGGAGGCGCAGTAATGTTGCTTGCTTCATGGCTTAGTCGCTCCAATTTACATTTTTTATCGGGGGTCATTACGCTTTTACCCATTTTAACACTGCTCAATATGCGTTTGCAGATGAAAAGTATGACAGCGGAAACGTTTCATATTGTACAGCAAAATGCTATTTTTGGTGCAGTAGGCATGGTGCTATTTACAGGGCTTGTATTTTATTTATCAAGCTTTTGGAAACCAGGGCAAGCTGTTTTAACGGCGCTGGCTATTTATGCAGTATTTATGGTAGTAGGGAAACAAGTAATGGCGACTATACAACATACTTAAATGGAGCGGTATTGTATTGAAGCTTAAGTTTTGTAGCGATTGACTGAAGCAAAGCTGTTGAATACACAGTGAAGTACATATTTTGATGCAGGGCGTTAAATTAGTATAAAAAAATCTTAGCTTGCCTTTTAGTGAATTCATGTTATTGTTATAAATAGTAATTAGAACACACTAGGGGAGTCTTATTTGAAGGCTGAGATTGAACAATTGTTCTAAACCCTTTGAACCTGTACTAGTTCACGCTAGCGTAGGAAAGTGGTTGTCGTAGGATAAGAAGGACTTATTCTCCCCACTCATCGCTTTGTGAGTGGGGTTTTTTAATTTTATAAGAGTGACACTACTAGGGGCGCCGTATTGGCTGAGATTGTACCCTTTGCACCTGATCTAGTTCATGCTAGCGTAGGAAAGTAGGTAATAAAGAGCTCTATGCTTTTTATAGCCGCTTTCCATATGGGGAAGCGGTTTTTTTAGTGGACAGCAAAGTATTTCATGAATATCCGTAAAGATGCGACATCACCTCTCCCTATTTTGAGCGAGATGTGTCTTTCTAATAGTATTAAGTTTAGGAGGAATTGAAATGACGAAATTTACAAATAGGCTTTATGAAAATGTGCAACCCATTTGGGAGAAGAATCATCAGCACCCATTTGTACAGGAGCTAGGACAAGGAACATTAGCGGAGGAAAAATTCATTCAGTATATGAAGCAGGATTATGTGTATTTAATCGATTATGCGAAGCTATTTGCAGTAGGTGTGACGAAAGCACATAATTTAGACATGATGAACAAATTTTCAAAAGTATTGCATGATACACTTCATTTTGAAATGGAGCTACACCGTCAATTTGCGGCTGAATTTGGTATTACACGAGAAGAGCTTGAGCAGACTAAGCCAACACCAGACAACTTAGCTTATACGAACTATATGTTAAATGTTGCTCAAAATGGTAGTTTGGCAGAGGTTGTAGCGAGCCTTCTGCCTTGTGCATGGGATTATTGGGAAATTGGGAAATTATTAAGAAAGCAATACGGGGATCAATTAGCATCTAACCGTTATGCGAAATGGATTGAGACATATGACTCCGAGGAGTTTGCACAAGGAGCGAAATGGTTAATTGATTTAATGGATGAGCTTGCGGATGGAAAGCCAGAACGAGAGCTAGCTGTACTTGAAAAGCATTTTCAAATTACATCGAAGTATGAATATTTATTTTGGGATATGAACTATTTCAAACGTGATTGGCCTATCTAATTTCTTTTAGCACGTGTTAAATACAAGCGAAAGACTTGGGCGGACGCAATGACGCCGAGACAGAATTGATGTTGTGGAGTTGGTAGAACGAATATGACACTCGTATTGAAAAATGTATCTTATTCCTATGATAAACAGACCGTGATTTCTAATCTGGATGTAGAAATTAAATCCGGTGAGTTTGTTTCATTAATAGGAAAGAGTGGTACGGGAAAGAGCACTATTTTGAAATTAATTACGAGTCTTTTGCAGCCGGATGACGGGGAAATTACTATAAACGGACGTCCCATCAAGCTAGGCGATGTGGGCTATATGCCACAGCGTGATTTATTGCTGCCGTGGCGAACAGTTTTGGACAATATGATGCTGCCATCAGAAGTAAAAAAAGACCAACGCTATACGAAGGAAGAGGCAAGGCAGTGGCTGGAGCGTGCGGGCCTATTAGCATATGAAAATGCATTGCCACAGCAATTATCGGGTGGCATGAGGCAAAGGGTATCCTTTTTACGAGCGCTATTAGTAGGGGAGGACGTACTGTTACTGGATGAACCTTTTGGTGCGCTGGATGCTTTTACGAAAAAGGATATGCAAGCTTGGTTACTGTCGATTTGGCAGGAGCTTAATAAAACCATATTATTTATTACACATGATTTAGATGAGGCCTGCTATTTAAGCGACCGCATTTTATTACTACATGCAGACAAAACACTTGAAGAGATTGCTGTCCCGTTAAAACGCCCACGTCAACCGGACATGCTACATGAGATGGAATTTGTAACTTTAAGAAAAAACGTAGAGAGAAAGATTGCTCATGAACACCATTAAAAATTGGTTTAAAACGTATTATTTATTTCTTGTGTTTAGCGGCACATTTTTACTAGCTGTTGAGTGGGCGGTACGTTCTGACATGGTTCCGGCGTTTATTATTCCAGCGCCAACGGGTGTATTGATGCTGATTATTGAAAATTGGCGCCCGCTTTTTTTAGAGCATTTGCCTGTGACATTATTAGAGTTTACAATCGGGTTTGTCATTGCAGTAGTGGGCGGTGTTTTACTAGCGGTCAGTATGTTTTATTCTAAAACGATCGAAAAAATGCTTTATCCAGCTGTTCTCATCTCGCAAATGATTCCGATCATTGCATTATCGCCCATCTTTATTCTGTGGTTTGGGTATGAGATTTGGAGTAAGGTTGCCGTTACGATTTTAATTTCATTTTTCCCTATCGTAGTGGGCACTTATGATGGCTTGAAGGCGACAGATCGGGAGTATGTAGACTTATTCCGGTCGATGGGCGCCACTCGTTGGCATATTTTTTGTAAACTACAAATTCCAATGGCGCTACCGTCATTCTTTTCAGCATTGAAGTTAGCGATTGTTTATGCTTTAGTCGGTGCAACCATTGGAGAGTGGCTCGGAGCGAGTGAAGGGCTTGGCTATTATAGTAGACGAATGTCAGGTAATTTAAATGCAGAAGGTGTATTTGCAGCCATCGCCATTTTAACTGTATTAGGAATCGTGCTATTTGCGATTGTTGCTATGATTGAAAAACGAGTATTACGATGGAAAAACAAGTAGAAGGAGCATTTTAAATATGAAGAAACTTTATATATGGACATTATTGCTAGCCAGTTTTGCCATGATTATGGCAGGCTGTTCTGATAAGGACAGTGAACAAGGAACGAAGGATTTAGAAAAGATTAGCATTATGCTAGATTGGTATCCAAATGCCGTGCATTCCGCGATTTATGTGGCGAAAGAAAAAGGTTATTTTGAAGATGCAGGTCTAGATGTAGAAATTAAAATGCCAGCTGATACAAATGATCCTTTAAAGCTAGCGGCTACAGGGAAAGTAGATTTAGCAATTAGCTATCAATCACAACTATTAGTATCACGTGCTGAAGATATCCCTGTTGTCTCAGTCGCAACACTAGTCAGACATTCACTAGATGCGATTATGTATAAAGAAGAAAGTGGGATTCAATCACCGAAGGATTTAGAAGGGAAAAGAGTAGGCTATCCATCCACAACCGTGAGTGAAGCGATTGTTGCTTCAATGGTTACACATGATGGTGGTGATGTGCAGCAAGTAAAAATGACGGATGTTGGTTGGGACTTAATGCCATCATTAGCGACAGATCAAGTAGATGCTGTTGTCGGGGCTTATATTAATCATGAAATGGTGTTACTTAAAAAAGAAGGTTACAACATCGATTTCCTAAAATTAGATGACTACGGTGTTCCAAATAGCTATGAGTTAGTAGTTGTAGCAGGTGAGGAAACAGTCGAACAGAAAAAAGAGCAAATTACGAAATTTTGGCAAGCTGTGACAAAAGGGCATGAGGATGTGAAGAATGATCCGGCTGCAGGGCTAGAGGTACTCTTTAACCATGAAAATGAGAGCTTCCCATTAGATATGGATGTTGAAAAAGAAAGCTTAAACATCCTCTTCCCATTAATGGAAGATGAGGGCGTGAAGTTTGGCTATCAGGAGCAAGAGGCATGGGATAAAACAGCGAATTGGCTATATGAATCGGGTGTGATTAAGGTAAAGCTGGATGCATCAGAAGCATTTGTGAATTTATAAGGATTTGTTCGTAGAAATATAAAAAGGGTAGACAAGGCTAATGCTTTGTCTACCGTTTTTTAGTAGTTTTCAATGTATTGTGCGATATCGAAATAGCCGTAATCCATCGCATATTGATAGGCGTCATAGCCGCTAGAATCTTTCATTGTTTTATCTGCCCCGTGTGTTAACAGCAGCTCTACCATTTCCAAATCTCCGTACGAAGCAGCTTCAATTAATGGTGTGAATCCATAAATATCTATTGTATTTGGGTCTGTCCCTTCCTTCAATAGATAAGAAGCAATTTCGTAATTACTTTCCATGATGGCAAGATGAAGTGCTGTATACCCTTCATCATTTACTTCGTTCAGTACCTGTTCATCTTTTGCATATTGTTGGACAGCATTGAAATCTGAGTCTACAACCGCAAGCATTAAATCATTCATACTTGCTGTGTCATATGTATAGGAATAATCTTCGCCCATACTAGTATCATCTAATAGTAGCTCATCTTCTAATAGAGCAACCGTTTTAACAAACCACCAAATGCCAATGAAGAATAAAATAGTGAGCACAATTAAGCAAACGATCCCTAGGATAGCCCCTTTATAAGAGGGTTTTATCACAGGTGTCTGATCAGCATGGAAGAAGCCACTAATCGCATGGACACGTTTTGGCAAATTGGGATGTGTGGACAATATTTCATCCATCCAGCTAAACATACCTGATTCTGTTTCGATTTGCTTCATAAATGCTGTTTGATCTACCTGGTTATATAATTGAGGTCCAATCGCAAGCATTACTAGTGCATTTTTTGCTGCTTCATATGATTGACTGTAATAGGCACCATAGCGGTCGCACGTAAATTCACAGGCACGTGAATAAGCATTGCTTAAAAAGGGCACGAGTAAGCCTGGCATTAACAGCCAACCTAGCCCTACATGTTTGCGTTTTATATGCGCAAATTCATGTGCTAAGATAAAGTGTACTTCTTCTTGACCTTGTTCATCTATTAATGAAAAAACATCTGCATATAATACAACCATGTTTTTTAAGCCGAATTTTGTTGCAAAGGCATTTAAAATACCCCCTGATTGCATGATGTAAATATCTGGTATTTGTGTAAGATTCATGCGGTGGGCGATATCTTTTGCTTGCTCATAAAAATGAGGAAACTGTTGCTCGTTTATTTTGACACCATTCTTTCGAATATTAACAATCGCTAGATTATGTATGAACCAGTAGAAAACTAAAAGGAACAAAATAATAATAATCCCAACGATAGATATTGCTGCCATAATATAGACAAGTGCGCTAACGATACATAAAATGGCAAAATAAATCTTTTCCTTACTAGTTACTAAATCTTTCTCTGAAAATGTCATTGCTTCTCTCCAATCGTAAATTTAACAATGTTACTAATATACATATATCAAGTAAAAAAAGGAATAAGAAAAAAGAATGATAGGTCATCCGTAATAGTTTTTGATGATACATTTCTAAATTAATGGTGAATGGCCTAGTATAAAAAAAAGCTAAGTATGAAATATTGATGCTCGATGTTAAAAATTATGGCATAGTATAATAGCAGATAAAAAGTTCTAGGAAAATGGATAGGATGTATTTGAATGGAAGGAAGGTTGTTAAAATGGTCACTTCAGAAAAAAGTAAAAGAATATGTAATAAGGGACATGTGTATTATAAAAGCTCAGATTGTCCAACCTGTCCGACTTGTGAAAAGGAGCGAAAACCTAACACAGGCTTTCTTTCGTTACTTGCGGCACCAGCAAGACGAGCATTGCAATCGAATGGGATTACGTCTTTGCAAGAGCTATCACAGTATAGTGAAAAAGAGATTTTACAACTTCATGGCATAGGGCCGTCTTCGTTACCTAAACTGAAAGCTGCTTTACAGGAGAATAATTTAACATTCAAAGAGTAAGCAGCTTTCATTTTGCACCAATGCTAATTATGTTATTTTAAAATATGACAACACGTAGATTCTGACATCAACCAATCATTAAATCCCCATTTGGATAGCGGAATCGATTCGCTGGACGGGCGAGCAATACATATAAAATCGTCAAGGTACCGAGCCTTCCAAGAAACATCGTCAGCATAATCATGATTTCACTTGCTGGAGACAACATAGGTGTAAGACCAAGCGATAGTCCTACCGTTCCAAATGCACTTGTTGCCTCAAACAAATAGGTCATCATCGTATAGCCCTTCGTTGTCATAGCGAGTACAATCGTAGTAAAGAAAACCCACAGCGCGCTACAGCTAACGAGCGTAAAAGCCTTTAGAACAAGCGAATTAGAAATTGTTCTTTTCCATAATACGGTTTCGGTTGAACCGCGTAGCTGACTCCAAATAACTGCCCCAAGTAGTGTAATTGTCGCGATTTTGACCCCTCCTGCAGTAGAACCAGAACCACCGCCGATAAACATAAAAACAATCGTCATAAGTAAAGTTGGAATAGTTAGCTCATCCATTGGTAACGTATTTGCTCCGGCTGTTCGAGGAGTTACACTGTGAAAGAAAGCCCCTAAAAATTGTTCTTTCCATGTCGCACCTACAAGGACACCACCGTGTCTTGTTTCAAAAAACCACACCGCTATTGTTCCGCCAATGACAAGAAAAGCTGTCATAGATAAAATGACTTTGCTGTATAAAGAAAGGCGCTTTCCTTTTCGAAATTGTCGTAGCTCATCGATAACAATAAAGCCAAGCCCACCAAATAAAATAAGGGAACAGACTGTAAAAACGATTACAATATCACTTTCATAACCTGTTAAGCTTGAAAAACCACCAAATAGGTCAAACCCCGCATTGTTAAACATCGAAATAGCATGAAAAATGCCATAATAAATTGCTTTTTTAACGGGCATATCAAAAGAAAAACGAATGGCTAAAATCACGGCACCAATTAATTCAATGATGAGTGTATACATGACAATCCGCTTTAATAGATATAACGCTTGCTCGATGGAGTAGGCATTAAAAGACTCCTGCAAAATCAGCTTGTCTTTTAAGGAAATTCTCCGCTTAAAAAATAATAATAAAAAAGAAGAGACCGTCATAAACCCAAGCCCCCCAAGCTGAATGAGCGTAAGTACCACTATTTCACCGAACATCGTAAAGCTATCTGCTGTATCCATAACGACAAGCCCCGTTACACAAACGGCAGATGTTGCTGTAAAGAACGCATCAACCCATGAAATAGGCGCGGTAGTCGCAAACGGAAGTTTCAATAAACAGGCCCCTAGTAAAATCAATCCTGCAAAGCTGGCCATTAAAATCAGTGTCGGTTTTTTCGCCATCGTGATTCCTCGATTCCCTTTTGAGATTAATCCATTATGATAAGGTGAGACAAAAAAATTGTATCAATAAATGTAACAGGAGAAGACATTATGTTTAGTTTGATAATAAAGAATACTACATCGAAAAGTGAAAAGATGTAAAGAGAAATTTTTAGGGTTATTGTTGAACCGGAAAAGTACTAAATACAATATCCTAAAAGTAATGACAACCTCTTTTTAAATTTATGTGTATAAATGGTGAAAGATATTATGAAAATATAACATTCATATTTTCCACTATTGTCTATTTAATAAATGAAATTTTAAATAAAATAAAACAAAAACTGTAAAGAGGTTTTTAGTATGATAAATCCAAAAAGAAATTCAAATAGACAATATGTTCTTATGCATAAGCTAAAAAAGGGATGTTTCACACTAACTGTATTATTATTTGCACAATATATTTTAATTTTTTTTCAATGTCAATTTCAGTTTCAAGATGTAGTGTATTATACACAACATTATTGGCATAATTATATTTTCGATATCATTTTGTTGTATTTTTTGTATTTAGCATTTCTTGTAATCGTTAATCGGAAAATATATGCTTCCTTTTTACTCCTTAGTACAACACTTCTTTTCTCCATTGCCAATTATTTAAAGCTAAGCTATAGAAGTGAACCCCTTTTACCAAGTGATTTCACGATGATTTTCGAAATAAATCACATTATCCAAATGATTAATAAAGTGCATATAATGACGAGTATCGGTGTTATCTTATTGCTAATCGCTGCTTTTTTTCTCCTTAAACACTTCAAATCTCAACCAGTCCATACAGGGAAACAGAGGCTTCTCGTATCCCTTCTTTTATGTTTCGTATTTTACAGTTTTCTAAATAGTAATCACGCGAATAATCCTTATAAAGTCATCGCTACTTCTTTCGGTATTACAGATAGTTATTGGGATTTAAAGGAGGATTATAGCTCGAATGGTCCGATAGCAGGGTTTATCAAAAATTTAGATATTCAAGTGATGGAAGAGGTGCCCGAAGACTATTCTTATGAAGCGGTAAGCGATATTGTTGAAAAATATAAAGAGAAAGCAATAGAAATGAATTGTGACAAAGGAACATTAGAAGATCATACTGTGATCTTTGTGTTAAGTGAAAGCTTTACGGACCCTCTTAGAATACCTGGATTAGAACTATCAGATGACCCCATTCCTTTTATTCGATCTTTGCTCAATGAAACGACTTCTGGGGTATTATTAGGTGCTAATTACGGTGGAGGTACAGCAAATGTTGAATACGAAGTGTTAACAGCATTTAGCACCAATTTTTTTCACCCATCGCTACTCATTCCATACACGTTATTAGTGCCCAATTTAGAGGAAGCACCAAGCTTTACTCATTTATTTGATCAAAAAATAGCTGTCCATTCATATAATGCAAACCTTTATAGAAGAAAAGATGTGTTTGAGCAGTTTGGATTCGACCCTTTCATTTATGAAGGGGGCAATATGGATCTGTCCTATAAAGAAAAATTGGACAATAGCACGTATATTAGTGATGCATCAGCGTATGAGGAAGTGTTAGATATTGTTCGTGAGGATACAGAGGGGAACTTGTTTATGTTATTAACGACGATGCAAAATCATAGCCCGTATGATGAAAATAAATATAACAATCACTTTGAAGTATTCAATGAGCTAGACGAACAAGAAAAAGCGCACATTGAAACGTATGTGCAAGGCTTACACTATACAGATTTGGCTACAGCACATTTTATCGAAGAAATTGAAACAATGGATAAACCGATCACTGTCGTATTTTTTGGTGACCATTTGCCGCCGGATGTGTTCGAAGGCTTTGATGAAGAGGGCGAACAAGAAAATGAAGTATTTTACGAGACAGATTATTTTATTTACAACAATTTTGAAACGGAAATTTTAGACGATCCAATCGTTAGTCCAAATATGATTAGCTCGATTGTACTCGAACAGTTAAATGTGGAATTAACACCGTATTATGCGCTTATGCTTGAGCTGCAAAAAACAATACCTGTAATGCGGTGGGGGGAGTACTTTTTACTGCCAGATGAAATGTTTGTTTACGAAGATGAATTACCCGAAAACGCTCAAGAGCTACTAAATGACTATCGTATGATTCAATATGATATCAATGCGGGAGAGCAATATGCAGTAGAACTTGGGATGTTTGATTTGGAACGGTAGGGATTGCTTGAAATTACGTCATACCGCATTTTTGAATGAGTATTCAATGAGATGATGATTTTCATTGAATACTTTTTCATTGTTGTAAACGGTAGAGTGTAGCCGATATGGACAGAACAGTTTCGTGGATAGGATGAACAAGTAGCTATTTCCTCAAGTATTTTATGAAGAAAGAGTCAAAATGATTTATACTAAGTGTAAAAGTACACGAGGTGTTACAAATGGATCGAGATCAGTTGATTCAAATTGCGTCTGAAAGTTTAAAGCTTATTCGGACAGAAAATGGCTATACACAGGAAAAAATGGCTGAACTATTAGGTATTTCTAAAAAGACGCTTGTTCAGATTGAGAAAGAACGCATGGTAGCGAATTGGACCGTCACTATTGCCATTTGTGCACTATTTCGCAACAGTTTAATCTTACAAAATCGAGTGGGCGGCGATCCGATGGAAGTGATTGAATTAACGGCTCATGATGTGATTATTATTCCGAAAGAAAAGACAATGGGCGGGTACATATGGTGGAAAAATATTGAGGAATACGAGGGACATCGCCTGCAGCAAAATCTCTTAAGCAAGCATTATCGTATTCTAGATCATGAAAATTACCGCTTGATGAGTACATTAGACGAAGCTGTAGCATATGAAAAATGGGAAGCGATTAAACAAACAATAAAATAGAGTATTAACTAAAATAATCTTGTGGTGTAAAATTACACTATTAGGTTATTTTAGGAGGTATTTATGGCTCAAGTAATCATATTCATTGTTACTTTATCGTTAACATTTTGTTTGAATTTTTGGTCAGCACTTAAATATCCAGATATAGAACCGACCTTTATTGGCTTCGTAACAACATGTATATATATTAGTGTCGTGATCATGATGAGTAAAAAATGGACACGTAATTTTTGTGTAATGGGTGCCATTAGCAGCTTGTTAGTAGCACTTTTAATTAGTTTTGAACCAGTTTTAATGGAGAAAATGTTGTTAAATATGATTTTTAATGTTCAATATCCCCTTTATGTTGTATTTATCATGCCGTTATTTGGGTTGAATTTTATCGCAGGTTTGCCTTTACAATGGTTTTCCTGTATTTGTATAGGTATTTATATAGGTATTTATACGGTGCTGTATTTTAGATTGAAAGGGCGAGTTGTATGAAAAGAATTTAAGGTTTTTATGTATACAACTGAATTAAAAATAAGTGTTTAATTACGATAAAAATGTATTTCGATTACACATTTGTGTATAGGCTGAACATTATTTTCTTTCATGATAGTAAATTCGATTTAAAGAAAATCACCTCTGGGTTGTTCAAAAAATAAGACTCCTTTCTATTCCAATTAATAAGCATATGTTATAAATGAAAATCTGCTTTTCCTAAAAATAGGAGGAGTAGATTTTTATCGTTATTGATATGGATTATTAGTTGAAAATGCATTTATTAGATGCCCTCAATAACACCTTTTTACTCTCCATTTTTTGATAATGGCTTAATGCTTGCAAATTCTTTAGGACAATAATGCAGATGTGTTGATTATACAAATACTAGTAGATTATGAGTGTGCTTTTTAGTGAAATGATTAATAAAAAGGCGCTTGCTCGTTGATTGGAGCGGAGGCGACTCGACTCCTGCAGGAAAAGCACGAGCTGAAAATCCATTTCTTTCGGTACTTACCGAAAGAAATTAGTTGAAGCCGTGCCTGCGGAAAGCGAGTCAGCCGTAGCGGAAATCAACGTATTCTAATGTTCTCTTTAACAATAAGAGGTAAATCAACACGCGTGACAATAATGTTTTTTACTCTATTTTAGGAAAATGATTCTCGGTATTCGTGGATTACGTGCAACCTAATTGAAAATAAATTTCAATTAGGTATTGCATTCAATAGTAATATATAATAAACTTTTAAATGTTAATGATAATCATTATCAATTTAAAAAGAAGGGGAATACTAATAATGAAAAACAAATTGTCACTGTTTTTCTTCATGCTTTTTGCAGCTGTAATGGTGCTTGCGGCGTGTGGAGAAACGACTAAGGAAGAAGCTTCGAATGATGCAAGCAAAGGTGAAGCTTCGGAAGAATCCACAACACGTGAAATAACACATGCTCTTGGTACAACAACAATTGAGGGGAAACCTCAACGTGTCGTTACGCTTTATCAAGGCGCGACAGATACAATTTTAGAGTTTGATGTGAAGCCAGTTGGTGTGGTGGAATCATGGGTGCAAGTACCAATGTATGATTACATAAAAGAAGAATTAAAAGATGTACCATTTGTAGGGCAAGAAACGCAACCGAATCTTGAAGAAATTGCGGCATTAAAACCAGATTTAATTATTGCTACTCAATTTCGTCATGAAGAAATTTATGAGCAACTATCTCAAATTGCTCCAACGATTGTTAATACAACACTCTATGATTTTAAAGAAACAACAACGTTAATTGGACAAGCTTTAGGAGAAGAAGAAAAAGCCACTTCTTTAATTGCTGATTGGGAAGCTCGTGTAGCGGACTTTAAAGAAAAAATCGCTTCAACTGAAAATTGGCCGCTTAGTACAGCAGTTCTTAATTACCGTGAAGATCATGCACGAATTTATGTGACTGGTTTTGCTGGATCAATTTTGACGGAGCTTGGCTTTAACGGACCTAAAGATTTACAAGGTGAAAATTTAGAAATTGTTAAGCTGACAGATAAAGAAGGGATTCCACAAATGAATGCAGATGTTATTTTCCAATTCATGGAGGATAACGAAGCGGTGAAAAAGACTCATGAGGAATGGACAGCGCATCCGTTATACCAAAACTTAGATGCGGTGAAAAATAACCAAGTATACACAGTAGATGAAGTAGCTTGGAACATGGCGGGCGGTTTACAAGCTGCACACCTAATGCTAGATGATATTTACTCACACTTTAAAATTGAACAGTAAATAGAAAATAGAGGGAAAGGGGAATCATTTAGTATTCCCCTTTTTCTATGGAAGAAGAGGATCTATTATGTTACAAACATCATTTTCTAAAACTGTAGGCTTAATAGGACTTTTTGGGGTAGTAGTTGCTTTGTTTTATTGTAGCTTAGCGATGGGGCAAACTTCTATTTCATTTAAAACGGCATGGGATGTAATGACGGATTATGATCCTAACAATACGGAGCACTTAATTATTGCAACGAGTAGGCTAACAAGAGCGATCATTGCCTTAATGATCGGTATGAACTTAGCCATTGCGGGCATTTTAATTCAAACATTGACAAGAAATCCTTTAGCCGCGCCAGATTTACTTGGCGTAAATGCAGGTGCTATTTTTTTTATTGTCGTAGCCATTACTTGGTTTAATATTCAATCGTTAACACACTATATGTGGTTTGCTTTTCTCGGGGCTGGTATTGCAGGGGTAGCGGTATTTTTCCTAAGTAGCTTTGGGAGAGACGGTCTCACACCGATTAAAGTCATTTTAGCGGGTACGGCTTTATCTGCTTTATTTATCTCCTTTACACAAGGCTTATTAGTCATTGATGAGCAGTCCTTTCAAACGGTCTTATTTTGGCTTGCTGGCTCTGTTGCAGGAAGAGATATGGAGATGCTGTTATCTGTATTACCGATTTTAGTAATAGCCCTGATTTTAAGCTTATTCATCGGAAAAGCAATGAATATTTTTAGTTCAGGAGAAGATGTAGCAAAAAGTCTTGGTCAAAACGTCGGAATGTTAAAAGTTTTCATGGGGTTATTAATTATTGTATTAGCTGGTGGTTCTGTAGCAATCGTCGGCTCCATTGGATTCGTTGGGCTGATCGTTCCTCATATCGCAAAGGGGTTAGTAGGCAATGATTATCGATGGACGATTCCGTTTGGGGCATTGCTTGGCTCATCCTTATTATTAGCCGCCGATATTACAGCGAGATTTTTAATTATTCCACAGGAAGTACCGATTGGTGTAATGACCGCATGTATTGGTGGCCCTTTCTTTATTTACTTAGCGAAAAAAGGGGTGTCTAAACAATGAAAGCTTGGACATTTCGTTTATTTAAAGGAAATATCTCGTTTCAAGTAACGAAGCAATGGATGCTTGTCCTATTGATTTGTTTGATCACTGTACTTACTATTTTTTTATTCAGTTTATCAGCAGGTAGTACATGGATTCCTTTGTCTGAAGTATTGCTTCAACTAGTTGGTCAGATCGATGAGCATACTTTTGTCATCGAAACATTGCGTCTACCACGTGCCCTATTAGCGCTTCTTGTTGGTGCCGCTCTAGGTGTAGCGGGGCTTATTTTACAAAGCTTAGTACGAAACCCTCTTGCTTCTCCTGATATTATCGGGATTACGAGCGGTGCTTCTTTTGGGGCTGTTGCATTTATTGCGTTAGGAACAGGTGTAATGAGCATGACTTTTCTTCCTTTTGCAGCAATCGCTGGAGGACTATGTACAGCGATTTTAATTTATGTGATTTCTTGGAATAAGGGTGTCACACCGATTCGTCTCGTACTAATTGGCATTGGTATTTCAGCTATTTTAAAAGCTGGAGTGACATTTATGCTCGTATTTAGTAATACTTTTATTACATCAAAAGCGTATGTGTGGTTGACTGGTAGCTTATATGCAGCTAGCTGGAGTGACGTGTCCTCCATGTTTTTATGGTTGCTCTTACCGTTACCGATTTTGTTGATTTTCGGTAGAAGCTTAAATGTGACAGAACTAGGTGATGATGTATCGATAAGTATCGGCATTCGTGTACAAGTTCAGAGATTTATATTTTTAATGTGTAGCGTGATTTTAGCCGGAACTGCTGCCGCCTATGCAGGGGGGATTGAATTTGTCGGATTAATGGCTCCTCATATTGCTAGACGTCTTGTAGGAAGGTCTTTTGTAGGGCTTGTGCCTATAACCGCGCTGATTGGTGCTACATTAGTGTTAGTTGCAGATTTAATTGCTCGCACAATGTTTTTACCTTTAGATATTCCAGCAGGTGTATTTACGGCCGCTATTGGTGCACCATTTTTCATCTATTTACTATTCCACAATCGAAATCGTTAGGAGAGGTGTAAATGAGCGGATTACAAACAAAAAATTTAACGTTAAATTATGGCAATCAGCATATTATTGATGATTTAAGCTTTGAAATGCCACTTGAAAAAATTACGGTGCTGGTTGGTGCGAATGGGAGTGGAAAATCTACATTATTACGATCACTAGCCCGCCTTTTAAAGCCTATATCAGGAGAAGTGCTACTCGATGACCAACGATTACAGTCGATTTCAACAAAAGAAATTGCCAAAAAACTAGCCATTCTTCCACAAGGACCTGTTGCACCAGAAGGCATTACGGTACAGCAACTCGTCAAGCAGGGGCGCTACCCACATCAACGGTGGTTTCAACAATGGTCTGAGGAGGATGAGCAGTTAGTGGAACAAGCGTTAGCAGCTACACAACTACTTTCTTTTAAAGATAAGCCAGTAGACGCTTTATCGGGTGGACAGCGACAAAGAGCTTGGATTGCGATGACACTCGCACAACAAACGCCGATTTTGTTATTAGATGAGCCAACGACTTATTTAGATATGACACATCAAATCGAATTACTCGATTTTTTATTTGATTTGAATAGACAGCATCGTCGAACAATTGTAATGGTGTTGCATGATTTAAATCTTGCTTGCCGCTATGCCGATCACTTAGTCGCCATTCATAACCGAACGGTCGCTGTACAAGGGCCTCCTGAACACATTGTCACGGCTGAAATGGTACAAGAAATTTTTAATATGGAAGCCATGATAGAAAAAGATCCATTTTTCGGTACACCTTTATGTATTCCTAAAGGCAAAGGGCGATATGTCAAATGAACTTAGAGCTATATGGTATAGAAAAAAATAGCTCTGATAAAGGCATTCCTTTGAGTCACTTACTGAATAAAGACCTACTAATGCCAGTAGTGCAACAATATGCGACATCTCTCGGTACAGAGTCGTTAGCGATTGCGGGTTCTTTATTTATTAAACGGTGTGCCGTACTTGTAGCAGCTTCCTCGCTCGATTATTATGGACTACAAAAGGAAACGAAAGATTGGTGGACAACGGCTCGGTTTGAGCCAAAAACATTTACACTTCTCATGGAAGAAGATGTACAGGAAGAATGGGCGGAAGACTGGAAAAAGCGGATTTTTGCTGAGCATTTGACGCCTCTTGTAGAGCTGGTTGCAAAAGAATGTAAAGTACCTCAAAACATACTTTGGGAAAATATAGCCGTTCGTTTACAAGCTGTTTTGCGTAAACAGGAAAAATTGTATTCGAATTTCGAGTTAAAACAGCAATTCAAAGAACTGACTTGTCTTGAAGCACATTGGTTGGGGAGAACAGGCAATCCGTTGCGAATGTATCTCCAAAAAGGGCAACAATGGAGTCAGATACCAATAAGAAAGACTTGCTGTCGTTATTATCAAGTCAAGAAAGAAGAGGAAAATCCATACTGTGGCAATTGCCCACTCAAGAAAGATTAAAGAAATAACCCCTGGTGTTCGTAACTTAA
Source organism: Lysinibacillus sp. RU7 (assembly GCF_057837305.1). Classification (NCBI taxonomy): domain Bacteria; kingdom Bacillati; phylum Bacillota; class Bacilli; order Caryophanales; family Bacillaceae; genus Lysinibacillus; species Lysinibacillus sp. RU7. The sequence goes on along the minus strand of NZ_JBYQFK010000005.1, from coordinate 105,217 downwards.
TAGGATGCCAGTAAAGTGAAAAGTCGATTTGTACCAACAATTTTGGTATGAATCGGCTTTTTTGTAATCTCTTTTTTAAAGGTTTTCTCTGCAAACTGAATACAAAATGTATGTACTTTTTGTTAAATATTGGGTGATTAAAGTGCGATATAGTTTTAAAATAAAGTAAACAGCATATCTTATTTCACTGAAAGGTCAGTTTAGTACAATGAGAATTTGGCATGTTAGTTAAACATGGCTCTAATGGAGAACTGTAGAGGAGGCGATGGATATGAGAGGTAGAAATAATCGGGATGATTATATGCAGAGTAGTTCAGAAAAAAATGCAGCGACAGGTTGGACAATGAAAGGGTTTATCTATTTTTTCATTATCGTAATAATTGTAGGAATAATTAAGTGGCTATTTTTGTAGATTTGGGTTTTAGTAGTTACTTTTCAAACAGAGAAATAACAGTATTTGTTTTTGTTCAATCCAATCCAAATCATTATGTAACCCCTTTACATAAAATTGGTTTTAAAAATAGGCTGTAATTGGTACTACTTCAAACCAATTATTGGTGTTAACCTTACGATAAAATATTTTGTTTGGGATTACTAGTTGGGGGGATGAAGTGAATACGGGCTATTTAAAAATACTAGTGGCTATGTGTATTGTAGGCAGTTCAGTCGTTGTAGGAAAATTAATCGTGCAGGATATCCCTATATTTATTGCATGCGTATTAAGATTTCTCATTGCATCAATCATTCTTGTTCCATTGTTAATTTTAAAAGAGGGGATTCCATCTTTGACTAAAAAAGAGTTTTTAGTCTTATTTGGTCAAGCAATAAGTGGTGTATTTTTATTTAATATTTTCATGCTTTACGGATTGAAATATACATCTGCTATTGAAGCAGGAGTCATTACAAGTACTCTTCCAGCAGTTATAGGGATACTTTCTTTGTTCTTGTTAAATGAAAAATTGACGAAGAAAAAGAGTGTAGGCATATTTTGTGCGATGTTAGGGGTTTTATCTATGAATGTATTGAGCAGTAGTTCCGAGCAAATGAGTTCCTTGGGTGGGAATCTTTTAATATTGGGCGCTGTACTGGGAGAAGCGTTATTTATTATATTTGGAAAGTTATCATCTAATCGAGTAAGCCCTCTTACGATATCAACAATGGTGAGTATTTTCGGTTTCATTTTGTTTTTACCCTTTGCGATTTATGAAGCGAAAGAATTCAACTTTTTACATATTAGTTTGGGGAACTGGGTGAATATTTTATATTTTGGAATCGTTGTAACCGTAATTGCGTTTCTTTTAATGTATGACGGATTAAAAACAGTATCAGCGAGTTCAACAGGCGTACTAACAAGTGTGCTACCAGTCAGTTCACTAATTCTTTCGTTTTTAATTTTAAAGGAAAAATTAATGTACATACATTTTGTAGGAATGCTGTTAGTCATAGTTGCCATTTTCCTGATTTCAATGGAACCTTCAAATCAGGAAGGAAGAAATATTTGATTAAATGTAATAATATGTTAAATTTTCTGTTTTATTATGCTAACATATAGTTAATTCTTAGTATAAGAGGTGAGTTTAGATGAGTAGAGTTGAGCAGAGAGCAAAGTTAGATTTAGAACGGATTGTGTTTATTGGAAGAACCTTTGAAGAGTATATGGATATGTTTTCTCTTTCAATGAAAGAATTGGAAGGAAAGAGCATACTCGATTGTCCAGCAGGGGCTTGTTCTTTTACAGCTGTTGGTCACAAATTAGGTTTAGATATTACAGCGTGTGATATCGCTTATGATCATCCAGTAGAACAGTTAGAAAGTAAAGGCCTTCGAGATATTGAACATGCAATGGAAGGTATGGGGAAAGTAAAAAATAATTATATTTGGCGCTATTTCGATAGTATAGAGACGCTTAAAAAACAACGTGTACATGCTTTAAAACATTGTACGAGTCATATGAGGACATCAAGTAAACGTTATATTCCCGTCACGTTACCTGTCTTACCGTTTCAAGATCAAGAATTTGATATACTTCTTTCGGCACACTTTCTATTTATGTATGCCGATAGATTAGATCATCAGTTTCATATACAGACAGTAAATGAATTATTAAGGGTGACGAAAGAAGAAGTTCGCATTTTTCCGCTGGTCGATTTAGAGGGGAAAAGATACCCGTATTTAGAGCAGCTGATGGCTGAGCTAATAGACAAAGGCTATGTAGTGGAAGAAGTCAATGTTTCTTATGAATTTATGAAAAATGCCAATGCAATGTTAAAAATAAAGATAAATGCATAAATTGAAGTGAGCAGGGGGAAACGGTAAGTGGGACAAATTAAAATTTACGGGATAAAAGATCGATTAATTCCAATTAGAGAAACGCTATCAGAAATTATTCATTCATGCATGGTAGAGGCTTTGGCATTGCCTGCTGATAAGAAATTCCACCGTTTTTTTCCTATGGAGAAAGAGGATTTTTATTTTGCAAACGGGAGAACGGAAGCCTATACCATTATTGAAATTAGTATGTTTGAAGGGCGAACAGTAGAAGCTAAAAAGCAATTAATCAACTTGCTATTCGAACGTTTAAATAGTGAATTAAAGCTATCTCCTCAAGACGTTGAAATAACAATTTTTGAAACGCCCCAACACAACTGGGGAATAAGGGGATTACCCGGAGATGAGTTATCCTTAAATTATAAAGTCAATGTATGAAAAACTAGTAACCACTTTTGTTTGTAAAGCAAGGTAAGTACCGGATGTTAAAGACTTGATTCATCGATTTTGAGCTGAATCAAGTCTTTCGTGTATTTGTTCTTAAAAAACTTCATGAAGCACCTATTTATCCGTAATCACGGCACCAGTCATGGCATCTATGTACCGGATCGAATGTCTCGTATGCTGGTCACATAGTTGATAAGTAAGAAAATATGCATCTGTTTTGCTATCGTAATCTTTTTTCCATGCTAATTCAAAATCCATATGACTACATACAATTTTTTGTGCGTCGTGTACGGAGATAGCCGGTTCGGTTGGTAACTCGCGTAGTTGCTCTATATGAATGCGCGGTCCACTGTAATAATCAACCAGTCCTGTTGTCCGATTAACAGCAACGACTACTAATTCTTGTATAGTGATGCCATGGCGATTGTGCAAATAAAATACGAATGATTCTTTCATTGAATCATCATCTTCCTCACGCTCTCGAACAACCTGTTGCAAATACGGATATACATCTGGCGCGATGATTTGTAAAAATTGTATCGCCTTTTGAAAGCACTCTTCATGATTTAGCTGAAGATCCCCTTGTCTTTCAAGAAACCACATAAAACTTTGCACTTTGCCAGTTTCTTTTGAAACGAAGGCTTTCACCGTATCCTCTGAGCGTTTCATGAAAAAGCTATTCATTGAGTAATCCTCTTTCTTCATCGCCCAATCTTTATCTCGCCACACAATACCTATTTTATCGCTCATATCAACTTCCCGAAGTATTTCCATATTATCTGTAATGCCAATGATCTCTTCAATCGATAATGGTTTATCAACATTTGTAAACGAAAAAGGCGGTACTGGCACATAATTTTCAGGCTCGTGTTCTTCATGCACAATTGTTAATGTTGGCTGCAACGTGTCAGCTTTATATTGATGAAAGGAATTCACTTCGTACACAAGCCAGAGTCCGTCTTCATGTACATTTTGAACACTTTTATGCAAATTCGTAATCGTTAGCTGTAAATCAAGATGATTTCGTACATGTTCTTGTAGTACTTCTTTAGAAATGAACGTTGTTGGTATTGCAGGAATGGGCTTTACGCCATTGTATGTAAAGGTAATAATATCCCCAGAAGAATCAACGTCAATAAAGCATCCTGCTCTTGGTAATGGCAACCCGAATACAAGTTGTTCATAATAAAAACGGTCTGCACGAGAAAGCTGCTTTGTTTGATAGAAGGTTAAATCGTTTAATGCGTCAGGATAATGACTTAATAAAAATTGCTCTGCTCGAGCTTTTTTTTCGTCTATTGTTAGTGACGATACATCCGAGCAATCATTGTTTATATCAATGGATAGACGAGTTAAGTTGCCTAATGAATCCAGCTCTACGCTAATCCCTTCATCATTTTGCTCGTTTAGCCAAGAAAACATAGCACCTTCATTGTATTCTTCTATGACAAGTTGAAAATCGTTTCGTAATGGCACCAATGATAGCGCACGTTGTTTTAAGCCTTCTTTTTGCAAGAAAAGCACCTCCATTTATTCTAGAAAGAGAATGTTTGTTCTTATTATATCCATTATTATCCTTTTAATCAACAGAAAACCTGATTGTGTCCTTACACGCATCACTGCAACGATTCATACTATAAAAAGATTAGCGATTAGCTAGGAGGAATTTTGTTGTATTACAATTCTTATCCGTATTATGTATATCCACCTCATTATCCTGTATGGCTGATGGCACAACATGTTGCTACACCATCTCAAAGGCAAATAGCCATGCCGACAAACGAACCGAACCGTAGCCCTTTCCCTCCTGTGAATATTCAAAAATTAGAAACATCGGTAAAACAAATGCAGAACATTGTCCAACAGGTTCAATTACTACTCGATAAAATTGCCAAATCGGAGCAGTTTGCACATGAGCTCATGGACGAGGCACAACGTTCCAATCAAGCAGCTGTTGCTCGATTAATTAAATCAGTAGGTATTACACTCCAATTTGAGGCGAAATATACACCAGACGGTATTCGCATTGTGTTTACAGAAAAGAATTGCTGTAGTTTAACGATAATTTTACAGTGGTGAATGAATTGTAGGGGAAAAGTATATAAGTTTTAATACAGCTGATGAATTAAAGCATGTCAGGTACAATGAGATGGCGATCAGGTACCTGACACGGATGTTAATAAAATAATTTCTTTTGCAAAAGCTGTAGTGCTTGCTCGATGCTTCTCAATTCCTCTTGAGAGGCATTTTGTATTTTCTGTTGGAAAAACACTTCGATTTGGTCAAATGTTGTTTTCATCACTTTTTTACCTTCTTCTGTTAGATGAACAGTCTGCTTTCGTCTATCGTCTGTCGCTGTGTGCTTTTCGATTAATTGTTTATCCTGTAATTTTTTTAATTCACGACTTGTATTTGGTAGTGACATATGCAAACAATCGCTAATGTCACTTGGTGTTACAGGTGGGCTTACATAAATGTATTCAAGAATGTTGTATTGGACAGGGGTGATATATGGTGGCTTTACCTGTCTTTTGATGTCATGTGTCACTTCATGTACCGCAGCTGAAAAAGCAACAAATTGTTGAAAAAGCTTTGTTTGATCCATAGAGCAATCCCTCCTTTATTTACAACATAGCAAAGTTGTTATCATAAAACAATTATCATTTGACAACAAAAAAGAGGGGAGTTATTATTTGGTTATCAAATGATAAGTAAGGGGTATGGTATATGAAAACGTTAATCGTTTACACACATCCGAATCATCACAGTTTAAATTATGCTTTTTTACAAAGTGTTTTAAAAGGGAGTCATGAAAATCCACTTATTCAAGACATTCAAGTGTTAGATTTATACGAGGACGGCTTCAATCCAATTCTTGAATTTAATGAAGAAAAGCGTCGGCGAGATATGCACACCGATCCAAAGTTTGAAAAGTATAGAAAGCAATTGATGTGGGCAGATAAAATTGTTTTTATTTATCCGATTTGGTGGGGAAGACCACCTGCGATGTTACTAGGCTATATTGATCAATTATTTGCGGCAAATTTTGCTTATCGAGACAAAGGGGGATGGTTTACTGAAGGGTTGTTAAAAGGGAAATCGGTTGTGTGTATTTCAACGATGAAGGGCCCTATACATTATCCGCTGTTCTTATTAAATAACAGTCATAAAGCGTTAATGAAAAAGGCTGTTTTTAATTTTGTGGGCATAAAAAAAGTGAAGTTTTTTGAATTTGGTAATATGGAAAGTAAAAAGGGCGGACAGGAGAAAAAGCTCCATCAAATTTATCGTTATTTCCGTCAAGTCGCTCATTAAAGTGGAAACTAGTAACCTTGTAATAGTTTACTAGTTTTTCGCCACTTTAAGCGTTTCATTCGTGCGGCTTCCTGCTTGTCATGTAAAACATAATACAGAGGCAGACAAATTAAAATAACACGTACCATCGTTAAGAACATCACAAAAATAACACGTCTGTTGATTAACTAGTTTTTACCATTAAAACCTAATAAAAAAGAGAGATTCCATGTAAAATGTAAGTTACCACACAAACAATTACGAGGAGGAATCTCTCATGGCTAAGAATACCACGATTTTCACGTTACTTCAAAATTTTATTTCACAGGAAGAAATTGATGGCATTCTCGCTGAATTTGGTTTTGAAGATACAGCTCGTAAATGTAATGTTTCAACCCTTTTAAATTACTTGGTTGGCGCTGCTACATTTGAATGGAAAAGCTTGCGCTACGCTTCTGATGTGGCAAAAGAGAAAGGCTTGAAATCCGTTGACTATTCCACGCTTTCCAAACGTTTAGGCGAACTGAATTATCTCATCGTCAAACGGATTTTTGAACGGATTGTTAGCCGATTAAACCGAGCTGCGAGACGCTCACTTAAACTGAAAAAAGAGTTATTGGCCATGGATTCGACAACGATTACTGTCGGGAAAAATCGTTTACCGTGGGCGTTGTATCACGGTGAGCGTCCGGGCATCAAACTGCATGTTAGTTTCACAAATAATACAGGAATGCCCCTTCACGTCGTTGAAACAACAGGCTTGAAAAACGATGGTCCAATTGGCGTCGAGCTCGAAGATAAGCGTTTTATCATCGTCGCTGATCGTGCTTATTTTTCGATTGATAAGGCAGATCGCTATGCGACAACGAAACAAGATTTTGTCATTCGTTTAAAGGAGAACATCCAGTTAAACCGTAAAAAATCATTAAAAAGAGCGACCGTTGAAGGATCTAATATCGTCGCTGATTTCACCTGTACACTTGGTACGGCTCAAAAACAAACGAAGAAGCGACACCGTGTCGTAGAATTTACCGATTATGAAGGGGCGATTGTACGTGTTGTCACAAATCTTCGGGATGTAACAGCCGAATAAATCGCTGGCATGTACAAAGAACGCTGGGCAATTGAATCCTTTTTTCGCTGGATTAAACAGCACTTAAATGTGCCCGTGTTATTTGGCACGACAAAAAATGCCGTATTTAGTCAGCTTTTTTCGGCTTTAATTGCCTACGTGTTACTCAAGTTTCTTCATACAGAAGGACACAAGAAAAATAACTGTAAACGCCTATCTTTCGCTGGTTTTACACGCCAGTTTCTTTGTGCTACCCTGCCCATCGAATGGCGGATCGGTCTCAAAGAACTACTCGCATTTCAACGGGAACTGTACCAAATAAAAACTGGATGAATTTGGTTAATCAACACGTGTGCAAAAATAATTCTTTTGTCTCAGCAGAAATATTGATATAATTGATAATCGTTTTCGATTATAAGTGGAATGGAGGCGTTTCAAAAGATATTTTGAGACCCCCCCTCTTCTACATCTAATATAACAACACTCATAATCAAATAAACAACCGTTTGGATGCATTTTCTACGGGCTTAATTCAATATGTTCGAGGTAAAATTTTTACAATCTGGCCCTCCAGCAACTTTAAACTCTTCATGTTTATGCACATAATCCTTGGGCAAAGGTAATTTTCCATCCTCACCAATCCGATATTCTATCCCTTGTACTATAAATACTGAATTTTCATCATAACCAAATATACGCCAGTCTATTTCACGTGTCGATTTGCTCTCTAAATCTACATTATAAATTACACCGGTTGTATCAATGCGGTAGCGTGTAGAGCAATTATTAATTGTGAAATGTTCGTTAGGATTAATCCCAAATTGTTGGAACTCCTTTAAAATTTCATCAGCTTCAAAAAACACTGAAAAGACGTTAAGATCTCTGAATTCAGCAAACCATTGAAGGTCGTTTAAAAATTGACCTTTGCGCTCTAAATGCACTCTTTGCTCATCCGATAATTCATGATCAAAGTGATCTATTTTCACATAGTTATAGCCATTATTATTAATTAAGTGATAATTTACATACCCGTAATCCGTCATTAAACTATACACTTTGTTGCTTCGAATCGTTAAATTGTGATTTCGATCTATATAGAGTTGATTTGCTAAAATAGGGTCATAGATATTAATTGCACTAATCCTTTTATTCTGTTGATTAGACATGGCTGTTTTAATAGGAACTACGTTTTTCTCCATTAATCTACCGATAATAGATGCTACATTTCCTAATGATTGAAATTTCATAATCTACTCCTTTTTAGTAAATAATTTATATTACCTCGTTTTTGTAAGAGGAATAAAGTAGTTTCAATTCTACAAGAGGGAAGTCAGTTAAAATAGCATCATCAGAGGGGAGTATTGACCTTTAGCAAATTAATACTAGTAGTGTTGATTGAAGTTGACGTTGGAGTACTTAGGTTAAATTTATAGTTGTTACTACAATGAATTTCATAATTGGAGATGAATTCGACGTCAATTACACTTGCCGCCTTTCACTTCAATCAATAAAAGGACAATTAAATTTTAATTGCTCCTTTATAAAGTGTTCTTCATGATATTCTAAGTGACGCAACTAGTTTAAATATTTACTGGCTTCCCTAAAGTGAATCTTATTCATAGTGTATGCTATAACAATAATAACTTTTAGTAAGTTATCTCAATCCTAGCACTCGATATACCGACATTACAACCGACAATTTTTCTGTCGGTATACCGACAATTGAGCGATATTATATAATGGATATCTATTCGTTATACCTGTCTATAAAAAAACTAGTACCTGCTATTAAGATAGACAGGTACTAGTTTTATAGTAATAGGAAACTTATAGTAAGTTCTTTTCTTTTACTAGTTCAATCGCTTCTAGGCGAGAGGGGACATCCAATAATGTAAAGAGCTGTGTTAAATAACGTTCAACGGTACGTTGGGTGACACAAAGTTTATCGGCTATCATCTTATTTGTATCGCCTTGTATAAGCATGAGCATAAGTTGTTTTTCTTTATTGGTTAACTTGAGATTATCATATTTATCGACCATTCTATTTGTAATATAATCAATAAAATCAGTAGATAAAACTAAATCTCCATTCATAATTGAACGAATGGTTTGGATAACTTTTTCTTGAGAAGCGGTTTTAGATAAAATGCCATCAATTTTTTTTTCTATAAGTAATGGATAATAAGATTGGATATCATCACCTGTATATAAAATGATGCGTGCATTTTCTTGCGCCGCTTTAATATCTGCCGCTAGGGAAATGCCATCTTGAATCGCCATATTTACATCGATTAAAAATACATCAAAATGGGTATTCTCCATTCTGCTGAGAACTTTTGCTGCATTCTCTTCTGTTTCAATAAATACATCATTTAATCCTTGAAACAAACTTTTGGAACCTTGTAAAACAATAGGATGGTCATCTACTATTAATACTGAAATCAAGTACGTCACTTCTTTCAATGATTTTAATGTGAATAGACATGCCTTCATTCATATTAGAATCAATTGTCATATGTCCGTTAAAAGCTTCTACCCTTTCTTGCACACCTTGTAACCCCATTGATTCACCATGCCAAATGTCTGATAAGTTACAACCGATCCCGTTATCACGATAGATTAATTCAAATCCATTATCTAGTTCTTGAAGATAGAGTTCGACAATTTGTGCCTGCGAATGTTTTAACGCGTTATTTAATAGCTCTTGTACAATCCGATAAATGACTAAAGTTAATTGCTCATCTTCTAAATACAATCGGTCAAACTGTGTGGTTAGTGTGAAACTCGCTCGTTTCGCTGTTCGCTCGCTAAGCCTTTCAAGTGCAGCATTTAACCCCATATTGGCTAATAGTGGAGGCTTTAATGTTTCGCAATATGCTCTTAAGCTATGGATGGATATAACCATTTGTTCGTGTAGATTTTTTAATTTTGACTGAACAACTAATGAATCCGTTTCATAGATCAATCCATCTACTTGTCTGGCGATATGCAAATGCTCCTGTAAAACAGTGTCATGTAATTCTTGTGCTAACTGAAATTTTTCATCATCTACTCTTATCCACACTAATTTTTTGAGCCATGTTGGTTCTTTTCCATCTATTTGCCGTAGTTGTTGTAGTTCATCTACTAGTTCTTCAATTACTTTAGTACTTTCAATAAAAGTATTCGTATATGTAAGTAACAGTTCTAGCCATAACAATTCATCTGCTCTTAAGCGAATCGTCTGCTCATGGTTAATAATTAGCCATCTTTTACAGTGAGTATCTTGATGAATTAAAGCTAAATACACATGTTCTTTTCTTATGATTTCACCAAGACGTAGCTTCTGAAATGATAAGTCATCTATTAAAGTAAGATGGTCATTTGTAGATGTTATCTGCCCTGTTGTAAAATCGTATGTGATGACGGCGACTTGTTTTACTTCTAAATGATAGACGATTTCTTCTGTTAACAACTTTAGCATTGGCTCTACACGATGGGATTTTCCGAGTGTCTGGATCGTTTGATATAGCTTATGAATGTGATCTCCTTTAGTAGAAAATAATATTTTACGACCACGATAATCAATTTTTTCTTTAATGTATAAGAAAATAGTGATTGAAGTGAGTAGGAGCAGAGTAATCTCAAATAGTTTAGTGAATGCTATATCTGTAATTAAATAAATACCTCCAGTTAACCAACATGTGATAAATAATGCGAGAGTAAAATAATAACGGAAACGCGAAATGTGATAAACAATGTCAAATAAACGCTCGGTTAGTTGTATAAAAGTAATATTGAATGGGATCAATAGTAAGAACAAAGCACAAATATCAGCATTAACAATCGATTGTTTAAATAAAACTTCTGGCAATACAAAAAGCACTAGGAATGGTAAAAGTGGTACAACCAAACCTAGAAATAATATTTTTAGCGATGCGGATTTATACTGAATATAGCTGTAGGTTAAAATAAATAAAATAACTAAAAGTAAAGATATAAATAGAGCAAGAATAATAAGAGGACTAATTGAACCAAATGATGGATAGAACAGTCTTATTATTCCCAAAAAAGTAGACAACAAAGGGATTATGTATAAAAAGTTCGTATTTTGAATGAATGGCCATTTAATGTTTAAAAATAAAAAGTAATGTTTTAGAAAATTTAGCAATAAAACAAGACAAAGAAGTAAGCAACTACTATTTACAATAATCCCGGTGCTGTCTAATTTTGCAGAGGCGCCGCTGCTAATATAGGCTAAGGATACGATAAGAATAAAATAAATTAGAAAGTCTACATATGGTACATGTCTTTTAAAATAGTACAAATAAAATGAGACACATAATGCTAATAAGAAATAAATACTCGGAAATACAAAAAGCATATAAAATTGTTGAGGTATATCCGTATGTTGAATATCAATAGTTAATAGAGAACCATCCGATTTTAAAATGGATAATTCAGTTGCTCTTCGAATTGTTGGATCATACTGTATCTGGGATATATCGTGTATAGGGATCCCATCTATTTTTACTACAATATCCCCAATAGAAATTTGTTCATTATGTGCCCATTCTTCGTAAGGTATAGATTTAATTTTCCATTTTTGATTTTCTTCTTCGACTTCAATATCTAGAAAGGGGTCTATATAAGAAACAGATAATACATGTAATCCTAAAATTGAATATATAAAGATTAAAAACCAAAATGAATTACGTTTTAAAGAAACTATTGCCAATATCCACTTTTGGCGCATACATCTTCATTAAAAGCCTCTAACATAGCTTGTGTTTCCGTTTCAGTAACGCCTACTAAAGAAACTTTCTTCTCTTTTAGTAACTCTACAATATTTGCATTTTCTTGTAAAAATTGAATCATTTTAATCATGGCTTTTCCTCATTTCATTATTTTTTTAAAATATTCTTTATTTGCTACATTCATATGGCTGTTTTGAATCATGTTTAATGCTTGATTTCGGTATAGATTTTTAATCGCAAGAGCATAGCGGATTGCACCACTATTTGTTAGTGCTTCGATGATATTTGGTTTTGCTAAAATGATTTCTTCTTGACGATCGTAATATTTTTTTATCTCTTCCGAAATATCATTCTTCAACGAAAAAAGATAAATAATAGGTAACGAATATTTCCTATTTAACAAATCATTTTTATTATCCCATTCTTTTAAATCTTGAATATCATTTTTAATTTGCTGTACGACACCGATAGATTTTGCATATTGTTCAACTTGTACAGATTTTTCTCCACAAGCAAGAGTGACACCTACTAAGCAACTCATCGCCGTAAGAGAACCAGATTTTTGCTCAATCATTTGTAAATAAGAAGATTCATCTTGACAAACATTCAGTAAATCTAGTTGTTGACCATTGATACTGAGTAAAGTGTATTCTTCAATTATTTGTAAGGCGAGCTCTCGATGTTCAAAATGACTTTGACGTAGTATTTTAAACGCTATCATCATCATGGCTAAAACTGCATTTAGCGATAATTCAGGTGTTTTTACCCATAAATAATTACTATCGCCATCTTGTAAGTCGTCAATAATATCAAACGATAAAATAAGCAGTTCAATTGCAGCAGCTATTTTGTAAATATCTTGGTTAAAGTGATCTGCATACTCTTCATAATGAATGATACACAAAGTGCCAAAGTGAAATCCCAATGTCTCTTTTTCATTTTTAAAGCTTTGTAGTATACTTCTTAATTCATCTCCAATTAATTCCTCAGTAGCAATGATTTCGTCTAAAAAAATACTAATCTCTTTATTTAATTCCTCCAATTTCTTGAACCACCCCCTTAATGGATATAATATATAAAATAACATAAAATTTCCATATAAATTTCTGTTTAATGCAAATTATTCCTAATCCATTCACATAAGTAACATAATAAGAACCGCTAAACACTATAGATGTCGGATCTATTTTGTTTAACCTTGTTAAAATGTAATGTCTCCTAATTGAATTCTTTCGTTAAAAATTGTTTAATGTTTTTAAAGGATAATGAAAGTAGGTTGTGATATGCAAGATTTAGGGAGTCGCATTCGCCAACTGCGAAAACAACGCAAATTAACGCTTGCACAGTTAGCAGGGGAGCGTTTAACGAAGGGAATGCTTAGTTTAATTGAGAATGGAAAAGCACAGCCTTCTATGGAAAGTTTGCATTATATCGCACAGCAGCTTCAAGTAGATGTTTCGGCCTTACTTGGTGAAGAAATTGAGTCATTTAAAGAGTTAATGTTAGAAGTGGAAGAAATGCGTATCCAATTAAATGATCATCCAGATGATAAAGTGCGTGCACAAATCATAATTGATAAAATTAATCCTATTGTAGATAAATTGCAAACAGATCGATATGAACATATAAGACTAAAAGAAATCTATTTAATTTCCTTGACGCTTATCCATAACAAGCTAGATGAACAAGCATTGTATGACGTTATGAACTGGTATGAAGGTGTACATGCGTATAGCCGTTTACTTAGCTGTTATAACTTTTTATGTTGGTATGCCTTTGAAAGAAAAGATTATGAAAAGGCACTGGATATGTTAAAGCAAGGGGAAAAACGAATCGAGCCGTATTGGTTCATTTTGGATGATATTAGTCGAATCAGCTTATTTTACAACTTAACGGTTATGTACTATGCAGTAAATGATGTGAAAAACGGTTTATTGTATAAAGAAAAGATGCTTCAAATTGCGGAAAAAAAGAAAATTTACTACCGTATGGACGATTTTTATCGCTTGCTATTTATACAGGCAATATGTGACCATGAATTTGAAGTGAGTAAGCAGTATTTTAAAAAGGTGCAACTAATGACAGAACTTGCGGAAGACAATGAAAAGGCTTTTTATTATTTATTTTGCAAAGTGCATTATATAAGCGTTGTAGAGAAAAATTATGAGCAAGTGCTAATTATATTAAATGAAGAAATCTATTCACAACGAGATGTGTCTATCCATGAAACGAAAGATCTTTTCCAAATGGAAGAAGCGATTGCACTGTATCATCTAGAAAAATATGAACAAGCTTTAGCTATTTGTGAAGCAATTAAAGCACCTAACTATTTAAAGCATCCGGTTGATTTAGCGATATTTTATCGCTTTGTTGCATACCGGGCGTTAATGTATAAAAAGCTTGGCGATATAGAATCAGCAAAACGCGATATTTTATATGCGGAAAAAAGTGTGGAATCATTTGCATCCACATACTACACGGACTTTATTCGCCAAACATATGAAGAAATTATGACCTAATGAAACAAGCCTCCACTGCACTGTATGTCCAGGGAGGCTTTTGTTTATTTGTCTTTCATATTGAGTCGGCGTTCTAATAGTTTTTGACGATATTTATAGACACCGTATATAGCAGCTAATACAACAATTGCAAGAACGAAAGGTTGTAAATATTGTTTAAATAATGGTCCTGCTTGTTCCCAATTTTCCCCGAGCTTTACCCCTAAATAAACGTAAAGGGCTGTGATAGGTAACATAGCACAAAATGTATAGACGGAGAATTTCGTAAGTGACATTTTCGCCATGCCACATGGTACCGAAATCGCGGTACGGACAACGGGCATAAAGCGACCGAAGAAAGCAACCCCTGCACCGTATTTGGCAAAAAATTTATCTGCTGCGTTTACTTGTTTCTCATTAACTAAAAAATATTTACCGTACTTTAAAACAAGTGGACGGCCCCCATAACGACCAAGTGCATATAGTGTAATTGGGCCAATTGTACCACCGACTGTACCGGCAAGTACCATTAAATAATAGTTGAATTCCCCTTGTGAAATCCAGTATCCAGCAAGTGGCAACACCGCTTCAGCAGGAATAAATTCAAAACAAAGCGCTAAAAGCACACCGAAGTAGCCTAACCCTTTAAAAAATTCAATCATTGGCATAACGATTGCATCTAACAAATTCAATCAACTCCAAAACATAGACTATCCCTTACGACGAAATACTTGTCCTAAAGTTTCATCATACCATGTCTTTTCTTGCTTGAACAGATTTGTATCGTGTATCGAGCTCTTGAAAACGTGATTCTTCAAAGTCTTTTTGTCCACGTAAATATTTTTCTTTCAAGTTAAAATAACATATTTCAAAATAAGTATCGTTATGATGATTGTGAAATGGTTTTTCAATTTTTACTGTTGTGTCAATGTCTTGAAAGTAATGATTCATTTTATCAACGGTGCGTATTTTAATCGCACGCTTACTCATTTCCTGTAAAACGAGTTGTGTGTAAGCGTACAGATGTTCTTTAGAGTATTCATAAATATAGTTAATTAAAATGTGTCGATCTTCTTTGGCGAAAATACTATTTAGTTCCCGCCATTGGGCAAGAAGCTGCGATTTTGGTAGAAGATCCATCATATCTTGATGCCATAAGCGCATATTTAAACCTCCTTTAGACTGAAGAAAAATGAACTATTCAATAGCAACTATTATAAACATTTTCCTTGTATATTCAACACTATATAAATGGAAATAACTGCTTGTGAATGTCCACATGATAAGTAGGTAAATTGCTTTTTAATGCGCCAACATTAATCGCTTCTTTCGCTCCTTACAGTTTCTTCTTCACACAAATGATATACAAAAATGATGTAATCTATAGTATAGTGATGATATTTATCGAGAAGTAGGTGATGTTTTTGTGACGGTTGTGATAGGTATAATGGCCGTAATAGTAGACCGGGTATTTGGGGATCCGAAAAAGTGGACACATCCAGTTATATGGATTGGCCGGTTAATCGCTTTTTTAGAAAAACATTGGAATACGGGAAATGCGCGGAAATATAAAGGTTTCTGTGCGGTCATCGTAACCGTTTTAACAACGGGTTTTGTTGTAGGGGGCATTGTTTGGCTCAGTTACGCTGTTCACTGGGCATTTGGTATTGCAGTAGAGGTTATACTCATTAGTTTAGCCCTAGCACAAAAAAGCTTAGAGGAGGCTGCGATACTTGTATACCGGGCATTAGAACAGCAAGATTTCAAAGAAGCGCGCGAAAAGCTCAGCTGGATTGTTGGACGAGATACGGGGCATTTAGACGAAAGTGAAATTGTACGGGGCGTTGTGGAAACGGTGTCTGAAAATACGAGTGATGGTGTAACAGCCCCATTATTTTACGCGCTGTTCTTTGGGGCGACAGGGGCATGGGTGTATAAGGCCATTAATACACTCGATTCCATGATTGCCTACAAAAATGAGCGTTATCATGATTTTGGCTTTGTCGCAGCAAAGTTAGACGATGTCGCTAATTTCATTCCGAGCCGCATTACAGGCTTTTTATTGCTTATTGGCACAAAATCAGTTGTTCAACAGCCATTTACAGATCGATTTGCACAGTGGATAGGGGATGCTAGGAAACACCCAAGTCCAAACAGCGGCTATTTAGAGGCAGCGACGGCTGTGCAGCTTGGTATTCGTCTCGGCGGTGAAAATGTATATGGCGGCAAAAAATCATTTCGTGCGTATATGGGACAGCTCGTTTTTGAGATGCATCGGGGTCATATTGTCCAGTCCATTCAACACATGTATATCGTCACATTATATTTTTTAGTTGTAGTAGGAGGGATTATCATTGCAATATCCAGCACATGGAGCTAATGCAGATGCTCTGTATAAGGGGCTTCATATACAAATGCCAAATAAGGTCATTGATTTAAGTGAAAATGTCAATCCAGCAGGTGTCCCGCTAAGTGTACAGCACGCATGGCCATCATTAATCAATCACATTACGATATATCCAAATGAACAAGCGGAGCCATTTCGTTCAAAGGTTGCAGCGTTCCATGACGTCAAGCCTGAGCACATCATTGTTGGCAATGGGGCAGCAGAATGTTTAATGGTGTTAGCTCGTTATTTTAACGGAGGAACAGTAGGAGTAATTGAGCCGTCCTTTTCTGAATATAGACGGACTTTACTGCAAGAGCAAGTATCGGTTCAGTCGATTGTGGTAGAGGATATTTGTACATATAGATTTTCAATAGAGCAAGTGAAGGAAGCGATGCATACGCTTGATGCAGTGTACTTATGTAATCCAAATAATCCAACAGGTGCACTGACAACAAAATTACAAATTCAACAGTTACTTGAACATGGGCGAAAAGTAAATTGTATGTTAGTTGTTGACGAGGCTTTTATGGATTGGACAGATGAAGTAGAAAGCGTCATTCCACTTGTTGAAAAGTATGAGAATTTAATTGTGTTGCGCTCTATGACGAAAATGTATGCACTAGCAGGGATTCGGCTTGGTTATATAGTTAGTCAAAAAGCGCCGATGCTTGCAGGCTTTTTTCCCCATTGGAATGTGAGTGGAGTAGCGAATCAGGTAGGTTGCCTTTGCTTAGAGGAGGACCAGTATGTGGCACAAGCGAGAAAAAGTAGTGCACAAATGCGGGAAGAAATGACAAACTTTTTGAAAGATTATGCATGCGAAGTATCGAATAGCACGGCCAATTTTTTGTTGTTTCAATTGCCGGAGCCATACAACCCAGACCATTTTTTTAAAACGCTTTTGTCAGCGGGAATTGTCCTTCGTCATACGAAGAATTATGTAGGTCTAGACGGACAGTGGTTCCGTCTCGCGATGAAGGAGCCTGAAAAAATGAAATCGTTTATGCAAGTATTTACTGATTATGTGCAAAACAATTAGAATTTATCGCCATGGTGAAACAGAGTGGAATAAGCAAGGGGTATTACAAGGTTGGCTTGATTCGCCTTTAACGAAATATGGCAAACAACAAGCACTAGATGTGGACTGGCAACCTGATATCGTCTATGCAAGTGACTTAAAACGTGCTATTTCAACTGCTAAATGGATGTTTCCGAATATGGAGATTCATACAGATGCACGTCTTCGTGAAATTTATTTGGGGGATTGGCAAGGACAACCAATCGAACATCTTAAGCAACAAGTAAATTATCAGTACTACAGCGAAGCACCTGAAAAATTTGTTGCAGACTCACAAGAATCGTTTGAGCAAGTGGCAAATCGGCTACTCGCCTTTTTACAAACCATCAAAGAAATCCCACAGCAACAGATTGCGGTTGTTTCCCACGGTGTAGCCATTGCCTGTTTACAATGGGCAATCGAAAAGCGTTCACTGGCGACATTATGGCAAAAGGGAATGCTTTCAGGTGGGGACTTTATTTCTTTGTATTTAGATGAGGAAGAGTGGTATTTGGAAAAAATAACTTTACAGAAAATTTAAAGACATGCTATACTAAAATCTGTTAAGATAAAACAATATATTGTATTAGTTCTAGCTAAGGTACTACTATATGTAGTTTAAAAGGGAAGAACGGTGTAAATCCGTCGCTGTCCCCGCAACTGTAAACGCTGACGATGACGAAAAATCCACTGTACGCTTGTATGGGAAGGAACGTCAAAGGATGAAGCGAAGCCAGGAGACCTGCCTACCTAGACGACTGTACATTTCTTCGGGGGATAGGAAATGGAGGCGGGTTCTTTTTTGACGTTTCCATTTCAAGCTACCTCATTGTAAGGTAGCTTTTTTATTTTGAATAAAAATAGCGTCACACTTATGACATGTGGACAATGCCTAGCTAGACGCATTTTTATTGTATCTTCCTCCGTTTGACAGAAGCAGCTCATCGCATAATGCCGATATGTTAATGAGTCAGTAAAAAGCGTGGTGTTCTCATACACCACCTTTTTTAGCAGATAGGACAGGATCAGCTTTATGGACATCTGCATAAGAAAATTAAAATTAGATAAAAGCAGCATCATAAAGTATTCATCTGTCAAACTGGGCTACCTGCTTTATGATGCAAAACTCACTTTTCGCTGAGAGAGGCATAGGTGAGATAGGCTTTTTTATTGGAGGGGACATGTTGAAGAAAGGGAAAATATTCGTCGTTGGCTTTGGTCCTGGCGATTATGAGCATATTACAAAACGTGCAGTGGATGCATTAAAACAGAGTGATTATATTATTGGCTATAAAACATATGTAGAACTGATTGAGCATTTAGTAACCGCGAAATCCATCGTAAGTACAGGTATGACAGAAGAGGTTTCACGTGCACAGGAGGCGGTGCGACAAGCAGAGGCAGGTCATATTGTATCAGTTATTTCAAGTGGAGATGCTGGTGTATACGGCATGGCTGGACTTGTATATGAGGTACTCATCGAGCTTGGCTGGACAGAAAAAGACGGCATAGCAGTAGAAGTGGTCCCTGGCATTTCAGCGATTAACTCGTGTGCAAGCTTGCTTGGTGCCCCGGTTATGCACGATGCCTGTACGATTAGCTTAAGTGACCACTTAACACCATGGACAGTCATTGAAAAACGTATTGAAGCAGCAGCAATGGCTGATTTTGTCGTTGCCTTTTACAATCCAAAAAGCGGACGTCGTACAAGACAAATTGTCGAGGCACAACGGATTTTATTAAAATATCGTTCACCTGCAACACCAGTAGGCTTAGTGAAAAGTGCTTACCGTGAAAGTCAGAATATTGTGCTAACAACGCTTGCTGAAATGCTAGAGCATGATATCGGCATGCTTACAACAGTAGTAGTCGGCAATTCATCGACATTCTTCTACGATAATAAAATTATTACGCCACGTGGTTACCAGCGTAAATATACATTAGGTGAAGATGTACAACCGTTGAAACCACATCAGCGTTTACGAAAAGAAAATGAACCGTGGGCGCTAGATCAGCAAACAGGTGAAGCACAAACGGGTTTTGAAAAAATAACGGTGCCTGCTCCAGAAAAGCCTAAAAAAAGTACATTGGAAATGGCACAGATGGCACTAAAGCTTGCCGGTGGTGAACCATCTGTATTAGTGCAACAAAAAGTAGAGTCAATTTTTGAATTTGCTGTTAGTCCAGGTGTAGCGAATAAAATGCTAACACCACAGCAAATGATGCTGTTAGCAGAAATTGTTGGCGAACAAGGGACGCTTGAATATACACCGGAGCATCGCATGCTGGTGAAAGTGCCAACTGAGCAGCCAAATGAGCTCGTTGCTCGTTTACGTGAGGCAGGTTTACTTGTTTTACCGATTGGCGATGTGCTCAATGTAAAGGCGTGTGATTTTTGCTATGGGGAAAAAGCAGAGTCCATTCCATATGCAGAGGAAATTGCGCAGACGCTTGGTGGGATGAAGCTACCGAAGGAATTGCATGTTGGCTTTAATGGATGTGGAATGGCTTGCTACCGCGCTGTTTTTGATGATATCGGCATTGTGTATCGCAAGAAGAAATTTGATTTATTTATCGGGGCAAAGCCGGTTGGACGAACAGCTCATGCAGCACAGCCGGTTGCAGAGGGGCTTGAACCGGAGGAACTAGTACCGCTATTAACGAAAATCATCGAAGAATATAAGCAGCATGCACATCCGAACGAGCGCTTGTTCAAGTACTTCAAACGTGTGAAAAAAATATTGCATTATACATATCACGATATGAGCTGCAAAATTGAAGTAGAGCCAGCTCCTTGTGGTGATTAACGAAAGGGAGACTGAAATGAAATCCATTTTATTTGTAGGGCATGGAAGCCGATTAGCAACAGGGAATGAGGAAATCCAGCGCTTTGTAGACAAAATTCGCCCAGACTTAGAGGATCAATTTTTAGTGGAAACATGCTTCTTGGAGTTATCACGACCTTCGATACCAGAAGGAATTGAAGCATGTATTCAAAAAGGTGCGAAAGAAGTATATGTAGTACCCATCATTTTATTGCATGCGGGTCATTCTAAACTACATATCCCGGCAGAAATTCAAGATGCAATCGAAAAGTATCCAAATGTGAAATTTACATATGGCGAAACGATTAGTGTGCATCCACAAGTGTTTGATATTTTAATAGATCGCTTGCAGGAAGTAGGAATCGATACATCTGCTAAACATGACGATACAGCGATTTTACTTATCGGGCGTGGCGGCAGTGACGCAGAGGCGAACAGTGATTTTTATAAAATTACTCGTTTACTGTGGGAGAAGCTGCAGGTGAAATGGGTCGAAAGCGCATTTATGGGTGTCACAAAACCACGCGTTGATGAAGGTATCAAACGTTGCATTCAACTTGGTGCGAAAAAAGTAATCATGCTACCGTACTTTTTATTTACGGGTGTACTAATGGAGCGTATGGATAAGATGTTACAGCAGTACAGCGAGCAATATCCTGAACATGAGTTTGTACTAGCGAAGTATTTTGGCTATCACCCAACGTTACAGGAAATTTTAAAGCAACGTGCAATGGATGCAGTAGAAGGGCGCTCAACAGGCGAACAAGATATGGAAAAGTATCGTGCTTATGTAGCAGAACATGGACCGATTCATCGCCATTGCTTTGACTGCCATGTGCGTTGTCATACACCGGAGCGTTGTTACAACTGTCCTCATGCTCATGATGACCATCATCACGATCATGACCACGACCATCATCATCACCACAGCCATGCACATGATGGAAAGGTGGAGCATACAACATGATTTTCATGTTAGCAGGTACAAGTGATGCGAGAGAGTTAGCCATTCGCTTGCAGGACAAGGGGCATTCGTTAATCGCGACTGTCGTAACAGAATCAGCAGCTAGTAGCTTAAAGGAAGCAAATATTTCGCATCATATAGGACGTTTAAATTCACTGCAAATGGTAGAGCTTTGTCAAAAGTTAGGTTGTAATAAAATTGTCGATGCCAGTCATCCATTTGCAGAAGAAGCATCAAAAGAAGCCATTGCTGCTTCGAACATTCTTAATATTCCTTATATTCGGTATGAACGACGGAATGAACAATATGATCATCCACTCATTTCAGCGGTTGATACGTATGAGGAGGCCGCCCTGTTAGCGAAACAAAAAGGCGGCACGATTATGCTAACGACGGGTAGTAAAACACTTGCTACGTTTACGAAGCATTTATTAGGCGATGAGCGTATTCGCTTATTAGCTCGTATGCTGCCGAATAAAGAAAATATGGAGAAATGCGATGCGTTAGGTGTAGTGCAAAAGGACATTATTGCGATTCAAGGGCCTTTTTCGAAACAATTAAATGCTGCATTGTATGAGCAATACGGTGTTACATTAATGGTGACAAAAGAAAGTGGAAAAGTCGGCTCAGTCGACGAAAAGATTGAAGCGGCGCTCGATTTGAACATCGAAATTATTTTAATTAAACGCCCTCAAATTGCTTACGGAGAAGTGTATGCAACGTTTGAGGGAGTAGAGCAAGCAATCCAACAATTAGGAGGAAATAAACAATGACAGCCAATATGAATTTTAATACAGCATTTACACCGTTAACAGTAGATCCAGATAAAATTTACGATTATAGTTTTTCGATTATTAAAGAAGAAATGGGCGAGCATCCTTTCACAGATGAGCAGTGGATGGTTGTACGCCGTGTGATCCACGCGTCAGCAGATTTTGAATTAGGACGTAGCGTCATGTTTACAGAGGACGCAATAGAAGCGGGCGTTCAAGCAATTTTAAGTGGAAAGCACGTCATTGCAGATGTACAAATGATTGAAAGTGGTGCAGGTCGCAAGCGTTTCCAAAAGCATGGCGGCGATTTACACTGCTACATCGCAGACCCAGACGTATGGGAAGAAGCAAAAAAACAAGGAACAACACGTGCAATTATTTCGATGCAAAAAGCGGTTCGTGAGCATGAAGGCGGTATTTATGCGATTGGGAATGCACCGACAGCGTTGCTTGAACTAATTCGTTTAATTAAAGAAGGGATTGCAAAACCAGATTTAATTATCGGGATGCCGGTTGGATTTGTATCCGCGGCTGAATCGAAAGAAGAGTTAGCTTTATTAAAGGGGATTCCATTTATTACAAACGTAGGACGTAAAGGTGGCAGTACGGTAACAGTAGCCGCACTAAATGCCATCTCGATTTTAGCAGATGAACGTGCAAAACAAGAAAAGTAAAAAAGACCCTTCTGAGATGCGTCATGGCTACACGACAGGGGCTTGTGCAACCGCGATGACAAAAGCAGCATTACTTGCGCTCATTACAAAGGAAGTACCAGAGCAAGTAACGATTTATTTGCCAGTCGGTCAATTTGCAACATTTCAAGTAGAGTCTTTTCAAGTAACGGAAAATGCGGTGATGTGTGAAACGATTAAGGATGCAGGGGATGATCCAGATGCAACACATAAGGCACGCATTCAAAGTACGGTCCGTTTATTAAATACGCCTGATATACGGATTGATGGTGGCATTGGTGTTGGGCGTGTGACAAAGCCAGGGTTACCGGTTCCAGTAGGAGAAGCAGCGATTAATCCCGTACCACGTAAAATGCTCCATCAAGTGATTGATGAAGTGAAGGAGCAATATAGTCTTACACAAGGTGTGGAGGCAGTCATTTCAGTGCCAGATGGTGAGGAAATTGCTAAAAAAACATTAAATGGTCGCCTAGGCATTATCGGCGGTATTTCGATTTTAGGGACAAGAGGTACCGTCGTTCCATTTTCAAGCTCTGCCTATATGGCGAGTATTGTACAGGCAATTAGTGTAGCGAAAGAGGCAGGCTGTGATCATCTTGTCATTACGACAGGCGGGCGTAGTGAAAAATATGCGATGCAGCAATACCCGGACTTACCAGAAGAAGCCTTTATCGAAATGGGCGACTTTGTCGGCTTTACGTTAAAGCATATAAAAAAACAAGGCATTCCGAATGTCTCCCTCGTTGGGATGATGGGGAAATTTTCGAAAGTTGCACAGGGCGTGATGATGGTACATTCCAAAAGCGCACCTGTCAGCTTTTCGTTTTTACAGCAACTTGCACAGAAAGCTGGTGCACCAGCCGATTTGGTGGAAGAAGTATTGCAAGCAAATACAGCCTCTCAAGTAGGGGAGTGGATGGTAGAACATGATGTGCCACAGTTTTTTGAGGAACTCTGTAAAAACTGTTGCTACCATGCCATTGCACATGTGAAGGGTGACATCAATGTGTCAACGTCCCTGTATTCGATGAAGGGCGAATGTTTAGGAAAGGCTGAAAATATACATGAAATCAATGAAAATGATTGGTATCGGGGATAACGGCATTGAAGGGTTATTACCGCAATATAGACAATGGATTGAAGAAAGTGAAGTGCTTGTTGGCGGTGAACGCCATTTAGATTTCTTTCCGCAATATAAAGGAGAAAAAATAGTCCTAAAAGGCGGACTATCCAAAATTGCGAGCTATTTAATAGAAGAAACTCGCTCGGTTGTGATTTTAGCATCGGGCGATCCGCTGTTTTATGGCATTGGTGGTGTGTTAGCGAAGAAATTGCCACTAGAAATTTATCCGTATACAAGTTCTATTCAGTTAGCCTTTTCTCGTATGCAAGAATCGTGGCAAGATGCGTATATTACAAGCTTGCATGGACGTTCTATTAAAGGCTTTGCGCAGAAAATTGATGGCTATAAAAAAGTCGCAATTTTAACGGATGAGCATAATACGCCAAGCAGTATTGCGAGCTATTTAAAGCACTATAACTTAACTGAATATGAAGCGTTTGTTGCGGAAAATTTAGAAGGGGTAAATGAACGTTGTGGCTTTTATTCCTTAGATGAAATGGAGCAACAAACGTTTTCTCCATTAAATGTTGTCATTTTACGTCAAATAGCAGAGCCACCTCAGTATGCACTTGGGATTGAGGATGCACTATTTATTCAGCGTAAACCGGATAAAGGACTCATTACGAAAAAAGAAATTCGCGTGCTCAGTTTGCAAGCGATGCAGCTCACGAAGCATAGTGTTGTGTGGGATATTGGGACGTGTACAGGTTCTGTTGCGATTGAAGCAGCAAAAATTGCACGAGAAGGTGCCGTTTATGCGATTGAAAAAAATGAAGCAGACCTTGAAAACTGCTTTGCTAACCAGCAACGATTCCGCGTTGATGTGACGGCGAAGTTAGGGAAGGCACCAAATGGTTTAGAGGAGTTCCCGAATCCAGATGCCATCTTTATCGGTGGGAACGGTGGCGAAATGGAACAATTACTAACACTTTGTATCCAGCGCTTAAAAGAAGGCGGTCACTTTGTTATGAATGTGGCGACGATCGAAAATTTATATAAAGCGGTGGAATGTCTAAAATCACTAGATTGTGAGGTTAGTATTTTACAGGCACAATTAGCGAGAAGTAAGCCAATTTTAGATATGACGCGCTTTGAGCCGCTAAATCCGATTTTTATTATTACAGCAACAAAGAAAGGAACAGGACAATGAGCAATTTAGGTGTGTTATACGGATTAGGTGTAGGACCGGGAGACCCAGAGTTAATTACAGTAAAGGCATTCCGTTTATTACAGGAGTGTCCTGTGATTGCGTACCCGAAAAAATTAAAAGGTAGTAAAAGCTATGCCCATCGCATTGTTGATGTGTATATTAATCCAGCTGAAAAAGATATGCTTGGTCTTGTGTTCCCAATGACGAAAGATGAGGATGTTTTAGCGCGCGAATGGAAAAAATCTGCTGAGACGATTTATGAATATTTAGCACAAGGAAAAGATGTGGCTTTCGTAACAGAAGGAGATCCGATGCTATTTAGTACGTTTATTCATTTAATGAAGCTGATGCAATCGATGCATCCGGACGTACAAATTGTAACGATTCCAGGCATTTCTTCTTTTAATGGTTCAGCTAATCGCTTAGGTATTCCATTAGCGGATGGTGATGAGCATGTGGCGATGATTCCAGCGCATGATGATATGAATGCGATGCGTAAGGCAATTGAAGATCATGATGCCATTGTGTTTATTAAAGTAGCAAAAGTAATAAACGAAATGCTTGCTTTATTAAAAGACATGGGGCTGTACGACCGAGCACATGTTGTGACGAAGGTAACGTCAGATGAGGAAATTATTTGGAATTTAGATGATTTAGCAGAGGCTGAATTAAATTATTTATCGTGTATGGTGGTGCGTAAATAGTGGAGAAGATTTGGATTGTTGGAGCAGGACCGGGAGACCCGGATTTAATAACGGTAAAAGGTTTGAAAAAACTAAAAGAGGCCGATGTCGTCATGTATACGGACTCTTTAGTGAGTGAGGATTTAATTGCACAAGCAAACCCAGGAGCTGAAATTATTCGGACAGCAGGTATGCATTTGCAGGAAATGGTTGATTGTATCGTCGAACGTGTGAAGGCAGGTAAAATGCTTGTGCGTCTTCATACAGGAGACCCAGCAATGTATGGTGCCACAATGGAGCAAGTAGCGCTATTAAAAGAGCATGGGATTGGCTATGAAATCGTACCAGGTGTGAGTTCGGTTTTCGCGTCAGCGGCAGCAGTTGGAGCAGAGCTGACGATTCCAGACTTAACACAAACGCTCATTTTAACACGAGCAGAGGGACGTACACCCGTACCAGAAATGGAGCAATTACATAAATTAGCCAGCCATCATTGTACGATTGCGTTGTTCCTAAGTGCGACGTTAACGAAGAAAATTGTCAAAGAATTGCAATCAGCAGGCTGGGCAGACAATACACCGGTTGCGGTGATTCAACGTGCTTCTTGGCCAGATCAAAAGATTGTTCGAACAACGTTGATCGAATTAGATGAAGCGATGCGCGTGAATGGTATTCGCAAGCATGCGATGATTTTAGCAGGCTGGGCACTTGATCCAAATATTCATGAAAAAGAATACCGTTCAAAATTGTATGATGAAACGTTTACACACGGTTATCGAAAAGGTGTGAAAAAATGATTGAGTTGCAAGAAGGTGTACTGCCAGAAATCACGGTCAAAAAGCCATATGCCTTAGTTGCGATTACAAAACACGGCGTAGCGAATGCAAGACGCTATGCCGCGTTGTTCCCGTATGTAGATGTGTATTATATGGGGAAGTTTGCGCAGGGAGACGAGGAAATTCGCGGTATTCAATTATTTAACGGATCGGTTCGTATGCTATTCCCGGCTCTTTTTAAGCAGTATAAAGGAATGATTTTAATCATTTCATTAGGTGCGGTTGTGCGGATGATTGCCCCGTTATTAGTCGATAAAAAGCAAGATCCAGCTGTACTTGTGATCGATGATAAGGGGGAGCATGTCATTAGTGTAGTATCGGGGCATATTGGTGGAGCGAATGCCTTAACGAACGAGGTAGCAAAAGCCATTGGTGCACGTCCTATTGTTACAACGGCTTCAGACGTTCAAAAAACAATTCCGGTTGATTTATTCGGTGCCCGTTTTAGTTGGGTGTGGGATGCAGAGGACAAGCTCACACCGGTCAGTGCGGCTGTTGTCAATGAGGAACCTGTTGCCATCGTGCAAGAAACAGGGGAGCGCGATTGGTGGATGCATGATACACCAATGCCAGACAATCTACATTTATATGACACGATAGCAGAAGCGATCGATGCAAAGCCGAATGCTAGCTTAATTATTACGGATCGTTTATTGACAGCAGAGGAGCAAGTATTACTTGAAAATGGTGTTATCTATCGTCCGAAATCGCTTGTTCTTGGGATGGGCTGTAACCGTGGGACGTCACTTGAAGAAATCGAGTCGGTTATTTTACAAACGCTAGATGAGCTTCAGCTTTCTATCAAAAGTGTCAAAGCATTAGCAACAATTGATCTAAAAAAGGATGAAGAAGCCTTTTTACAAGTGACTGCGAAGTATGATTGGGAATTTGTAACATATACACCAGCAGAGTTAAATGAAATGCCATTACCAAGCCCCTCTGAAACTGTATTTAAATATACAGGGGCATATGGTGTTAGTGAGCCAGCAGCGATGCGTTATGCAAAAACGACTGAATTATGCTTACAGAAAAAGAAAAGCGGCAACGCTACCATTTCCGTAGCACGTTTGCAATTTGAGGAGGAGTAACATGAGTAATCGATTTGTCATTGCAGGTACGGGAAGCGATGTAGGAAAGACAACACTTACGATAGGGATTATGCGCGCACTGATGGATAGAGGACTTCGTGTACAAGGGTTTAAATGTGGACCGGATTATATCGACCCGTCTTACCATACTGCAGTAACGAAGCGTCCATCGCGTAATATTGATAGCTGGATGTTGTCGCATGAAATCGTTCAAACGATTGTGAGTCGTGCCTCAAAAGATGCAGATGTAGCAATCATTGAAGGTGTTATGGGGCTTTACGACGGGAAGTCTCCACTTGCTGATACAGGCTCAACGGCTGAAATTAGCCAGCTAACAAATAGCCCGGTTATTTTAATTGTCAATGCCGCAAGCATGGCACGAAGTGTTGCCGCTATTGTGAAGGGCTTCCAAGTATTAAATGAAAACGTGCACATTGCGGGTGTGATTGCCAATAAGTTAGGAAGTAAAAGTCACTTTGATATCGTAAAAGCGGCGATTGAGCAAGAGTGTGATGTCCCGGTAATTGGCTACTTATTAAAAGGAGCTGTACCAACAATCCCAAGCCGCCATTTAGGGTTAATTCCAGCGATTGAACGCGGGGAGCTTGATGATTATTTTGCTGAGCTTGCACAAAAAATTGAGGAAACTATTGATCTTGATCAATTATTAGCGATTACAGAAGCAGAGCCGCTTGAAGCGACTTCAACAATTTTCGAAAAGCGTCATACAGAAGCAGTCCATCTTGCAGTAGCAAAAGATGCGGCATTTAACTTTTATTATCAGGAAAATTTAGAGCTGTTAGAGGCAGCCGGAGCGGTCTTACATTACTTCTCCCCACTTGCCAATGAAACAGTACCAGCAGAAGCGCAAGGCTTGTATATTGGTGGTGGTTTCCCAGAGGAGTTTGCTGAGCAGCTAGCAGCTAACACGGAAGCGAATGAATCGATTCGAGCAGCGA
Organism: Lysinibacillus sp. RU7; assembly: GCF_057837305.1. NCBI lineage: Bacteria > Bacillati > Bacillota > Bacilli > Caryophanales > Bacillaceae > Lysinibacillus > Lysinibacillus sp. RU7. The sequence continues at coordinate 76,363 of NZ_JBYQFK010000005.1, read as the reverse complement.
TTCGTAGTGGTCTGCCAACATTAGCAGAATGCGGCGGCTTTATGTATTGTACAGAGGCGATTGTGACACGCAGTGGTCATCGTGTACCGATGCTTGGCATTATCCCAGGTCAGGTCGTCATGCAGGATAAGCTGGCGGCACTAGGTTACCGTGAAATTACGGGTGTGGCAGGGAACTTTTTAATTGGTGAAGCGGAACAAGCAAAAGGACATGAATTCCATTATTCAACATACGATGGTCATCGCGAAACACCGGCTTATTTTTCAAAGGGACGCTTCCGAGCACAGCAGGAAGGCTATTTACACAAAAATTTAGTAGCGGGTTATACGCATTTTCATTTTGCGTCGAATCCACAGCTGATTGACAACTGGTTAACAGCTTGTAAGGAGGCTTGTCGATGAATTACTATCCGATTTGTTTAAATATTGATTATAAAAAAGTCGTGATTGTTGGTGGTGGTCATGTAGCCAGACAAAAGCTACAATCGCTACTACCAACAAAAGCACAGATTGTTATTGTGAGTCCAACGATTGTACCAGAAATTCAAACCTATATAGAGCAAGGTGTAGCGACTTGGCACGAAAAAGTGTTTGAGGCGAGCGACTTAGACGGGGCAGCGTTGATTTTTGCTGTAACGAATAACGAAGAAGTCAATGATGCAGTAGAACAAGCTACACAGCATTGGCAATTACTAAGCCGAGCAGATGCAAAAGGGCATGTGGATTTTATTAACCCGGCCGTTGTTCGTCGTGGTGAATTTATGCTAACGGTATCTACTTCTGGTGCGAGCCCTTCGTTAACAAGAAAGGTAAAGGAAGACTTAGCCGAAGTGTACGATGAATCGTATGCAGACTATGTTACTTTTTTAAAGGAAGCTCGCCTGGATTTGCTAGAAAAATCGCTAAACCGTGAAGTCAAAAAACAAGCGTTACAAGCATTGCTGACACCCGAAGTGTTGGAATGGATTCGTCAAGGGGACACGGAAAAATGTCAGCAATTTTTGCAACAGCTAGTGCAAGAGGAGAAAACATTGTGAGTGGAATCGTTTATCTTGTTGGGGCAGGACCAGGTGATCCAAAGCTAATTACTGTATACGGCTTAGAGTGTATTCAGCATGCAGATGTAATTGCCTACGACCGTCTAGTCAACAAAGAATTATTAAAGCATGCAAAACCGACTGCTCGCCTTATTTATTGCGGAAAAGAGCCAGGAAGACATGGGCTTATCCAAGATGAAATTAATCAATTACTTGTAGAAGAAGGATTAAAGGGGCGCTGTGTTGTGCGCTTGAAGGGTGGAGACCCGTTTGTATTTGGTCGCGGTGCAGAGGAAGCAGCTGTTTTAAAAGAGGCTGGCGTTCCATATGAAATCGTACCGGGTATTACAGCCGGTATTGCAGCACCAGCTTATGCAGGGATTCCAGTGACACATCGCGATTTTGCGACAAGTTTTGCGATTGTAACAGGGCATGGACGAGCAGAAAAGGGACAAGATTTTTTAGATTGGGCTTCTTTAAAAGGCATCGATACGATCGCGTTCTATATGAGTGTCGGGAATATCGCGCATATTACGGCACAGTTAATCGCCCATGGAAAAGCACCAACGATGCCGGTTGCGGTCATTGAATGGGGAACAACGAGTGATCAGCGTACATTTACGGCGACACTTGAAACGATTACGGCTTGTATTCAAAACGAGCAAATCGTAAATCCAGCAATGATTTTAGTCGGTGAGGTTGTCAAAGTAAGAGAGCAAATTGAATGGTTTAAAGAAGGGGTGTTGAGCAAATGATAATGCTTGAAAAATTAAAGCAACGCCGTGCCATTCGTCAATATGAACAAAAGCCGGTAGAGCGTGAAAAAGTTGAGCAATTATTGCAAGCAGCAACGTATGCGCCAAATGACCGTATGCGTGAGCCTTGGCATTTTTATGTACTACAGGGTGACAGCTTAAAGCGTTATGAAGAAATGGCGAATGCCTATTTACAGGAACGTTTCCCAACGAAACCTCATTTAGTGACAAGCTCACTAGAAGTGATTCAAACGACACCACTTGTGATTGTAGTAACGGCGGATAAAGTTGCTGGAGACGAAGGCGCTACAAAGGACAATGAGTTTGCTGTTTGTAGTGCCATTATGTCCATGTGGCTTGCAGCGGAGGAATTAGGACTTGGCTTTGTATGGCGTACACGTGGTGTAGGGCTTGTTCACGATGAGCGAATGCACCAATTTATCGGTGCGACAGAGGAGCAACAAGTAATCGGTACGTTATTTATCGGTTATCCTGCAGAAACACCGACAACGGAGAAAAAACGCTCACATTTTAGCGAGAAGACGACGTGGTTATAGGGGGAGCGGCATGACGAAAAGAGGACTTGTGCTAGTTTATACAGGTGATGGTAAAGGAAAAACAACTGCTTCGCTCGGTGTCACATTACGTGCGATTGGTCGAGGCATGAATGTCAAGTACTTGCAATTTATTAAATCTCCGGAGCGTACATACGGCGAGCAACTGGCGCTCCGCAAGCTTGGTGTTGAAACAGAACAGCTAGGTATCGGTTTTACGTGGACAAAAACACCAGAGGAACATCGTGTTGCACTGCAAAAAGCGTGGAATAAAGTGAAAAAAGCACTACAAGATGAATCAATTGATTTGCTTGTTTTAGATGAATTAAACAATGCACTTGCCATTACAAAATTCCCAATCGATGATGTACTCCCTTTAGCAGAAGTGTTAGAAGCGATTCAAAACCGTCCGCCCCATATGCATTTGGTCATTACGGGACGTTCTGCCAATCCAGCTATCATTGCGTTAGCTGATTTAGTGTCGACAATTGAACCGACGAAGCATTATTACGCAGATCAAGATGTGTCTGCTGTGAAAGGACTTGAATTTTAATGAAGGCCATTATGGTTCAAGGGACGGCTTCAGACGTTGGGAAAAGTGTGATTTGTACAGCTTTATGTCGTATTTTAGCAAACGACGGCTACAGAGTGGCTCCGTTTAAATCCCAAAATATGGCATTGAACTCATATATTACAGAAGACGGTGGCGAGATTGGACGCGCGCAAGGTGTACAGGCAGAGGCGGCACGTACCATTGCAACAACGGATATGAACCCGATATTACTGAAGCCAAAGGGCGATATGGTATCTGAGGTCATTGTACATGGGAAGCCTTTTGCGAATATGGACGCTGTTTCCTACCGCGAACAATTTGTTGAAGAAGTGATGCCATTAGTAAGATCATCCCTTCAACGTTTATCACAACAATATGATGTGCTTGTACTTGAAGGCGCAGGTAGTCCCGCAGAAATTAACTTAAAGGCAAGAGATATTGCGAATATGCGCATGGCACATGAAACAGATGCAGCCGTTATTTTAGTCGCAGATATTGAACGAGGTGGTGTTTTTGCTTCGATCGTTGGTACGTTGATGCTGTTAGATGAGGCGGAGCGAGCGCGTGTAAAAGGCATTATTATTAATAAATTCCGAGGGATGAAGGAGCTACTTGATAGCGGGATTACGTGGTTAGAGGAATATACGAATATTCCAGTGCTTGGTGTAATTCCACATATCGATGTGCAAATCGAGGCAGAGGATTCGATGGCGTTATCAAGCTTGCGACTAAAAAAACCACAAGCTGAGGAGTTTCCAATCGATGTTGCGGTTATTTGTTTCCCGCGCATTTCGAACTTTACCGATCTCGATCCATTAATGGATGAGCCACAAGTAGGTGTACGCTTTATCAAATCTGTAGCAGAGCTGAAAAATCCAACAGTTATTATTTTACCGGGGACAAAAAATACGGTAGAAGATTATGAATGGCTGGAAAAAACGGGACTGGCACAGGCGATTCAGCAACACGCACAAAAGGGCACGTATATATTTGGCATTTGTGGTGGCTATCAAATGCTTGGGGAAACATTAATTGATGAGGAAGCGATTGAAGCAAGTGGTGGTCGGACTAAAACACTAGGGTTAGTACCGTTAGAAACGATTTTTGTAGCAGAAAAACAAACGGTTCAAGTATCTGGCCAACTGTCTACTGGTGAACAGGTAACAGGCTATGAAATTCATTTAGGGCGTACACGAGCAAACGATTTAGTCAAACCTTTTGTACAATTACATGACGGTCGAACAGATGGCGTAAGAAGTGACGATGATCGTATGATTGGTACGTATTTGCATGGAATTTTCCATAACCGACAGTTCACAAGAAATTATTTTAATCGAATTCGTCTTGAAAAAGGATTAGCAACAATTGATACAGCGGTGCAATCCGAAGCAGAGCGTCGCGAACAAGCCTATGAAATGCTTGATGTGCACGTGCGTCGCCACCTGAATATGGAGCTTTTATATACATTAATTACATAGCATGTTGTTTGGTGTAGTGAGAACTACTTAATAGGGAAGTGTGATGCAAATTCACCACGGTACCCGCCACTGTAAAACGGAGCAACAAATCGTCACCACTGCGTATGCGGGAAGGGATTTGTCTTGTGAGGATGTGAAGTCAGGAGACCTGCCAAACGAACACGAAATGTACCCACGGGATTATGGGAAGCATTGTACTACATATGATAGTGCTTGCTTTCAAGGTGGCGTCTGAAAACATTTGAGACGCTACCTTTACGACGAGGATGGTGGTAACCATCGTAGGGGCAATAATTCTTAGTAGGTAGTGATCAAGAAGTGAAGGGGGGGCCCGAAAGTAATTTCTGGCCTCTCTTTTTTATTAGAGGAGGGAATAAGTTGAAAGGACCATTAGCAATTGATTTTGAAAAGCTATGGCAGGAAGGGATGCTTGATTGGCATGGTAATATGCCAGAGCGAATGGTAGATGATTCGCTAGAGGAAGCCTTTTGGGCACAGTCGATGCAAAAAAAATCATACAAGCAAACCGAAGCCCATGCCGTACCGATTTATAAGGTGATGAAAAAGTATATTGGACAGGAAGATTCTGTGATTGAAATTGGTCCTGGATGGGGAAATTATACATTTCCACTAGCGGAGGATGTAGCCAAATTAACATGTGTGGACGGTTCTAAAAGTGTGCTTTCTTATTTAGCACAATACTTTGAAGAGGCTAACCATGTGTCATTTATGCAGGGGAAATGGGAAGAAGTAGCGCTAGAGCAACATGATGTCGTGTTAGGCGTGAACTGTTTTTACCGCATGTATCAGATGCTCGACACGCTAAAGAAAATGAATGCATTAGCAAAAAAACGAGCAATTATCGGGCTGACAACAGGGCCGATTCAACCGCATTACAAAATATTAGATGAAAAATACGGCTACTCCATTAAATACCCACGCCGCGACTATATTGAAATTTTAAATATGCTATATCAGCTTGAAATTTATGCTGATTGCGAAATGATTCAACTGGAGCGTACGTATCATTATCCGACAATGGAAGCGCTAGTTGCTGCACAAAGTAAAAAAATTATCGACACGGACTTTTCAGCGGAGCATGTACTCGAGTCATTAGCGCCGTTTATTGAGCAGGATGCAGACGGAGTACATTATCGTCATACATTTTATGCCGCGGTCATTTCGTGGGAGCCAAAAAAGGAGCTGACAACATGACAACATGGAACTTACAAGGAATGCAACGTCATTTATTAATTTGTAACGGTAGTACGTGTATGGGCGCAGGTGCTGAAGAAGTGACACTTGCGATCCGAGATGAAATTACAAAAAACAATCTAGATGAAATGATCCATACATCACGTACACGCTGTAACGGCCGTTGTAAGGATAAATGCGTCGTTATTTCCTATCCAGAAGGAAAATGGTATAGCGTACAAGATGAGCAAGTAGGACGAGATATTGTAACAGGTCAAGTGGAAGATCAGCACATGATTTACAATATGACGCAAGATGGTTTAGCACAAGCAACGCCAACTTTTACAAAAGGTATATCGAAAACGAAAGTATTAAAACGAAAAGAAAAATCCAGTGCGACAAAAAAAGCGATATTATTTGTTGGACATGGCAGCAGAGTAGAAGCTGGAAATGATGAAGTGCGTGAGTTTATAGAACGTACAACCTACTTAATCGACCCTGCTATTTTAGTAGAAACATGCTTTTTAGAATTCGCTTCACCGAATATTGAAGACGGGATCGAGCTTTGTGTTGAAAAGGGCGCAGAGGAGATTCATGTGATTCCCATCATGCTACTCCATGCGGGACATTCTAAAATGCACATCCCAGCAGAGATTGAGCATGCAAGAGAACAATTCCCAGGCATCACCTTCACGTACGGGCAAACGATTGGGATTCATGCGGGAATTTTTGAAATTTTATTGGAACGGTTAAAAGAAATTGGCTTTGACCCATATCAAAAACATGAAGATACAGCCATCTTATTGGTAGGACGTGGTGGAAGCGATGAAGAAGCGAACGGGGATTTCTATAAAATTTCACGTTTACTTTGGGAAAAGCTTGACGTTCCTTGGGTAGAAAGTGCGTTTATGGGTGTCGCAACGCCAACAGTTGACGAGGGCATCGAGCGCTGTGTGAAGTTTGGAGCGAAAAAAATCATTATGCTGCCATACTTCCTATTTACAGGTATTTTAATGAAGCGCATGTACAAAATGCGTGATAACTACCAAGTGACCTATCCAGAGGTTGACATTCAAATTGCCAATTATTTTGGCTATCATCCAAAGTTACAACATGTCCTTGTCGAACGTGCCGAGCAAGCGATGAATGGGTCATCGACAGGGATGCAAGATTTAGAGAACTTTAGAAAATATGCAGAAGAGCATGGATATGAGCATCACCACCATCATCATTAAAAAAGAATGCTTACGATGTTTATAGAGGGGGCTTATTCACTTATTGGACAAGCCTCCTTTCGTGTGCAGTAAAATACCTTCTGATAAATTTTGCGAATAAAGAAATAGTGTGATTTTGCGCTACTTATTAGCTAAAAATAACCGAATGAAATCAAACTTTGTAAGCAATTTCAAAAATAGCTTTGCAGAACATTTCAAGACATGCTATACTAAGTTCTGTTGAAATAAAACAATATATTGTGTTAGTTCTAGTGAGGGTACTACTATATGTAGTTTAAAAGGGAAGAACGGTGTAAATCCGTCGCTGTCCCCGCAACTGTAAATGCTGACGATGACGAAACAATCCACTGTACATTTTGTATGGGAAGGAGCGTCAAAGGATGAAGCAAAGCCAGGAGACCTGCCTACCTAGACGACTGTACATTTCTTCGGGGGATAGGAAATGGAGGCGGACTCTTTTTTTGACGTTTCCATTTCAAGCTACCTCATTGTTAGGTAGCTTTTTTTATTTTATATGAGAAAGGAAGAATAGTATGAAACTATATACAAAAACAATTTGCCCAAAATGTTTATGGGTGAAATCAGAACTACAACAGGCAGGGTTATCAGCAGATTGGATTAATATTGATCATGACACAGCTGCTATGGAGAAAATACAGCAGGCAGGTTTCTCCTCTGTACCGATTTTAGAAGTGAACGGTGAACTGATCGGGGATATTCCAAACATCCTCTCGAAAATTGAAGCGATGCAAGCATGATTGTATATGCAAGTCGCACAGGAAACGTACGCTATGTGACACAAACTTTACAACTACCAAACATTGAAATGAATGAAGTACAACAACTAACAACACCCTTTTTATTATTTACATATACAGACGGTTTAGGCGATATTCCCGTACGAGTAGAACGGTTTATGAAACAACATTACAAGCTTTGTAGAGGGGTCATTGTCAGTGGGAATAGCAATTTTGGTCATCAAGTGTTTGGACAAGCAGGCGATAAATTAGCCGCGCTGTATAACATTCCACTTGTATGTAAATTAGATTTGCGTGGCACAGCGAAGGATTATGCGGCAATTCAAGCATTTTACTATGAGCATATACAGGAGGGACAGCATGAAGCAGTATTTGAAATTAAATAATGAGGTGCTTAATCGTTATCGCGCAACAGGCGAGCTCGATTTAGTGAAGGACTTAGAGGCAACGAGACGCTACTTTTTAGAAGATGTCAATGTACGTATGCGTTATTTCATTGATTTAGAGGAAAAGCTGCGCTATTTAGTGGATGAAGGCTATTATGAGCCAGCATTTTTAGATATGTACTCATTTGACTTCATTAAGCGTTTATACAAAAAGGCGTATGCGTATCATTTTCGTTTCCCGTCTTTCATGAGTGCAAGTAAATTTTATGAAAGCTATGCGATGAAAAGTCGCGATGGCAAAGAGATTTTAGAAAAGTATGAGGACCGAATCGTTATTATTGCGCTGTATTTAGCACAAGGTGATGAGCAGTTAGCAGAGCGCGCGGTGGAAGCGATAATGGAAGCATACCAACCAGCTACCCCAACAGCGCTTAATAGCGGAAAAAAAGCACGCGGTGAGCTAGTAAGCTGCTTTAAGCTAACGATGGACGATACGATGAACTCCATTGCTGAAAATATCGGCTACTGTTTAGAGCTTTCCCGCCTTGGTGGTGGTGTTGGTGTGAACTTGACAGATTTACGCCCACTCGGTGATCCGATAAAAGGAATACTGAACCGAGCAAGTGGTGTCATGCCGGTTGCGAAGTTACTTGAAAACTCGTTCAGCTACTCCAATCAACTCGGACAACGTAACGGATCAGGTGTTGTGTATTTAAATATTTTCCATGGCGATATCGAAAGCTTTATTTCATCAAAAAAACCAAATGCTGATGATAAAATTCGGCTTGCGACATTATCCACAGGCATTATTATTCCAAGCATTTTCTTTGAGTTAATGCGAAGAGACAAAGATATCGTTCTATTTAGCAGTTACGATATTTATAAGGAATATGGCAAGCGGATGTCTGAAATATCAATTTCAGAGATGTATTATGAGCTACTCGATAATCCGAATATTCGTAAATTGAAGAGATTGAATGCGAGAAAGCTTTATACAGAAGTGAAAAAAGCGCAGTTTGAATCGGGTTATCCGTTTGAAATCTTTGATGATAATGTGAACAATGCCCATCCGTTAAAAAACATCGGGCGTGTCAAAATGTCTAATTTGTGTACAGAAATTTTACAATTTCAGGAAACGAGTGTGATTACCGATCAAGATCAGCCGAATGAATACGGCATGGATGTGTCGTGTAATTTAGGCTCGATTGATATTTACAAAGCGACGAAAGTACAAGATTTTGATGTGCTCGTAGATACAGCGGTACGTTTACTGACGAATGTATCGAAAATGACCTACATTAAAAATGTACCATCTGTCGCAAAGGCAAATGAACGTATGCATTCAATTGGATTAGGTGTCATGAATTTACACGGTCATCTCGCGACAGAAGGGATTCGTTATGGCTCAGAGGAATCCATCGAATTTATGGATCATTTTATGGAAGCGATCAATTACTTTAGTTTGAAATCATCAATGGAAATTGCAAAGGAAACAGGCCAAACATTTTACCGATTTGCGGATAGTGATTACGCGAATGGTGAATATTTCAAACCGTATACGAACAAAGAGTTGTCGCAATTATCGGATAGCGCGAAAAAAGCGTTAGGTAATGTGCCGTTCATTACAAAGGAAATGTGGCAGGAACTTCAGCAGCAAGTAGAGCAGTATGGTTTGTTCCATGCTTACCGACTTGCGGTTGCTCCAACGGGTAAATAAATTGCCCCTTTATTCAGTGATGAGTATCGATAACCTCTCGAATTGACGGGGAATCCCTAAAGACTTCTACACTAAATCATAATAGTGATATATATGATGGCTAAGCTAACCACTTAGGTAAAGTAAAAGAGAGAAGTATGTAACAATGGGAAATCCGCAGCGAAGCATCTTATAATAGTAAGATGAACGTTCAACGACTAAGTGGGAGGAATCTCAAAATATGAAAAAAGAATGTTTAAACTGTATTGAAGTTTATTTTGAGATTAAGATATAGTCTGCACTCTAAGGAAACTTAGAGAGGTGAGCGGAAAACAGTAACGACTCACCCATCGTATCTATACGAGAGTAACAAAATGGAGTATTTCCTATATCCGCTCGTGCACGGCTAGCATTAGTCCGATTACGGAACGCGTGGAAATTCGTGATTATGCAGATAGCCGTACGATTTATCCGATGCCGTTTTTAACAAATGATAACGAGCATTTATATACAGAAGCATACGATGTCAATCCGTACGATTTAATAGACTTATACGCAGCAGCACAGCAACATGTTGACCAAGGCATTTCGATGACACTTTATGTAACAGATGCATGGACAACAGAGCAACTTGCCAAAGTGTATATTTATGCTTGGATGAAAGGCATTAAATCCGTTTATTATGTGCGTCAGCGTTTACAAAGCTTGGAGGAGTGTGTGGCATGTCAAATTTAACTTTTGAGGCGGTCAACTGGAATAAGCCGACAAGTGATTTAGCGCAAGTTTTTTGGGATCAGCAGTGGAAGCAAATTTGGTTTCCAGAAGAAATTGCGGTTTCAAAAGATGTCAAGCAGTGGCAAAGCTTTGAACACCAAGATACGTATAAAAAAGTATTTGGTGGGCTGACATTACTTGATACCGTACAAACAAATATTGGCATGAACGAGATTGCCAAGTTTACGCCTGATTTACAGGAGAAGGCTGTACTAACAGTGTTTGGTGCCTTTGAGGCGATTCATGCTAAGTCGTATTCGTATATTTTTACGACGCTTTGTACAAATAGCGAAATCGATGAAGTGTTTGAATGGGTCAAAAAAAATGAGTTTCTTCAATATAAAGCAAACCGTATTAGCGAAGTGTACCAGGCGATTGAAGAAGATAATCCAGAGTCGCTTTGGAAGGCGATGTATGCGTCGGTTATGCTCGAATCGTTCCTATTTTACTCAGGTTTCTTTTACCCATTGTATTTAGGAGGACAAGGGTTCTTACGTAATAGCGCGGAAGTGATTTCGTTAATTTTACGTGATGAGTCCATTCACGGTGTCGCAGTTGGTTTCTTTGCCCAAAACTTATTTAAGCAGTTTAGCCAAGAACAGCAAGACGCTTTAAAGCTATGGGGCTATGAGTTTTTACTTGATTTATATCAAAATGAAATGAAATATACAGATGATGTCTACGCGGAAACGGGTCTTTCACCAGAGGTAAGGGCGTACGTTCGCTACAATGCGAATAAAGCGTTAATGAATGTGGGCTTTGATGCGATGTTCCCTGAGGAAGAGGTTAATCCAATCGTTATGAATGGTATTCGCAACGAAGGCTCAACGTACGACTTCTTCTCGCAGAAGGGCGCAACATATGCAGTAGCGAAGGTAGCGCCAATCACAGATGACACATTTAATTTTGAAGCAAGGAAGAAGGAATAAGGATGGCAAAAGATTGGCGTTATTCATGCTATCCATTTATGCGTGAAAAAAGCTGCTTAGTCGATTATGAAATTCGCACTGATTCGCTCACAACACGTATCGGAGACGCGATTGCTATATTAGAAGAATCGGAAAAAAATGCGGAAGTTATAGCGATTTTACGACAAATTCAACCGTTAGCCTATCATGTGAACGGCTCTGTTCGAGGCAGATTGGCCATTACAGCAGAGGATTTAGCATGGCTAGATGGTATTTATGATGAATTTGTGGACAGAGCAGGAGAAACGATTCAACAGTTTGTACTACCGCAAGGGCATCCAGGCGCAACAGTATTACATATTTGCCGAAGCGAAGCAAAGAAATCGTACCGTGCACTCCATAAAGTGAGTGAAGAGCGCGAAGTCCAAGAAATATTGTTTCAATTTTTAGGACTACTAGCGAATGTATTTTTCGTACTAGCTGTGGAAGTTAATACAATTCATGGTGTAGAGGAAATACCATTTAAATCAAAATCATATGGGAAAATTGAGGGATAAACAGTGAAGTATAAAATGAAATATGTAGCACCACTTGCAGCAGCACTTTTATTAGCAGCTTGTGGCGCTAAAGAAGAAGTGTCAACATCAGGAGCAGCACCTGCACCAGAAGAATCTGGACCATATACAGTTGTGGATGACCGCGGCAAGGAAGTATCATTTGAACAAGTACCTGAAACAATTGTGTCATTACAACCAAGTAACACTGAAATTTTATTTGCGCTTGGTGTAGGGGATCAAATCATCGGGGCAACAGACTACGATAATTATCCAGAAGCCGCTAAAGATATTGAGCGTGTATCGGATTCTTACGTATTTAATGCTGAACGTATTATCGAGATGAATCCAGATGTCGTTATTGCGTACACAATTGGTGACGAAGCACAAGTAGAACAGCTAGAAGCAGCAGGGGTGAAAGTATTTGTTATTTCATCTGCCACATCATTTGAGGATGTTTATGGTGATATTGAACAGCTTGGTGATGTTGTGGGGCAAGCTACAGTGGCCGACCAAGTAGTAGAAGATATTAAAGTGAAAATTTCTGAAGTACAAGAAAAAACAGTAGATGTAGTAAAATCGAAAATTTACTTTGAAATTGCACCTGCGCCAGATATTTGGACAACAGGTAGCAAAACATTCCAACAAGAAATTTTGGACGCAGCAGGTGTAGAAAATATTTTTGCTGATCAGCAAAAAGACTGGTTTAGCGTGGCAACAGAAGATGTCATTGCACGTAATCCTGAGCAAATTTTCACAACGGTATACTACACAGAGGACCCAGTTGCTGAAATTAAAGCGCGCGCAAGCTGGGATCAAATCCAAGCGGTGCAAAACGACCTCGTATTCAAAATTGACGCGGATATAACGGGTCGCCCAGGTCCACGTATCGGTGAAGCAGTAGAGCTTGTGGCAAAAACGGCATATCCTGAGTTATTTAAATAGAGATAAAGCACTTTAGGAAGTGACCTTAAAAATTATACAAGGTTATTTCATTAGATAGCATGCTTAAAATGAGTTCGGTATGGTAGGTACCGGACTCATTTTTAATTTTACCTTTATCCATTTGACTCATCACCAAAAGTTGCAAAATTAGCGATCTGTTTCCAAACATAAACGACGAAATAAACGGTCTTTATTTCAATAGCCAAAACCCCGTGTTTTGATGAGTTTAATTTTATTGTTCGTGCCTTCCATAAAGCCATTTGATAGCGGGGAAAGAATGGTATCCAGTAACGTTTTTTCAATTTTAGAAACGGCACCACACAGATGAAATTGAAAGCATTTAACCTATACTGTTAATCGTCGTTTTGCCTGTGTCATCGTTGTCGCTTTCAACACATATCTCAGAGGATTCAATGTTTGATAAATATGTTTTGCATGAAAACCTTCGTGGTGCTACTGTGCCACAAATCCATGTTCTTCATCAGATGGAAAAGGGAATTTGAAAAAGATGGTAAAGATAATGGCGTTTTGATAAACTTGGGGTACAAAGTGAAAGCTCCTTTCGTGTTTTGTCTATTCAACAAGTATTACAATACGTGAGTTTTCGCTTCTCTTTTATAGTTAAATGTAAAATTATTGAATTAATAGAGAGTGAAGGTTGTATTATCGTGGAGAGCTAGAATATAGCTGAGAAATACGAAAAGAGGATTTAAACGTATTATGTTGATAATATTTACAGTTATTATTTGGTTTGTTGTGTTGATTCTTTCTGTGAGCTTTATTAATCATAAAATACAATTGTCAAAAGAAGAAGAATTATTTGTTCCAACTGGGCAACTTGTAGAGGTTAATGGTCATCAAATGCACGTTTATATAGAAGGAAAAGGAGAAGAAACGCTTGTTTTTATGTCTGGTGGTGGCACGAGTTCACCTGCATTAGATTTTAAATCACTTTATTCCTTGTTAAGCAATCAATATAAAATTGTTGTTATTGAAAAGGCAGGCTATGGATTTAGCGAAGTCACAGATACTGATCGCGACATTGATACAATTCTAGCTGAAACAAAAGAAGCTCTTTTTAAATTAGGAGTTGAAGGCCCATATATTTTATTTCCTCATTCTATGTCTGGCATTGAAGCTTTGAAATGGGCGCAAGACTACCCTAATGAAATAAAAGCTATCATTGGATTAGATATGGCTGTTCCAGCTGCATATGAAGATTTAGATATCAATATGTTCCTGATTCGATTAGGTGCTTTAGCTGCAAATATTGGTTTAACCAGGTGGATGCCAAATCTATCAGAAAGTGCCGCAGTAAAATATGGAAATTTAACAGATAAAGAGAAAAAGTTGTATAAAGTAATTTTTTATCGAAGAACATTGACTAAAGATATGATCAATGAAATAAATAATATAAAAGTAAATGCACAAAAAGTCAAAAAAGTTGGAATGCCGAACATTCCTATACTTTTGTTTTCATCCAATGGTGAGGGAACAGGTTTCGATAATAAAACATGGAATGGAATTCAACATGATTTTATGAGTATGATTTCTAATGGTAAATTAATTGAGTTAGATTCCTCTCACTATGTTCATAGTATTGACTATGAGCGAATAGCTGAGGAATCAGAAGCGTTTATAGAAAGTTTAAATCGTTAATATGAGCGAATATTTAACTCTTATGTATACCTTTTTTTCTTAGTTGTACTAACGGTGCGGTTTAAGAAGAAGTGTTCAAACAAAGTTATCAGCGTTACACTTATTAGCTTTGAAATTCAGATTAGTAGAGTAGAAGGGAAATGGAACCTTAGTCAAAAACATTCACTATATAGAAGGGAAGAGGAACATGGAAATTGAACAATTGACGGAAAATCGTTTAGAAGAAACAAGCAAGTTGCTCGATGAATATCGCCAGTTTTATGAACAACCAAGTGATATAGCAGCAGCGAAGCATTTTTTACAACAGCGCTTGGTAAACAAAGATTCTATAGTATTTATTGCAATGATTGAACATGTAACGGTTGGATTTGTTCAGCTTTATCCTACATTTTCTACAGTTGGGCTAAAGCGAGCGTATATTTTAAATGATTTATACGTAAGTCCAATTGCTCGGCAAAAAGGCGTAGCACAAGCGCTCATTGAACGATGCTATACTTTTTGTGAGGCGCAAAATGCACGTTATATGACATTAGAAACAGCAATCTCCAATGTCAATGCGCAAAAACTTTATGAAAAAGTCGGAATGCATATAGAAGATAGCGTCTTACATTATGTTAAATATTGGTAGGTTAATTTATAACTTAACCGCATAGAAATTCGGATAGTGGCAGATAATCAGAAAAGTCAAACCATTCCAAAAAGGCTAGGTTTCCGAAAAGTGGGCTATGAAAAACTTTGACTAGCGAAAAATCGCTATGCTATAGTGAAACTAACAAACAATGAAGGGAAGATGGGTGGCCGATGTTAAACTAATCTTATTTTTTGGACCAAATCGAACAGTCGATTCAACAAACAATAGGATTAGTCTGCCCATTTTCATAAATAACGTAGCTTATCTTTAAAGGGATAAGTGTATTTGTGTATGCTGTAGATTAATCCTTCCAATTCAATTTGGGAGGATTTTTTTGTTCCTCCCAAGCTTAGGAGGGTTTTATATGAAAGAGTTATTAAAGCTGAACAATGTCATGATTTCGATTCAAGAGCAACCGCTTCTGAAAGAAATCACGTTAACGATTAAAGAAAAAGAAGTAATCGGTATTATTGGGAAAAATGGAGCGGGGAAATCGACACTGCTTGAGGTCATTGCTCAAAATATAAAACCATCAAACGGGACGATTCAACATCTACAGCCAATCGAAATTGCCTATGTCAAGCAGGAAGCAGCGCACTTTTCAGCTGAACAAATAAAGCCGCTATGGTCCATTCCGAATGCTTCTTATGAAAACTTGAGTGGTGGGGAGAAGTTGAAGCTACGATTAATGCAAGGATTTCAAGCAAATGCACATATTTTATTATTAGATGAGCCGACAAATCATTTAGATGCACAGTCGTTACCGCTACTTGTAGAAGAAATCAAAAATTATCAAGGTGCTGTCGTGATTGTCTCGCATGATCGCTACTTTTTAGACGAAGTGGCGACAACGATTTGGGCCATTGAAGATGAGCGAATAACGCCGTATCAAGGGAACTATACGACTTATCAAAAGCAGCGAAATGAACAGCGGAAGGCGCAACAGCATCAATATGAGGTGCAGCAAAAGGAAATGAAACGCGTCGAGCAACAACTAGCTAATTTAGCATCTTGGTCAGAAAAAGCACATCGGCAATCAACGAAGCAGGAAGGTTTCAAAGAGTTTTATCGTGTCAAGGCAAAGCGGATGGATGCGCAAGTAAAGTCCAAACGTAAATGGTTAGAAAAAGAGCTTGATAAGCATCAAGTAGAGGCAGTAAAAGAGGAATATACGGTTGATTTTTCAATTCCGCAAAGTAGAAAGCGCGGTAAGCGATTAATGGAGCTAAAAAATGTTAGTAAACGCTATAGCAACCATCACTTATTAAAGCGTGTGAGTGTAACAATGCTTACAGGTGATAAAATTGCGCTCGTTGGTCCAAACGGGGCAGGGAAAACGACATTACTCAATATACTGATGGGGCTTGAATCGGCTGAAGGGGAGATTTGGCTTTCACCAACGGCACAAATCGGTTATTTAACACAAAATGTATTTGATTTGCCACTAGATCAAACGCCGCAGCAGTTTTTCTATCAACCGACATTTGAAGGGCGTGGAAAAGTACAACATTTAATGAAACGCCTTGGCTTTACAAGTGTACAGTGGGCACAGCCTTTTGACAGTATGAGCATGGGCGAGCGTGTGAAATGTAAGCTGATGCAATACATTTTGGAGCAAAAAGATTTGCTTATACTTGATGAACCGACCAATCATTTAGACTTGCCATCACGTGAACAGCTTGAAAAAACATTACTGGATTATAATGGTTCATTGCTTGTTGTCTCACATGACCATTATTTTATCGGAAAAATAACGAATAAAACGTGGGAAATAAAAAATGGTCAAATAAAAGTACCCACGGCAGTCCAAAAGGTAGGTACAGGTGAGGCAAGGCGGCTGCAGCTATTAAACGAACAGCAAGAGATACTAGGGAAATTATCGTTTATGACGACGAATCATCCGGAATATGCCCAGTTAGATCAGCGTTTTAATGAAATCGTAACAGAGTTAAAGAAAATAAAAGAGTAAAAATAGTAGAAGTGGCAATTGTCACTTCTACTATTTTAGTTAACTATAATAAAAAAACAGTTGACATAAAAACGTATATTCTTTAATATTTTTGTTAACATAAAAAATTCTAAGGTTAACTTATAAATTCTATGCGATATAGGTGATTTTTTAGTCATTATATGATTCTTTTTTTCCACCTATATACGATTTCATTGATTGATAGGAGTGTCTTTTGTGGAAACAGTATCAAAACCTTTACCAAAGTGGCGCGTCATTGATTTAGTGCATAGCGGATTATTTGCGACGCTAATGATGATCGGTGCCAATATTACAGCATTTGCGCCGTTTTTAGTAATCGGTGGTGTACCGATTACACTACAAACATTTTTTGCGATTCTTGCGGGTCTTGTGCTTGGTAGCAGAAAAGGGGCGATTGCTTGTACAGTTTATATGTTGGTTGGTCTTGCAGGTGCGCCAGTCTTTGCAAAATTTAGTGGTGGCTTCTCAGCTGTTCTATTGCCAACATTCGGATTTGTGGTAACATTTATTTTAAGTGCATTTATAGCGGGCTGGATTGTGGAGCGTTTCCAAACATTTACGTCTTATGTTGTTGCAGCTTTACTAGCAATGGCTGTAAACTATGTAATTGGGACAAACTGGATGTACTATGCTTATACATTATGGGCGGGGGCACCAGAAGGATTCTCATACAAAATGGCGTGGGCTTGGATGATTCCGCCAATGCCAAAAGATATCGTTTTAGCCATTTTTGCAGGTTTCTTTGCTTATCGTATTCAGAAAACATTGAAATTTATTCCAATTAAATAGAAATAGCGAAATCCAGTTACCTGTTCTGCAAGGTACTGGATTTTATTATTTTTACAAAATGGGTATTGCTCATTAACGTGCTTTCGTTCGAGAGTTTTTCTTTTTTATGTAGAATATCTCTATAGAAAGAATATTCTGAAATAATATTATATTGCATAATTCATCCCTTCCTGTTAAGATAGTAACTATCTTGAAATAACATCACCTTGTGAAGAACAAGGCATATACAACGCGTTGAATGCTATGGATCACACTATAGCAGGAGCATTTTCTGGAGAGAACGCATAAAGCGTCGCCGAAGGGTTCACTATCTCAGGCAAAAGGACAGAAGGGTAATAAAGATCAGCTATTTTAGCTGAATGGTTTACATGTTACACGTAAATTTGACGATTTTTTGTCAATGTCGATTTATAGCTTTAACATGTCGAATTTTTTTGTTATTCTTACGTTTAATGAGACTAGTGCTATTTGCCACTAGTCTCTTTTGTGTTTTATAGCATATAAGCTTATAAAATTGTCGTAAGTGAACTCGCGAATATGTTGTTTCAAAAGTACAACTTGGGGGAATCAGCATGGAATTAAAGCGAGATTTAAAAAACCGCCACGTACAGCTTATTGCGATTGGCGGTACGATTGGTACAGGTCTATTTTTAGGTTCTGGTAAGGCAATAGCACTTGCAGGACCAAGTATTATCTTTGCCTATTTAATTGTTGGGATTGCATTATTTTTTGTGATGCGTGCACTCGGTGAATTATTATTGTCAAATGCAGGATACACAACATTTACCGATTTTGCGACAGAATATATTGGACCGTGGGCAGGGTATGTAACAGGTTGGACCTATTGGTTTTGTTGGATTATGACGGCAATGGCAGACATTATTGCTGTAGGTATTTATGCACAATACTGGTTTGATATTCCGCAGTGGGTACCAGCGCTTCTTTGTGTTGTCGTATTGCTTGCTTTAAATTTATTAACTGTAAAACTATTTGGTGAATTAGAGTTTTGGTTTTCACTTATTAAAGTGGTGACAATTGTTGCGATGATTGTCATCGGGTTATATATGATTGTAACCGGCTTGCAAACAGATGCAGGTACAGCAAGTGTGTCAAACTTATGGGCACATGGTGGATTGTTCCCGAATGGCGTTAGCGGATTTTTACTCGCATTCCAAATGGTTGTCTTTGCCTTTGTTGGGGTGGAACTCGTTGGGGTAACAGCTGCTGAAACAGCCGATCCGAAGAAAAACATTCCATCTGCGATTAATAAAATTCCTGTACGTATTTTATTATTCTATGTAGGGGCGCTATTTGTTATTTTAGCCATCAACCCTTGGAATACGATGACAGCCGATAGTTCGCCGTTTGTACAAGTATTTACATTAGCAGGTATTCCCATTGCAGCGGGTATTATTAACTTTGTTGTAATGACTTCTGCTGCATCAGCAGGGAACTCAGGGATGTTCTCAACGAGCCGTATGTTATTTAATTTAGGTTCAAACAATCAAGCGAGTGCAAAATTTGCGAAGTTAAATAAACAAAGTGTACCGCAACATGCATTAATCGTCTCAACGATTGTCGTATCAGTAGGGGCATTACTAAGTAAGTTAATGCCGGATGATGCATTTAGTTTGGTGACGACAATTAGTGCCATCTGTTTTATTTGGGTATGGAGCATTATTTTAATTTCACACATTATTTATAAAAAGAAAAATCGTGCATTACATGAAGCATCCACATTTAAAGCACCGTTTACACCATTTATAAACTATGTCGTACTTGCATTCTTTGTATTTTTATTAGGCATTATGTTATATGCAGAAGCGACACGAACAGCATTGTTACTGACACCTGTTTGGTTTATTTTATTAATCATCTTATATCGTATTCGAATGAAAAAAAGCGCTCAGTCATGAGTGCTTTTTTATACGTTTAAACAGATTTCTAGACGATAGGGAATGGTTATGTTATTATTATCTCGAATTAGAGATAATTGAATTTGAAATAAAAGAGGTGCAAGGATGGAACAGCGCAATCAGGTGTTACATGCGATTACTGTGTTACTTCGAGCCTCGAGGTCTTTAGAGGATTTATTGAAAAAAGATATGGCACAATATCAGTTAAATGCAACGGAATTTGCCGTACTTGAATTTCTATATCATAAAGGGGAACAGCCGATTCAAGTGATTGGGCACAAGATTTTAATCGCGAGCAGTAGTATTACGTATGTCATTGATAAACTGGAGCAAAAGGGGTATGTGAAGCGACGTGGCTGCCCCGATGATCGCCGCGTCATTTATACAGGCATCACAGCTGAAGGGGAGACATTCATGAAGGAGATCTTCCCTGCCCACGAACAAAAGATGATAGAGCTATTTTCGTGCTTATCGAATGAGGAAGTAGAACAGATGACTCAACATCTCAAAACAATCGGCTTAGCGGCGGAAAACAACTAGGAGGTATTCAGATGGAAGTATTAAAAGGAATTCACCATGTAACAGCGATTACAAGTAGCGCAGAGGAAAACTATCGATTTTTTACGTATGTACTCGGCATGCGTTTAGTGAAAAAAACAGTCAATCAAGATGATATTCAAACATATCATTTATTTTTCGCGGATGATAAAGGGGCAGCAGGAACAGACGTTACGTTTTTTGATTTCCCAGGTATCCCGAAAGGACAGCATGGAACAAATGAAATTGCAATTACTGCATTTCGTGTACCAAATGATGAAGCATTAGCCTATTGGGAAAAGCGCTTTACACGATTAAATGTGAAGCATGAAGGAATCCAAGAGCAGTTTGGCAAAAAAATATTACCGTTTGTTGATTTTGATAACCAACAATATCAATTAATTTCAGATGAACACAATCAAGGGGTTGCTTCAGGTACGCCGTGGCAAAAAGGTCCGATTCCACTTGAATATGCGATTACGGGGCTTGGTCCAGTCACAATTCGTATTGCCGACTTTGATTTCTTCCAGCAAGTGCTTGAACGTGTCTTCCAATTTACGTTAACAGCAAGTGATGGAAATGCACATTTATTTGAAGTAGCGGAAGGCGGGAACGGTGCAAGTGTTATCATCATTCACGATGAAACAAGTCCAACTGGCAGACAAGGTTATGGCACAGTGCATCACGTAGCGTTTCGCGTGGAGGACAAAGAGGCATTAGCGGCATGGCAAGAGCGGATTGAAGCTTTTGGTTTCCAAACATCCGGATTTGTGGATCGTTATTTCTTTGGTTCGCTCTATACAAGAGTGGCTCCGCAAATTTTATTTGAACTAGCGACAGACGGGCCAGGATTTATGGGAGATGAGCCGTATGAAACATTGGGTGAGAAACTATCTTTACCACCATTTTTTGAAGGAAAGCGTGCACAAATTGAGCAATTAGTGCGCCCAATTGATACAGTACGTAGCACAATCCAATTTGAAAAAGAATATGAGTAGTTATATGTCATTCGTCATGTGATGGTCATAGATATTCTATCGTCCGTAGTAAGATTCTTTAGTTTAATCGTCGAAGTATTTTTAATTGGGGCAATGATGGAAACACGACTTGCTGCATTTGGTCTAAACCTTGCCGTATTCGAGCAAAAGCCGGCAGTGAACGGTCTAAAAGCTACCGTATACGAGCAAAATATCGCTGGCTCCGGTCTAAAGATCCCCGTACGAGCAAAACACTACCATTATGCTGGAACATTAAAATGCACATATATAATCGGCGTGTTCGTGATGGCGAAATAATAAAGATGTAAATCTAGTGAATGGAGTATCAATAATAGCGATATTATTGGTACTCTTTTCTTTTTGTGTAAAAATAGTATTTAAACATACAAATTTTTGTCGTTTGTTCGTCTAATGTAGAAAGAGGTGAGTGATGTGGATTTTGAAGAGTTGTATGAAAGGTATTTTCATTCGATTTATCGCACGATTTTTTACATGGTAGATGACGAGACGTTAGCAGAGGATTTAACACAAGAAACCTTTTTACGTGTTTATAAAGGTAATTTTAAACAACAAGCGACATTGTCAACATACATACACCAAATTGCAAGAAATTTAGTCGTCGATCATTATAGGCGAAAGGCATTAATTCGTTGGCTACCTTTTCAGACGAAGCACGAGAAAACCGAGCTACGTTTTGTGCCACATACATGGATTGAGCACGAAGAAAGTCGAGCGATGTTATACGCTGCACTACAAACATTAAAAAGAGAACACCGAGCAGTCGTAATTTACCGAAAAATTGAACAGCTTTCAATCGAAGAAACGGCGCATATTTTAGGCTGGTCCACGACGAAGGTTGCTAATACACAGCGTACAGCAATGAAAGCATTAGAACGGTTACTTAGGGGGGATGAAAATGGATTTGCATAAACGATTACAAGAGCTTGAAAAATTACCTGTGGACGAAGGAATGAAAAGAGCGATGTATCATCAGATTCAGCGTCCAAAAAAGAGTAATGCTATTTGGAAAGAGCTAGCATTGATTGTAGGCATTGTGCTACTTGCGATTGTTTTAATAATCCCTCCCCAATCACAGTCTACAGCTACAGGTACTATTCAAGAAGTGTATAAATATTTTGGCGGAGATGAAGATGCATTTTATGGTCGTGCCTCAACGCTTTATATTGGTGTAGACCGTGTGGTAAATGAAGAGGTAAAGGCATTTTTTGCTACCATTAAAAAAGAAGAGTTTACACAACAAGGTAAATTAGGGCGTCATATTGCGGATGTAGTGGTTGTGCAAGATGATGGCGTCCAACATCGTTACCAAGTGTCTGAGTATGATATGCTCGATGTTGAGACAGGACTGTATTATTCGGGGGAATCAGAACAGTACAGCGAAGTATTTAACGAGTTATATAGTGTAGATATATTACCTATTTGGCCACAATTGATCGTGCTTATTGTATTAATTCACCGAGCGATATTAAATCGTATGTATAAAAAGAAGGGGTTTCATCGTCCGAAGCATTTTAAAGGCGCATATGTACTAGTTGGATTGTTTGTCGGGATTTTTAGTAGTTCAGTGCTGTGGCATATTTATATCGGTCCACTGTATCAACCGATATTATTGATAGTTTGCATTGCTTGGGTTTATATAGCTTGGAGAGCCCTAAAGCTACAACTCCCAACGTCGTTATTTTATACAGCGGAAAAAATAAATCTGCTCCTCATACTACTTGGGGTCATCATAGTTATTATGAGCTTGTAATATATTTCTAAAGGAGGGTGTTAACAATCGCTAACACCCTTTTACTCATTTAACAGTACTTATTTTAAGTCATTCAGCACATAAATCATTTTCGCAACTTGCTTTCTGTGTGTTTAGGGATGTGTGTCATACATTAGAAAAATTGTATATTTTCAAGTGTTCTATCATACGCTTTTATGAAAATTCATTCATTATACATTTCAGCAAGTGAAAGGACGTTTCATCCAAATCAGTGCTTTTGCCGATTTCATTAAATAGGAGGAATGAGGATGTCAGAGACACTTGTACAAACGAGTTTCGGACAAGTGATAGGGGAAAACGTTGATGGAATTACGGTTTGGAAAGGGATTCCTTATGCTAAAGCCCCAATTGGAAAACTCCGATTTAGTCCACCGCAAAGTCCTGATGCATGGGAAGGGGTATATGAAGCGACGCAATTCGGTCCTTCAGCTATACAGCCTGAAAGGGAGATGATGAGGTTTCTAGGTGCTCATGTTGAGGAAGACGAGATGAGTGAAGATTGTTTATATTTAAATATTTGGTCACCCGGAGCAGATAATAAAAAAAGAGCGGTGATGGTATGGATTCATGGCGGTGCATTTATGAATGGCTCAGGTAACAGCAAATCTTACAACGGAGCATCGTTTGCAGTCCATCATGATGTAGTCGTTGTCACCATCAATTATCGACTAGGCGTTTTTGGGTTTTTGCATTTAGGTAGTATCGATAATGAGCAATTTGCGGGTACGGGGAACTGCGGCATACTTGACCAAATCGCGGCGTTAAAATGGGTTAAAGAAAATATTGAAGCATTCGGCGGTGACCCGAATAATATTACGGTATTTGGTGAATCTGCGGGGGCTATGAGTATTGGTATATTATTGGCCATTCCTTCTGCAAGTGGTTTGTTCCAAAAGGCGATTTTACAAAGTGGGGCTGCCCGAAATGTATTGCCATCTGTAGTGGCAACACAAGTATGTACAGATATTTTAGCAAAACTCGGAATCGATAAGGAGCATTTATCGAGATTAGAAGAGGTGTCAACATCAGAATTATTAGAAGCATCAAAGCATGTATCACCGATGTTACTTGGTCCGGTCATTGATGGTGTCGTGATTCAAGAGCCACCTGAACTATCTATTGTTAATGGGGCAAGTAAGCATATCGATCTGTTAATCGGAACGACAAAAGATGAATACTGCTTATTTACGTATGTTGATGCGCCATTAGATGGATTAGATGAAGAAGGGATTGATCTGTATTTAAAGAAAATGCTCACACATAAATGGGATCAAATTAAATCAAATTTACAGCACGAAACCTTGAATAAAGCGTTAGTGGAAAAAGTACTCACATTTGATATATTTACAGCGCCTGCCATTTGGCTAGCAGAGCAGCAAGCAAGGCAAGGTGCATCTGTTTGGATGTATCGATTTGATTGGGAGTCGCCTGTATTAAATGGCGAATTAAAAGCATGTCATGCACTTGAAATTCCTTTTGTCTGGCACCAACTCAATAAAAATACAGAGTTTTTATTAGGGAACGCTCCTGACTACGCACTCGCTCACCATATGCATAAAGCATGGGCTACTTTTGCGAAAGAAGGCGACCCGAATATTGAAGAGCTACCGACATGGCCAGCATATCATGTGAAAAATAGAGAAACGATGCTTTTTGATCGGAACTGTCAAATAGTCCAAAATCCTGATAAACAGTACCGATTAATTTGGGATGCCGTATCACTTAGTACTAATTAGGCATGTCGTAACGTATGAAGAATAATCGGTATAAAATAGAATGGCTTGAAAGAAATTAACATTAGATAGCCTACTAGAGACGAATTCAGTAGGCTATCTAGATTTATAAAAGCAAGTAAGGCAAAGGATGTCATCACTGGACAAGTTATCCCGCATTAACGGGCATTAAGACTCCCCCCTCAAGGCTTAAGGAAAATCGAGAAGCATAGGTGGGAGATCAACTGCCCGTAAAAGCCCGATTGGTTCAACTAACAATCAGTGGGGGATGAGGAACCCCCCCCACTGATTGAAGTTTCACTTTATTATAGACAGAGGCAGCTCTTGATAAAAGAAATGCAGAACGGAGTGGATGTATGGAGTTTAGGTTAACGGAAGAGCAAAAAATGGTGCAGGAAACGATTCGTCAATTTGTGAAAGAGGAGCTTATTCCTCTTGAGGATGAAGTACTTAAAAATGAGCGAGAGGGCAGACCAGGTTTACCCCCTGAAAAATTAAAAGAGCTACAATTTAAAGCAAAAGAAATGGGTTTTTGGGGTATTGATACACCAGAAGAGTATGGTGGTGCGGGTCTTGATCCAATGCTGTTAGCTATTGTTTTAATGGAATTGGGAAAAACATTCGTGCCATTTGCGTTTGGGGGCTCTGCTGATAATATTCTTTATTATACGAATGAAGAGCAAAAGAAACGATATTTAATACCAACCATTAATGGAGAGAAGACGTCATGCTTTGCGATGATAGAGCCAGATAGTGGATCAAATAAGCAAAACATTCAAATGACAGCTGTAAAAGACGGCAACGAATGGGTGTTACATGGAGAGAAGACATGGATCACAGATGGACATGAAGCGGACTTTGTGATGGTCATTGCTGTGACAGATAAAGAGGCGTATGAAAAAACAGGGCGAGACGGCGTGACATGCTTTCTTGTAGATCGTGAAATGGGGTGGACGTCTAAAGTTGACCCGACGACGGGAGAAGGAAATCCAGTAAGCTTAGTATTCGAACATGTACGTGTACCAGAAGAAAACATTTTAGGTGATGTGCACGGTGGTTACAATTTAGGACTTGAATGGGTTAGTTTTGCTCGCTGGGTTGCTAGTGTACGAGCTATTGGTGCGGCGGAACATCTATTACAAATGGCGATTGATTATTCAAAAGAACGTGAAACATTTAGCCAGCCCATTACGGAGCATCAAGCAATGCAACAAATGATGGAGAATTATGCTAGTGATATTGAAGCCGCAAAACGGTCAATGTTAAATGCTACATTTACGTTAGATAAAGAGGGAGACAATAAACATGTGGCATCGATGGCGAAACTACCTGGAGCTGGGATAGGGAGTCACGTGGTAGACAGTGTTTTACAAATTTACGGAGATATTTATACGAAAGAATTGCCGATGGATCGTTGGTACCGTGAAGCACGGCTATGGCGAATTTATGAGGGCACAGATGAAAATCAGCACACGATTATTGCTCGTAATCTAGTAGAAGAACAAGTGAAAATAGGGCAATATGTTTAATTGATATTATCCTCTTATAGATATCGTAATTTGTAAGACCAAATTTCAAAAGTAGATTTGGTCTTTTTCTTGTGGTAAATTTATGAGTAATTTTGGGGGGCATAGTTTAATCTTTTCACACGCGTGTTGATTTACCTGTTATTGCTAAAGAGAACATTGGAATACGTTGATTTCCGCTACGGCTGACTCGCTTTCCGCAGGCACGGCTTCAACTAATTTATTTCGGCTAATGCCGAAATAAATGGATTTTCCGCTCGTGCTGTTCCTGCAGGAGTCGAGTCGCCTCCGCTCCAATCAACGAGCAAGCGCCTTTTTATTAATCATTTCAATAAAAAGTACGCTCATAATATACCATTATTTGTATAATCAACACACCTGATCTTTTCACATACTAACCTCATTTTGGTTAAAAAATGAACATTTTCATTTGAAATATGCACGCTGTGAATAGCTGTTGTAATAAAAAGAGAGAAAATTACTAAAAAAGGTGGCTTAGGTAGAGGGCAAAAAAGAGCGACTTTTAAGACAGAAAATAAAAATAATCGAGCTTTTTTCAAAAAATGTGTCGTCATTTAAAATGGTTTAATATGTGCTTATTTATTAAAATATTAAATTTATGGTGTAAACAAACGATAACATGTCATCTTTGAATAAAAAGAATGCTATGTCTACTTTAAAAATCGACTAAACTTTCATTTGTCGATTTTAATATACAACTTAATTAAGGATAAGTGCCATTTAGGTTAATGGTCCTGGTTTAACACTTATTTTAAAATAAGTTGTATCTCGATTTCGCTATGTGACACAATCAAGGTATTAAAATAATTTCTTTTAATTAGTAGCGGTCAAAAAATTTGTGCTTGCTTTCAATTACACTAAGTAGTTACAGAGGTTACGATATAATTGTTTAAATTGACAGCTACGGTTTTTCTCTTTTTACAAATATAGCATAGGCGCCTCAC
Organism: Lysinibacillus sp. RU7; assembly: GCF_057837305.1. Classification (NCBI taxonomy): domain Bacteria; kingdom Bacillati; phylum Bacillota; class Bacilli; order Caryophanales; family Bacillaceae; genus Lysinibacillus; species Lysinibacillus sp. RU7. The sequence continues at coordinate 49,001 of NZ_JBYQFK010000005.1, read as the reverse complement.
CTTTTTCTGCAGCAACATAATGAGGTACATATGTCGTTATTTTTAGTATAATTTATATAAATCATCTTAAAACTGCCCACATTGAACGGTCAAAAAGCTGCGGTATCCGAGCAAAACGTCGCTGCATCCGGTCAAAACTACCCCGTATGAGTAAAATACTACCGTATCTAGTCAAAACTCCTACAGTGCATCGTTAAAAAACATTTATTTTTAGCGGAAATACAAGTAAATGAGATGAGCTCGCAACATGTAGGCTGATTTTTAAAGGCAATCGTATGCTGGAATATTAAAAGGTACATATAGATAGAAAAAAGCAGGAGGATACTATGGGAAATAGCGGAAGAGTTATACTTCATGTGGATATGAATAGTTTTTATGCTTCTGTAGAGCAAGTGTATGACCCTACTTTAAAGGGGAAACCGATTGCCATTGCGGGTAATCCAAAAGAGCGCAGGGGCATTGTCATTACATGCAGTTATGAGGCGCGGGAAAAAGGAGTTTATACGACGCAACGAGTATCAGAGGCTTTAAAGGTTTGTCCGGAACTAATCATTATCCCTCCTCATTTTGAAAGGTATCGCGATGCTTCCAAGAAATTTTATACCCTTTTAACAGAGTACACACCTTTAGTCGAACCCGTCTCGATAGACGAAAGTTACGTTGATATTAGTTCAATAGAAAATAACAAGCACCCGATGGAAATCGTGCATGAAATACAAAATCGGATATTCAATGAATTGCAGCTTCCTTGTTCAATCGGTGTGGCACCGAATAAATTTTTAGCTAAAATGGCATCAGATATGAAGAAACCGTTAGGCATTACAATTATTCGCAAACGAGATGTGCAGGAAGTATTGTGGCCATTAGAAGTGATTCACATGCACGGGGTAGGAAAGAAAACAGCGGACAAATTAAAGGACATGAATATACATACAATCGGTGACTTAGCTCAAGCAGAAAAACCCCTATTACAGAAAAAGCTCGGTATGAATGGACTGCGCTTACTTGAAAAAGCAAATGGAGTCGATCACCGACCTGTTGACCCAGAGTCCATCTATGATACGAAAAGTGTTGGCAATTCCACTACGCTACCTTATGATGTGTCCAATCTAGTTGAAATACAAGATGTTTTATATACACTAGCAGAAAAGGTGAGTAATCGTTTAAAGGCAAAAGGATTAGTTGGTACGACGATTAGTATTCAAATAAAATACAGTGACTGGAAAAATCAAACAAATAGCAGAACCATTCAAAATAGTACGGATGAAGTCAGTCCCATTTTTGAAGTGGCAAAGGATTTAATGGCGGATCATTGGAAAGAAAAGCCGGTGCGACTGTTAGGGGTTACGGTTGGAAATGTCATGGACAAAACAGAGGGCACAGAGCAATTATCGATCTTTAACTTTGAGGAATATGTAAAAGATGAGCCAATATTAAACTTGATGAACAAATTAGAACGCCAATTTGGAGAAGGGGTTATCCAGCGAGGGGTTAAAGGCAAGCGAGTAGGGAAATATCAAGCGAATACGAGCTTTAGTAAGGATTTTTTAGATGATTTGAAATGATATATGGCGTGTTTGATTGTCAGTTGTTTAGGAAAGCATAAAAAAAAGAAGGTGAGTACACCTTCTTTTTCTATTTTAGTCAAGCTCTGTTTCTTCGTAATATTCCTCTAAATGGAAAGTAGCTAATGTTAAGACCTTGGCAAATTGTGCGCGTGTGATCATCGATTTCGGTTTGAATGTTCCATCATTATAGCCGTTAATAATGCCTAATTTTTGTAAATAGGAAATACTATCCAGTGCTAAAGGATTGATCGATTTCTGATCTTTAAAGGTCGTATTGTAGCCAAAATCATCATCTACACCATATTGTAATAGCAACATGTGTGTCATATAAGCGACTTCTTCTCGTGTAGCTCGTTGAGATGGGATAAAAGTATCTTCACCAAAAATCTCTAAAAATCCATAATTATATAAAATGGCAATCTCTTTTGATGCCCAATGATTGGTTAAATCTTTATAAGGCGCATAACTAGTGAAATCTTCTTTCGTAGATAGTCCAGTTGCACGGAAAATCATCGAAACGAGTTGTGCACGAGTGATGTGTCCGTTTGGATTAAATGCTGTGGCATTTTGTCCGTTAATAATATCTAGCTCATATAAAAACTGAACATAGGGTTCTGCCCAGTGATTTAATGTGTCAAGGAAATAACCACCGTCGCGCTGCAAATCATCGCCACGCCCAAGTACCTCTAAGAAGACAGCTTCATCTTCCGCTGATAATGGGAGCCATTGTTTTGTCACTTTAATTTCTTTTTGGATGCCACTTCGTTGTTTGGTGAAACGCATTTCGATATGGTTGCCAAAAGTTGAGCGAATTAGTGCGATATTCCCCATGAATTCTTCTTTACCTTCTTCATAAGCATTCACATTATCTTCATAGCTTTGAACAATCGCATCCACACTAATTTTCAGAACAAACTGTGTGTTTGATACAGCTGTCACACTATAGTGTTTTGCATCAAAAATTAATTCATTTAAATTGAACATTTTATATAACTCTTCAAATGATGTGTGCTCTGTTTGGGCAACTGTAGATGAATTAATGATAGGAGGTGTAGAAAAAGCTTCTTGCGATTGCGCGGATGCTGTCGTGCCACTAATGCTTGTTAGAAGCATGGTAGCTACCAGTGTTGACGTAAACATCGTCTTTTTAAACATGAACATAAATCCCCTTTCTTTCATAACATGTAAACATATTCCTTATTGTACTCTATCACTTATGTAGTTTTAAGAGGAATTATTACTAGAGAGATTAGGCTAAAGGGAATAATAGAAATTCGTTTTGTGTTACGTACTAAATAGGCATATTTGTATAACAAAGAGATGAATGAAATCTTTAAACGAAAAAGTTTTTAAATAGCAAACAAAATTTTTGTGAAGAATTTATTTTAAAATTGTAAGTTTTATGTTTTTATATAGGAATAAATATTTACTTACTTTTTTCCTATAAAGTAGAATATCAATAATAAATGGATTTGTTACTAAGATTTTGGAGTTACAGGTTAATGAGTGCAAGCTTTGTGACTGCAGAGAAATAGGTATCTAGCTATTGCTGTCGCTCTGCTTTCATTGCAAATAAATTTGGGAAGGAAATCAACTCCAAGTTATGGTGAGCAAGCAATAAATAGATACATAGCCTAGTTTTATGGAGGAGCATGCATGTTTAAATCAATGAAATGGAAAATGATGTTGCCAATATTGGCGGCAGTTATTTTAATTATCTCAGCGTTTTCAGCTTTTATTTACAATACAACAAATAACAGTATTCAACAGCAAGGGGAGGCACTTGTTGAATCGATAAAGTTAGGGCTAGAAGGTGCCATTACGTCTCGCGATGTGGCTGAAAAAATTATGGAAGAAGAAATGATTGCGGAGTCTGTATTAATTTCATGGATTTTAGAAAATGGTGGGCAATTTGAAGATTTAAAGGCTTTAGCTGAACGTGGTGGAATCGATGAAATTTGGAGTACGGATGCACAAGGAAATACAACAATTACGTCGATTGCCGAGAAAATTGATTTTAACTTTGCTTCTGATCCAAATGGACAAGCATATGAATATATGAAACTCATTACAGGGGAAGAAACAGCCATTACACAATCCGCGCAAATCCGTGATGTAGATGACCAATTTTACAAATTTGTTGGTGTGAGTAGCTGGAATCCTGCGTCACCAAAAATTGTGCAAGTAGCACGAAACGGACAGGCACTGCTTGATTTAGAAGCGCAAATTGGGAAAGAGTTTTACATAGGTGAACTGAATAAACATTTGAGTGAGACAGTGTTATATGCTGCGGTTGTCGATGCGAGCGGTGAAGTATTAGCAGCAACAAATGAAGATTCTTTAGAAAAAAATGCATTTACTACATCGATGTTTAGTGCACAAGAGCTTGTAAAAGAAAATACAAGGTATAATGGCTTACGTGCAATGAATTATGTAACACCTTTATCTAACGGTACATATTTAGCCATCACAATTTCAAACAGCGTCTTATCATTTATTTTAATTGCGACAGTCATTGCGGCAGTGTTAGCAATTGCGATTTTAATAGCGATTACAAACTTAACAATCTCACGTCAGGTGAAGCGTATTTTAAGTGTTCGTAACTCACTACTTGATATTTCAAATGGGCAAGGAGATTTAACGAAACGGATTGAAAATGATTCAGCAGATGAAATTGGTCAGCTTGTATTAGCAAGTAATACGATGATGGATAACTTCCAATCCATTATGCATGATTTGCATGAGCAATCTAGTGTGATGAATGATGCGGCTGACGACATTCAACGTCATTCGAATGCAACAATTGCCTCATCGAATGCTATTTTAACGTCATCTGAAGTAATTGAAAAAGATTCACGTACACAGCTTGTCAATATTGAAGAAAGTGCACTCGCAATGGAGGATTTAGCGCGCGGCATTCAAGGGGTGACAGAATCCATTATGGAAATTGCCAATATCGCCACTGATACAGAGCAAAGTGCATTAAAAGGTGTAAAAGTAGTAGACAATTTATTAAGTGAACTAGATCGACTTCACAATCAAACCGATCAATCTGTAACCCGTACGAAGTCATTAGAACAGCTTTCAGAGCAAATTGGCGAGTTTACAAATGTCATTACGGGTATTTCAGATCAAACGAACTTGCTCGCATTAAATGCCTCCATTGAAGCGGCACGTGCTGGGGAAGCGGGGAAAGGTTTTGCTGTAGTGGCAGAGGAAGTGCGTAAATTAGCAGAGGAGTCGAAAGTGGCAGCAGAACGAATTTCACATGTTGTAACAGATGTACAACGTGAAACGGTAGAAATTGTACAGGCGATTGCTTCCACATCGACCGTTTTGGAGGATGGTCGTGCTATTGCAAATGAAGCGCAATCCGCATTCCATCATATTTCGGACGGCATTCAAGTGATTTCCGATCAAGTGGATCGCGTCTCAAGCGCTTCAGAGGAAATGACCGCAAGTACGGAGGAAATTACAGCTTCTATTGAAGATGTGGCGGAGCTAGCCAAACACAATACAGACCGTGTCGAACAAATGGCATCTGATGCAAGAAAACAATCGAAAGATATGGCGGAAATGGCAAAGGCAGTGAACGCTGTATATGCGATTTCACATGACTTAGATATGCGTACAAATAAGTTTAAATTGAAATAATTGTTTTTATAATTTGAAGATAAGGTTGGTCAATAGTAAAAAGTAGCTAAGAACAGTTAGCTACTTTTTACTTATTGTAGAAAAATAATGTTTGTACGAGTTATAATAAGAGAGAAGGGGAGGGGTAATATGGGGAAAGCGAAAAAGAACAAACCATCGATGACATTACAATCAGCAGCGAGACAGGTAACGTCAACACCAGAAATAACGGCACCAAAAATGAACCCTGCTTTATTGCGTTTACTTGTGATTTTTCCAAATGTGTTAAGCTACATATTATTATTTGGTGTAATTGTTTACATCATGACGAATTTTAGCGAATTGCAAGCAGCAGGAGCACTTACATTTTGGGTTATTTTATCATTAGTATTTGCTCCAATGGCATTGTTTACTACATATTCCATTGTGAAACGAATTCGAGCAGGGGTCATGTAAAAAGAGCGCAACGGAAACATAATCCGTTGCGCTTTTTAAGTACTCATAAAACAATGTTGCCAGGTAATCTTCTTTTATGACAAAAAGGGGCATCTCGAATAGGAGATCCCCTCTAAAAGTGTAGTGAATGAATGAATGATGTGTTACCAGCCACGTTTATACGTTGGGATCGGCGTATCAATGGCAACGCCTAGCTGTTTTGCAGCGCGGTATGGGAAATAAGGGTCACGTAGTAGTTCACGACCGATAAAGATTAAATCTGCTTGCTCTTTTTGTAATACGTCTTCCGCTTCATGCCCCGTTGTAATAAGACCGACTGCCCCTGTTGGTATACCCGCTTGACGAATCGTTTCAGAAAATGGAACTTGGTAAAGTGGTTTGACTTCAATTGTCGCCGGTACGACGCCACCTGAAGAAACATCAATTAAATCAATATCTTGTGCTTTCATCCATGCCGCAAATTGGATGAAGTCTTCCGGATTGTTGCCACCTTCTACGTAATCTTTTGCCGAAACGCGGACAAGTAATGGTCCATTCCAAATCGCACGAATACCGTCAATGACTTCTCGCAATAGACGATAACGGTTTTCTGGGCTACCGCCGTATGCATCTTCACGTTTATTCGTTAAAGGCGATAAAAACTCACTAATTAAATAACCGTGTGCCCCGTGAATTTCTAACACATCGAAGCCTACATTAATCGCGCGTTGTGCCGCAGCAACAAAGGCATGCACGACTTCTTTGATCTGTTCGGTTGTTAGTGCGACAGGTGTTTGATAGGTGTCATCAAACGCAATGGCAGACGGGGCATAAATAGGTCCTTCTACCGTAGCTTTGCGTCCAGCATGTGCTAGCTGAATGGCTGCTTTACTGCCGTATGCATGAATTTGGTTGACGATTTGTTTTAGTCCTTCCAGTTGCTCATCACGCCATATGCCAAGGTCACGAGCTGAAATACGACCTTCTGGTAATACCGCCGTAGCTTCTAGCATCACTAGACCGACCTGCCCCATCGCACGGGAAGCATAATGTACGATGTGGAATGGCTGCGCAAACCCAAATTCATTTGCTTCATACATGCACATAGGTGCCATGACAATTCGGTTTTTTAGTTCAATATTTCGTAGTTTGTAAGGTTCAAAAAGTTTGACCATAGACCTTTCCCTCCATCTCGATTAAACCCCTTTAGCTAGCTCACGTGAACGTGATTCGGCACTTTTCACACACGCTTCAATCGTTTCTGTAAAATGATGGTCCTGTAGTGCTTGGATGCCAGCCTCTGTTGTCCCGCCAGGACTCATTATTTTACGACGTAGCTCATCTGGCTCCTCATCGACTGATTGTAACATAGAAGCAGAACCGGCAAGTGTTTGAACCATTAATTGGCGTACGATATCTTTCGGTAAACCAATGTCTGTTCCTACCTTTTCAAACGCTTCCATTAAGTAATAAATATAAGCAGGGCCACTACCAGAAAGAGCTGTGACCGCATGTAGTTTATCTTCCTCTACTTCAACGACAAGACCAATTGTCATAAGCATGTCAATAAATAATGCTTTTTGTTCCTCTGTTACGAGGTCGTTAAAAGCAATACCACTTGCACTCATGCCAATTGTCGCAGAAGTATTCGGCATCACGCGCGCGATAGGACGCGCACATAAACCATCTTCAATCGTTTTAATGGAAATGCCCGCCAGCACGGATAATATTGCTGCGTTAGCTGAAATAAACGGTGCGATATTTTGCATAGCACTGCCAACATCTTTTGGTTTCATTGCTAAAATAATTAAATCTGCATCATGCAGATCAGATAACTGCTCTAAAATTTGTACGCCATATGTGTTGTGTAAGTTTTCTAAGCGCGTAAAGTCTGAACGGTTGGATACAAAAATTTGCTTTGCATCAAAATATCCTTTGTTTACCCACCCTCCGATAATTGCTTCAGCCATTGAGCCAGCACCAATAAATACAATCTTTTGCATAAAAAAGCCTCCTTCATCAATAAAAGCGCTTCCGTCCTCTTCATTAAGGACGAAAACGCTCGTTTCCGCGGTACCACCTTAGTTCACAAATGTGCAACTTAATCCTTATAACGCCAGGTTAGCGGTTATGTTGTCATAACAAGCTCGGAAGTAGGTTCAATGATTGAAGTGGATGATGTTGCTCTCAGCATATGCAACACTCTCTTTCATCGTTCAATCATTTACTTGGCTTCTTCAACGCTTTCATTTCGAATTATGAGAAAATTATATAAATGTAATGTCAAGGTGTCAACCTAAAGCGTGACGAAAAATAAAAAAAGGAGTAAAATAGATGAATAGCTATTCATTTTTATAAATAATAGCGTAAAAGGACATAATGTACATGTCTTTGTAAGAAGAATAAAGGGGTTGTTAAGATGCAATTACATAAAATCATTATGCCGACACCATATCCAGTAGGGGATGTGAATGCATTTTTAGTCAAAGGGGATACCCTGACATTATTTGATGTAGGACCCAAAACAGAAGAAGCATACGAAGCGTTGAAATGGGGGATTCGTGCTGCAGGGTATGAGATGAAGGATGTGGAACAAGTCGTATTAACGCATCACCATCCGGATCATGTGGGCTGGGTTGATGCATTTCCATATGCTAATATACTTGGTCATGAGTATGTAGATTATTGGATGCGGCAGGAGCCGGAGTTTATTAACTATCGTGATGAGTTTTATATTCGTGAACTAGAATCTGAAGGTGTGCCTAAACCGTATATTGATCGTGTTGTAAAAGTACGGGGGGAGATGGAGTTATTTGGAGCGCGACCGTTAACTAGCTTTTTACGTGAGGGCGATGAAGTACCAGGACATCCGGGGCTTCGTGTTTATGAAACGCCTGGTCATGCACAAAGTCATTTAATTTTTTTAGAGGAAACATCACGTGAATGCATAGGGGGCGATTTATTGCTCGAAAAGGTATCTTCTAATCCACTTGTGGAGCCACCTGTGACATTGAAAGGTGACCGGCCGCATTCATTATTACAATATAATGCTTCGCTGCAAAAGCTAAGCGACTTACACGTATCTACCTTATATACAGGGCATGGCGATGAAGTGCGTAATGTGAAGGAGTTAGTGGAAGAGCGATTAGCCAAACAGCAAGCCCGTGCGCTAAAAGTACGCGAATTTTTACAGGAACCAATGAGTGTTTTTGATGTAACGAAAATTTTGTTTGCCAAAATTTATAAAGCACAGCTTGGATTAACCCTTTCAGAAACACTTGGCCAGCTCGATTACTTAGTAGATAAAGGACTAGTAACGGTGAAAGAAGAAAATGGTGTACATTTGTATGTGAGGGCATAGGATGAAAAACATGTAAAATCATTAGGGTTTTACATGTTTTTTAGTCATACAACATGGCGACATCTTCAGCAAGTAAGAAACATAAATCACTTTCCCAGAATACAATGAGGAAAAAGCATAGAGGATGAATACATGTTTGAATCATTGCCCGTGCAAATCGGGACATCTATTATTCATGGTGGACCCAACAAAACCGTCGTATTCCCACAAATCATAGGGATACAAAATAGACAATGGGAACACACAGTGAATCATGCGATTACTCAGCAAACACAGCAGCTTATTAATGAGCAAGTTGGCAATATGCCGACAACCGTTGAGGAAATGATCGGTACGTATGAAATCAAAAACAATCAACGTCAGGTGCTGAGTCTTTCTCTATCGAATTACGCGTATCATTATCATGCAGCACATGGCATGACCTATATAAAATCACTAACATTTGATATGAAAAATCAAAAAATTTGTACACTAAAAGATTTATTTAAGCCTGGCAGTGATTATGTAAAACGGCTTTCTGACAACATTAAAGTACAAATTAAAAGACGTAATATCCAGCTGCTTGGTGAGTTTACATCCATTAAGCCTGACCAAGATTTTTATATTGCAGATAAAGCCCTTGTCATTTATTTTCAGCTATATGAAATAACAGCGTATGTGTATGGCTTCCCGATGTTCCCGATTTCTGTTTATGATATACAGGACATTATCGATGAAAATGGTCCTTTAGGAAGAATGGCTATCAACAATTAAATCAATATGATGCAATTGTGAGGTAAAAAAGGGATTCCTGAAATTGTGGAATCTCTCTTTTATTTCCTCTGGGGGATTTTAATATCCAAAAAATACCGTGTTTTGTGGTTGTTTTGTTGTTTTTTTGATATATTCCTGTAACATTCACATGCTAATATCTTATTTGTGAGAAACGAAAGATGTTAGGAGTTTAGAAATAGATTATGAAAAAGACAAAATGGGGTATGAAGCTAGCGGCACTTGCACTAGGCTCATCATTATTATTCACTTCAGTAGGAACAGCAGATGCTGCGATTTACACAGTAAAATCAGGTGATTCATTATATAAAATTGGTCAGCGCTATGGCGTATCGTATCAACAAATTATGAAATGGAATAACTTGAATTCCTCTGTTCTTCGTATTGGTCAAAAGCTAGAAATAGGTGGTGCCCAAGCGAATGCACCGATAAGTAAGCCGAATGTAGTCAATGTGGCACAAAAATATTTAGGTATACCTTATGTATTTGGAGGTTCAACACCAAAAGCTGGATTTGACTGTTCAGGTTATGTTACATATGTATTAAACCAAGCAGGTTATCAAACATCGCGAAAAACAGCAGCTGGTTTTTATAACACAGCAACGAAAGTATCGAAACCTCAAGTAGGGGACTTAGTATTCTTTAGTGGTACATATAAGAAAGGGATATCACACGTAGGTTTCTATATTGGAAACAACAAAATGATTTCAGCAGCAGGGAAACAAGTAAAAATTGATACTATTGACAACGGCTACTGGGGAAAACATTTCACAGGCTATGGTCGTCTGTAACAGAGGAAAAAACGCTTGGCATTGTCCAAGCGTTTTTTCTATTGAATACAGTATAAGCTGACTTTTTATTTTCATGGGTTTAACTGATTGTCCTAAAGTTACGTTGTTTTATAGATGATTTTTCTTATGAAGCAATTGGAAGGAAGAAAATCATTCATGTTGAAATATATAAAGAAAATGATTTGAGCGTTTAATGATAATCATAAGAAAAGGGAGATAAGTATGCGACTTGAAGTAAATGTTCCGAGAAATAGAACTTATACTGTAGGAGTAACTGCGTTGTTGTTATCTGCTTTATTAACTGCAGCAAGCCAAGTATTTTACGCAAGCCGTGTACAAAATGTGCATCCATTTCTATTTACGGGTATTAGTTTCTTTTTGACTGCCTGTTATTTTTCCTTTTTTGCTAGAAATCAAAAGGTAGCTTATAAATGGCAATCCTCATGGCAATCCTTGCTAAAGTTAAATTTATCCTCTGTTCTCGCATTCATGGGATTTTACTTTGCATTGAAATTCATTGAGCCAGCAATCGTTAGTTCGCTTGAAATGGGGTTAGGTCCACTATTTGTCATTTCCCTCGCATTTACACAAAGAAGGTTTATCGCTAAAGCACAGTGGGGAATTGCATTGGGAACATTATTGGCTTGTTTCTTATTAATCATTTCTATCTTTAATGGTTATTCAGGTATTCAATTGAATCTAAGTACAAATACGACTCTAGGTGTAATAGCGAGTGTTTTTTGTGGTTTAGGAGCTGTACTTTGTACCATCTATTCAAAGGAGCTAAGTGCAGGCGGATGGACAAGCTCGATGATTTTGACACATCGGTTTTATGGTATCGTACTTTTATCATTTATTTTTACCTATGATATTTTAATTGATTATATTTTTGATAATGTACGGTGGATTTTACTTGTAACAATTGCTGGTGTCTTAATCCCGATGTATTTATTACAGAAAGGTATTCAATATTGTGAGACGTTCTTAGTGATGATGTCACTTTGCTTCGTACCTGTCTTTAGTTTTTTCTTTCAATTATTCGATCCAAGAATATCTTGGTCAACAACGACTTTAGTCGGTGTTGTTTTATTGTTTATATTAGGGATGTTTAGTATCTACGCAGAGAAAAATAAGTGAATAGGGGTTAAAAAATATAGTAGCTATTCTATTAAACCCGCTAATAAAAATTCTTTTGATATGTAACAATCAGGCGCTTTAATGGGTAATTTAATTGAATATATGAAGTGCGTATTTTAATTAATGTTTTTCAAAACCCGCTCTTTCTTTTTGTTTGTTTATTAAGATTTTTAGTGTCAATTTGATTAAACTTTATTTTAAGGCTACAATTTTTGCTTAGACAAGTTCATCGTGTATTCATATTGTTTATTCTATTTAATGTCGCTATTATGTACCAGTAGAGATATGTTAACAAAGGAGCATCTTGATGATTTATTATGAAATCCATTGTAGGTATTGTAAAAAGCCTTTTAAGTTAGAAGAAGGGACACGAAAATATCAGCAATACAAACAAAATCGGAATGGGCAGTTTTCTTGTGATGATTGTGACCGGCGCATTGAAAGTGATTCACGTAAATATTTATTTGACCGAGATTGAAGAGGTGAGTGTATGATTGTCATTAGTAGTTGTTTGGCAGGTATGAAAGTTCGCTATGACGGTAATGCCAACACGGTTGAAAAAATTAGGTGGCTAGTGGAAGAGAAGAAGGCGGTGACTGTTTGCCCTGAAGTTTTAGGCGGTTTACCAACGCCGAGAAATCCAGCTGAAATTATTGGTGGAGACGGGGAAGCAGTACTGGATGGTGTCGCACGTGTCGTGGACAATACGGGAGAAGATGTGACGGATGCTTTTTTACAAGGGGCGTATAAAGCGCTTGAAGTAGTACAGCAAGTAGGGGCGCACACTGTCGTTTTAAAAGAAAATAGCCCGTCCTGTGGGAGTCATCACATTTACACAGGGGAGTTTAATGGAACGAAAAAGCAAGGTGCTGGTGTGACAGCAGCGCTACTAAGACGACATGGTATCCATGTATTCTCAGAAGAAAACTTTCTACATTATATAGAAGAAATACGTTAAAAAAGCCGACATGATTTTGTGTCGGCTTTTTCTCTCAAAAGTTTTGATTATACCGTTAATGCTGGGCCGAAGAATTCATAATGAATGCGGTCTTCTGCGACACCTAGCTCTCTTAATTGACCAATAACAGCTTGCATAAATGGTGTTGGTCCACAAATGTATACATCAGACTCGGAAGTTAACATATTTTCAATCTGTTCCTTCGTTACGAAACCATCTGTATCCGAGTAAATCGCTTTATATTGGTCTGCATTTGCTTCAATTTGCTCAGTGAAGGCAGCGACGCGCTCGTTACGTGCACATAAAATGAAGGATGTTTTACGATTATCAGCTGTCAGTAACATACGATATAAAGGTGTTACACCAACGCCGCCTGCGATGAATAATACATCGTTTGTTCCTTCGTTTAATGTGAATAAACCAGCTGGAGCTGATACTTCGATTTCTGTACCGATTTCGGCATCATTGTGAAGGTATGTTGATACGCGACCATTTGGTGTTCCTTCGTCTTCACGTTTGACAGAAATACGGTATTCGTTGTTTTCTGTTACGTCTGTTACTGTGTATTGACGGTTCATTAAATATTGTTCACCCGGCATCGCAAGGCGAATGGAAATGTATTGACCAGGTACTGCTTCTGGTAATTTTTCACCGTCAACGGGAGTTAAGTAGAAGCTTGTGACGATATCGCTTTCCTTTACTTTACGTGCAATTTTGAATGGCTTGAATAAACGCCAGCCGCCATTGTTTTCTGTTTGTCTGTATAAATCTTCTTCCACTGAGATAAAGATATCTGCAATGACGCCGTATGCTTGAGCCCATGCATCAATAATTTCTGGTGTTGCTGCATCGCCAAGTACTTCCTTGATGGCACCTAGTAAGTGTTGTCCAACGATAGGATAGTGCTCTGGTAAAACCCCAAGGCTACGGTGTTTATGGGCAATTAACATCACTGCCGGTACGATAGCTTCTAAGTTGTCAATGTGAACAGCAGCTGCATATACCGTGTTGGCTAAAGCATGTGGCTGACGTCCTCGTTGCTGATTTGTGTGGTTAAAAATGTTAAGTAATTCTGGATGTGCTTCAAACATGTTTTTGTAAAACGTTTTTGTAATTGTTAAACCGTGTTGTTCTAAAACGGGTACTGTCGCTTTAATAATATCAATCGTTTTTTGTTGTAACATATCGTCACGTCCTTTCACTTCTCACTATACGCCTGCTTTTATTTAAAAGCAATATTAAAAATACATCTTTAACAAATTATTCACAAAACACATATTTAAAATATATGTTTTGTTTCTAAGCATATGTATTATTCCTCAAATGATTTGATGGTATACTCATATAAGAAGAAAGTTGGTGGAGAAGTGCGCTTAACTGTATATACGGATTATTCATTGCGAGTGCTAATGTACTTGGGCGTGCGTGGCCAAGACCATTTAGCAACAATTCAAGAAATTGCGGACACATATCAAATTTCAAAAAATCATTTAATGAAAGTGACATATGATTTGGGGAAATACGGTTATATCGAAACGATTCGCGGACGTGGTGGTGGCATTCGCTTAGCAATCGATCCTCAAGAGATTGTCATCGGGGAAGTTGTGCGCAAAACAGAGGAAGATTTTCATATTGTAGAATGCTTCAATCCAGAAAATAATTTATGTCGTATTGCACCTGAATGTAGGTTAAAAAATGCGTTATATGAAGCATTGCAGGCATATTTAAAAGTACTGGACAGCTACACATTAGAAGATGTTATTCATTCAAAGACTTCACTGATGCAATTGTTTGGGCTAGAAGAGAAGGAATAATCAATAAAAGGCATATCTTGAACCAAATAGGTCAAGATATGCCTTTTATGTTAATGTGCTAAGAAAAAGGTTTTCCTTACTACGGAACAGTTATGAGGACATTTTACCCTACACTATAAATGATTAAGAAGAATAATAGAAGTGCGATTACACCGAGCGAAAAAATCGGCATTGTAGCTCTCCAGCTATCTCTTATACGAATATGTGTAAAAATCCCGCCAATACTTACTAAAATTAAAACAATAGCCCCATATATGGCCCACATGTCATTCCAAAAACCTACAATTAGCATAATAGCTGAACCAAATTCGATGATCCCTGTGAACACTCGGAACCATTGTGGTAACTCCCATTTGATGAAGTTTTCTTTATGCATTTTTGACCCAGCTAATTTCCCATAACCAGCGAAAATAAAAACAGCTGCAAGTAAGCCTTGTAATATCCAAATGAAGATTTGCATGTTTTCACCTCCAATTGATTAAAAATGCTTAGTCATTTGCAAATCCAAGCTGCTCTTCCCGTCGCATCCACTAAACATTTCGTCACAATTTTGTGAGAGACATACATCTAGTTGAACAAGTTTAAAGTTTACTTTCGCGTTGCATTGATTCGATTGTGAGCTAATGCTTAGTGAAGCCAGCGCCATACACCCTCTGCCCCTCTATACCTCAACTCCTCTGTATTACCATAGTATGAATTTGATGTATTAATCATGCACCTACTTTTAGTTTATTCCCGTATTGAATGTATGGTTGTGCAATTAACTATTTAAAAGTCAAACTGTAGGGGAGATTTGGAGAAATAACAAAAATTAAAACATAAAAAATGAAGGGATATTCAGTTTTATGGAGAATTTTAATGTTAATACGAGAAAAGGGGTGTTTTTTATGCAATTGCCAGTAATTGTGGCACCGATGTTTTTAATATCAAATCCAAAGATGGTGATTGAATCTGCACGCGCCGGTATCATTGGTACATTTCCATTATTAAATGCGCGTCCGATTAGTGTATGTGAGGAATGGTTAACAGAAATTAAAGAGGCGCTACCAACGGAAAAGTGGGGTGTCAACATCATTTGCCATAAAGGAGAAAATCCGCGTTATGACGAGGATGTGGAGCTAATCAAGAAGTATCAGCCACCACTTGTCATTACATCGCTTGGCAACCCAACACCAATTGTAGAAATCGTACATAGCTACGGTGGAAAGGTATATTCGGATGTGATTATTGAAAAGCACGCAAAAAAAGCAGCAATGGCAGGAGTAGATGGGCTTATTTTAGTATGTGCCGGTGCAGGGGGACATGGTGGGCAGTTAAATCCGTTTGCCTTTGTCGCAGCCGTGAAGTCGTTTTTCAAAGGGGACATTATTTTAGCAGGCGCTATTTCGACAGGGGCAGATATCGCAGCTACACGTGCAATTGGTGCTGATTACGCTTATATGGGGACGCGTTTTATTGTAGCGGAAGAAGGAAATGCACCAGATAACTATAAAGAGATGATTATTAATAGCTCAAGTGAAGATATTGTTTACACAGATGCAATTAGTGGTGTCAATGCGAACTTCCTGATTCCATCGTTAACGGCAAGTGGGATTAACGTATCGGAGTTAACAAGTGGAAAGGGTAAAATGGACTTTGATGATCATAAAGCATGGCGTGATATTTTCTCAGCAGGACATGGGGTAGCGGCCATTTCAGAATGCCAATCAATCGCACAAATTGTCTCGCAGTTAAAAGCCGAATATGAAGAAGCCTGTAACCGTTTAAATGTGCTGATCTAGTTGAAAAGAAGGGGTCACTACCATCCACTGGATAGCCCCCTTCTACAGTTGGAATGCTTTTATTATCGGAAATTGTACATATAGTCAAGCGGACCTTTCAATGAAAGGGCTTATTGATTCCGTCCTTTTTTGCTATGTTGTTCTTTAATAAACTTCCTCGCGTTTTTCATACCGCCCATCGTGTGAAACATATCATTAAACTTTTCTTTTTCAATCATTTTAGAATTCAAGCCGTCATACTTTGTTTCCTTTTGAAGTTTGCGGTAGCTTTCTAACCGTTCTATTGACAGAGTACCATCTTCAATGGCTTTTTGGACAGCACAGTTTGGTTCAGTTTGATGCATACAATCACTAAAGCGGCATTGAGAAGCGAGGCCATCAATGTCAGCAAAAGATTTAGTTAAATCGGCGCTAATAATGCCGAGTTCTCGCATACCTGGCGTATCGATTACGACACCTAAATTGGGTAACAGAAGTAGTTCACGTCTCGTCGTAGTATGCCTGCCCTTATCGTCATTTCTTATTTCATTGGTCACCAAAATAGGTTGACCGAGAAGACGGTTGATTAAGGTTGATTTTCCAACCCCCGATGAGCCAATAAATGCTACCGTTCGACCAGGTGAAAGATATTTAGTAATAGGGTGATGGCCAGTATCAGAAATACTAGTTGTTACGATTACATCTACACCTATTGCAATCGCATATATTTCGCTCAGTTTTTGCTCAATTTCTTGGCATAAGTCTGATTTTGTCAGCACAATAACTGGTGTTGCTCCACTATCCCAAGCAATAGAAAGATAGCGCTCTAGTCTACGGAGATTAAAGTCATTGTTTAGTGACATACAAATAAAAACGATATCAATATTCGTTGCGACAATTTGTTTGTTAGTTGTAGAACCTGCCACTTTTCGCCCAAACACACTTTTTCGAGTGAGCACATGATGAATAATCCCGTTGCCATCAGTCTGATCTGTTCGATCAATCATCACAAAATCCCCAACAGCTGGATAGTCTGTTATATCGTTTATACTGTGATGAAATTTCCCGGATATTTCAGCTATTAATTCCTCATTTTCTGTTATTACTTTGTATAAATTTTTAGATTGGGATGAAATTCGTCCAATGTATAGATGTTTATATTGTTTAGCTTCCTGTAGCATTGCTTCAGTAAGCCCTAGATTTTTCATATTGATCGTATTCAATTTTATTGCCTCCTAAAAGTTGGTTTGTCACTTTTGGGAGGTTTTATGCATTATTTTGCACATCCCTCCCCGTTTATTACAATCTCGCGAAATTGTTTATTGAACATAAAAAAATCCCCTTTCTCCATATGATTGAACTTTACTATAACATAATCGATTTATCATTTGAATTTTCGAATGTAGCATTTTGTTTCATAAAAGAGCATTTACAAAATAAGAATAATTGTGTTAACTTAAAAATGTAAACAGTTAACATAAATGAGGGGGAGGTTAACAATGCCACATTTTTGGGTAGTCGGCACAGATACAGATGTCGGAAAAACATGTGTCACGACATTGTTAATGCGCCAGCTACAGCAGCAAGGGCTTCGTGTAACACCGTACAAACCGGTACAAACGGGCGAGGTGATCGAGCAAGGGAAGGCTTACTATTATGATACAACGATGTATGAAACCTATTCATTGCAAAAACTGAACGAAGCAGAATTGAATGATTATTCATTCAAAGAGCCGGCATCACCACATTTTGCTGCACAACTGGAGGGTCAGCAAATTGATACGATGCGCTTATTACAGCAAATACAAAGACTGCAACAGGCTTATGATGTCGTTATTTGTGAAGGAGCAGGGGGCATTTTCGTACCGCTAGATGCAAACGGAAAGAGAACATTGCTTGATGTCATTACCCAAAGTCAATTGCCAGTCGTTGTCGTAGCACGTACGAAGCTTGGGACGATTAACCACACGTTGTTGACGTTAGAAGCATTAACTGCACGCGGAATTGACGTGCTAGGCATTGTCTTTAATGGCGATACCGGAAGTGATATAGAACAGAATAATATTGCGACGATTTTACAACATCGTGCACTGCCATATGCGGTTATTCCGCAACTGCATGACATATCACACGTCGTCAACTATTCTATCAAGCACACATCATTATTTGAAAGGCTGTATCGACATGAAACAACAGTTATCTGAATGGCAAGCGAGAGATTTACAACATGTTTGGCATCCATGCTCGCAAATGAAAGATTATGAGCAGTTTCCACCGATTGTGATTAAAAGTGGTAAAGGTGTGTGGCTTTACGATGAGCATGACAATCGTTATTTAGATGCTGTGTCTTCTTGGTGGGTGAATTTATTTGGTCATGCCAACCCTCGCATTAGCCAAGCATTAAGTGAGCAAGCCTTTACATTGGAGCATGCTATTTTTGCGAATTTTACGCATGAGCCCGCTGTCAAGGTCGCAGAAAAATTAGTGGCCTTAACACCAGAAGGTTTGAACAAAGTCTTTTTTGCAGATAACGGCTCAGCTGCTATTGAAGTCGCATTAAAAATGAGCTTTCAATACCATATGCAAAGTGGGAAGAAAACGAAAAAGCGATTTCTTGCCTTAACAGATGCTTATCACGGTGAAACACTGGGTGCGCTATCAGTAGGTGGTGTCGATCTTTATAACGAAGTGTATCAGCCGCTATTACTCGATACAGTAAGGGCGCAGGGACCTGACTGTTTTCGTTGTCCATTTAATGACAAGCCTGAGAGCTGTCAAGCACAATGTATTCGCTATGTAGAAGATGAATTAGCTACACATCATGAGGAAATTACAGCTGTTATTATTGAGCCACTCATTCAAGCGGCAGCAGGGATGAAAATGTACCCGCCAATTTACTTAAAGCAATTGCGCGAGTTATGTACGAAGTTTGATGTGCATCTCATCGCAGATGAAATAGCGGTTGGTTTTGGTCGTACCGGAACGTTGTTTGCCTGTGAACAAGCTGGTATTTCACCTGATTTTATGTGCTTATCGAAAGGATTAACAGGAGGCTACTTACCACTATCTGCTGTGTTAACAACAGATGAAGTATACGATGCTTTTTACGATGATTACGGTACGATGAAGGCATTTTTACATTCACATAGCTATACAGGCAATACACTCGCTTGCCGCGTCGCCCTTGAAGTATTGACGATTTTCGAAGAGGAGAACTATATCAATATTGTACAAACCAAGGGAGAGAAGATGAGAAAGCTCGCAATGGAGGCATTTAGTCACCTTCCTTATGTTGGTGAATATCGACAAGTTGGGCTAGTAGGTGCCATTGAACTGGTCGCGAATCTGGACACAAAAGAGCCGCTACCAAGTGAAGAACGCATAGGCTATCAAATTTATAAAAGAGCATTAACAAAAGGGCTACTCATTCGACCGCTTGGCAATATTTTGTATTTTATGCCACCTTATATCATTACAGATGAGGAAATGCATTTTATGATTCAGACAACAAAAGAAACAATCGAACAATTTTTTGCAGAGCGGGAGGGGTAGAGTTATGCAACAACGAAACGCAACTCTTTCACTCGTCATGATTGCGATGTTTGCCGCATTAACGGCTATTGGCGCCTTTATTAAAGTACCACTACCAGTCGTACCCTTTACATTGCAAATTGTTTTTGTTTTTTTAGCAGGGTGTTTGCTTGGTAGTCGGAATGGTTTGCTCAGTCAAGTCGTCTATATTGGCATTGGTTTAGCAGGTTTGCCTGTGTTTACACAAGGCGGGGGAATTACCTATGTGATGCAGCCAACATTTGGTTATTTAATCGGCTTTGCCCTTGCGGCGTTTGTTATTGGCTGGCTCATTGAAAAAGTAGAAGCGCCAACGAAAAAGCATTTTATCGGTGCCAATATTGTCGGGTTGATTCTGATTTACGCCGTTGCGGTACCGTATTTATATGTAGCATTAAATGTTTGGCTAGATGTGAAAACAAGCTGGTCACATATTTTACTAGTTGGATTTTTAAATAGTATTGTTGCAGACTTTTGCTTAGCAATTGCTTCTGCACTATTAGCGGAACGACTATATCCCGTATTTCGTTCGGCACGATCACTTAAAATAGTACACATAAAAAAGGAGCATGTATGATGAATTGGTTACAATTAGCAGAGGAAGTTATTGCTGGTAAGGTGATTAGCAATGAGGAAGCGTTAGCGATTTTAAATAGCGATGATGATGAGTTATTAAAGCTGATGGATGGAGCATTTGCCATTCGTAAACATTATTATGGCAAAAAAGTAAAGCTCAATATGATTATGAATGCGAAAAGTGGCTATTGCCCAGAGGACTGCGGTTATTGCTCACAGTCTTCAAAATCAACAGCCCCAATCGAGAAATATCCTTTTATTACAAAGGAAGAGATTTTAGCAGGGGCAAAACGTGCTTTTGAAAATAAAATCGGTACATATTGTATCGTCGCAAGTGGACGTGGCCCAACACGTAAAGACGTAAATGTCGTAAGTGAAGCCGTGACAGAAATTAAAGAAAAGTATGGGTTAAAGGTATGTGCATGCTTAGGATTATTAAAGGAAGAGCAAGCACAGCAATTGAAAGAAGCGGGTGTGGATCGTTACAATCATAACTTAAATACATCAGAGCGTCACCATTCGTATATTACAACATCTCATACGTATGAAGACCGTGTAAATACAGTGGAAGTTGCGAAAAAGCATGGTATTTCTCCTTGCTCAGGTGCGATTATCGGTATGAAGGAAACAAAAGAGGATGTTGTGGATATTGCACGCGCGCTTCATCAATTAGATGCTGATTCCATCCCAGTAAACTTCTTAAATGCCATTGACGGTACAAAGCTAGAGGGGACGAAGGAATTAAACCCTCGTTACTGCTTAAAAGTATTAGCGTTATTTCGTTATATCAACCCAACGAAAGAAATTCGTATTTCAGGTGGTCGTGAAGTAAACCTTGGATCACTTCAGCCGCTTGGGATGTATGCAGCAAATAGTATTTTCGTTGGCGATTATTTAACAACAGAAGGACAAGAGGCAAATAGCGATTATCGCATGTTAGAAGATTTAGGCTTCGAAATTGAATTAACAGGCAAGCAAGAAGAAGCATTCTGTTCGTAATTGTACATTATATAAACTCTCCCTAATCATATAGTATAAATTGAAAAGTCGTATACACGTTATTGAACAGGCGTGTATATGGCTTTTTATAATGAGAGAGAAGCCAATCGATTTTCCTGCTATAATTTAATTATGTTTTAGCCGGAGGTATGCAGGGAAATGAATAAAAAAACAATTTTTGTTACAGGCGCGACGAGTGGGATAGGGTTAAAAATAACCGAAATGTGTATAGCGAAAGGGTATACTGTATATGCCACAGGTCGCAATGAATCTTCACTAAACACGTTAGCTAGACTGGGCGCACAGGTTATTCAGGCAGATTTACGTAAAATAGAAGAGATCAATCGCGTTGTCGAGGCATTACCACCTATTGATGTAGCGATTTTAAATGCCGGGCTTGGGGTTTTTGAAAATGCGTATGATTTAGCAGATGAAGAGATTGATACGATGTTAGAGATTAATGTACGTGCACCGATGTATTTAACGAAGCGCCTTGCTCCGAAAATGATCGCACGTAGGTCAGGGCATTTTATTTATATTAGCTCACAAGCAGGGAAGGTTGCGACGCGTAAAGCGAGTGTATATGCAGCGAGTAAGCATGCACTAACAGGCTTTTTAAATGGTGTCCGATTGGAATTAGCAGAGCATCATATTAAGGTGACAGGCATTTACCCAGGGCCCATTGATACCCCATTTTTACAAAAGGCAGATGCAACGAATGCGTACCGTGATGCGATTCAAGCCTTTTTACTAAAGCCAGAAAAAGTAGCGCGAGAAGTGGTGCGTACAATTGAGCGACCTGTACGAGAGGTCAATTTACCGCGTGTCATGGGCATAACAGCAAAACTGTATGCAGTTGCACCGGGACTCGTTGAAAAGGTAGGAAAGGGCTTCTTTAATAAGAAGTAAGTAAAAGGCGACTTGCATTACGCAAGTCGCCTTTGGACCTTTTAGTATGCTTGACGAATGATTTCCATTACGTCTTCAAGCGTTGCCTTACGCGGGTTTGTAGCCGCACATACGTCCTTCATTGCATTTTCGGCTAATATTTGAATATCTTCCTCACGAGCACCTAGCTCCTTGAAGCCTGTTGGGATATTTAAGTCTTGCGTTAAGAGTTCAATGCGGGAAACTGCTACTTCTGCTGCTTCGCGTACGCTTAAGCCTTCGATATTTTCCCCTAGCAACTCCGCGATACGAGCAAAGCGCTCTTCACGACCTACTAAGTTAAAGCGACATACGTGCGGTAGTAAAATGGCATTACATACACCGTGTGGGTAGTTGTAGAAGCCACCTAATTGGTGTGCAATCGCGTGTACATAGCCAAGAGAAGCATTGTTAAACGCCATGCCAGCTAAAAACTGTGCATATACCATTTGTTCACGTGCCTCGAAGTCTTCACCGTTTGAATAAGCGCGCGGTAAGTACTTCGGAATAATTTGAAATACTTTTTCAGCACATGCATCCGTAATTGGTGATGCATTTGTCGATACGTAAGATTCGACCGCATGTGTTAGTGCATCGACACCTGTTGCAGCTGTTAATGCAGGTGGTAAACCAATCATAAGCGTTGGATCATTGATCGATACAAGTGCTGTAATATGCTTATCGACAATGGCCATTTTTACAGAGCGCTCTGTGTCTGTAATAATCGTAAAGCGTGTCATTTCAGATGCTGTACCCGCTGTCGTATTAATAGCGATGTAAGGTACTAATGGGCTTTCGGATTTATCTACACCTTCATAATCATGTATACGTCCGCCGTTTGAGGCTAATAAGCCAATGCCTTTTGCGGCGTCATGGGAGGATCCACCACCTAAAGAAACAATCGAGTCACAGCCCGCTGCTTTATAAGCGGCGATGCCGTCATGTACGTTTTTGTCTGTTGGGTTCGGCTCAGCTTTCGGGAAGATTTCAACCTCCACATTTGCTTCACGGATAATGTTAGCGATTTGATCTGCGATACCTAGGTTGTATAAGCCTTCGTCCGTCACTAAAAGTGTTTTTTTAGACTCGAATTGTACTAAATACTTACCAACTTCCAGAATTGTGCCTTGTCCGAATAAATTCGTTGTCGGCATTGTGAATAAGTGTTGCTTACTTCCATTCACTTGTTGCAGTTCCTGTTGTTTCGCTTTTAATACATCTTGTACGCTCATTTAATACCCTCCAGATTGTTCGTTTTAGTGGATAGTCGCATCCGAATGCTGTACCCATGAATTAGTATATAGCAGCGCATAGGTAAATTTCAACTCAATTTACAAATTATTTAAAAAATTAAAATAATTAACTATTTGATGAAAATAGCGGTTTTTTCGTAGGATAATTTCCGATTGAGTAGGAGGTAGTTATTGTATAATTTAATATGATAGTTCTATAGTTTTATTGAGGTTTTTCGTTATGTCTAAAAAGCAATTTTAAAAAAAAAAAATTTTGTATGGTACATAAATAAGGAAGCGGAATGATTACGAGCAAGTGATAGTGAAAAAATACGGAAGTGAGTATTCTGAAAAAACTATTTATTATGAGTTATCTAACAACATGAAAAACTTAAAAATTTTATATAAATACAGTTGCGTTTATGTTTATTACATGTTACTATTCGTGTATAAACTTTTACTAGAATGTATAAACATACACACAACATATATCGGAGGCAATTGAAATGGCTAACAAAAAAGTAGTACTTGCTTATTCAGGTGGTCTAGATACATCTGTAGCAATTCCATGGTTAAAAGAACAAGGTTGGGACGTAATCGCAGTATGTCTTGACGTAGGTGAAGGGAAAGACCTTGAGTTCATCAAAAACAAAGCACTTCAAGTAGGTGCCGTTGAATCATATATGGTAGATGCAAAAGACGAGTTCGCTGAAGAATATGCATTAATTTCATTACAAGGTCACACTTGGTATGAGCAAAAATATCCTTTAGTATCGGCTCTATCTCGTCCATTAATCTCTAAAAAATTAGTAGAAATCGCAAATGAAGTAAATGCGGATGCTGTAGCACACGGCTGTACTGGTAAAGGAAATGACCAAGTGCGTTTCGAAGTGTCGATTAAAGCATTAAACCCAGATTTAGAAGTGCTAGCTCCTGTACGTGAGTGGGGTTGGAGCCGTGATGAAGAAATCGAGTACGCTGCAAAACACGGTGTACCAATTCCTGCAACAATTGACTCACCATTCTCAATCGACCAAAACTTATGGGGCCGTGCAAACGAAGCGGGCGTAATGGAAGATCCATGGGTAGCGCCACCAGAAGAAGCTTATGGCTTAACAGTTTCTGTTGAAAACGCACCAGACGAAGCAGAATATATTGAAATTGAGTTCGTTGAAGGAAAGCCAGTCTCTTTAAACGGCCAAGAAATGAAATTAGCAGATTTAATCCAAGAGTTAAATAAAATTGCAGGTGCACACGGTGTTGGCCGTATCGACCACGTTGAAAACCGCTTAGTTGGTATTAAATCTCGTGAAGTATACGAAATTCCAGGCGCAAAAGTATTATTAACTGCACATAAAGAATTAGAAGATATTACGCTTGTAAAAGAGCTTGCTCATTTCAAACCAATTATTGAGCACAAACTATCTGAAATCATTTACAACGGTTTATGGTTCAACCCAATCCGTACAGCTTTAGAAGCGTTCTTAAAAGAAACACAAAAGTATGTAAATGGTACAGTACGTGTAAAACTTTACAAAGGTCATGCAATTGTGGAAGGACGTAAATCTGCAAACTCTTTATACTCTGAAGAATTAGCAACTTACTCTAAACATGATAAATTCAATCACGCTTCAGCAGTAGGTTTCATCGAATTATTCGGTATGCCAACAGTTGTAGCAGCAGAAGTATTAAAAAACAAATAAGTAATGAGGTGAGCGATTCGGTGCCCGAGTCGCTCCTTCTTTTAAATAGGAGTGTTAGCAATGGCGAAATTATGGGGCGGACGTTTCCAAAAATCAGCAGAGGCTTGGGTCGATGAGTTTGGTGCGTCAATTGGCTTTGACCAACAATTAGTAATGGAAGATATCGAAGGCTCAGTAGCGCACGTAACAATGCTTGGCGCACAAGGCATCTTACCACAAGAAGATGTAGCCAACATTTTAGATGGCTTAGCACAGTTAAAAGTAAAAGCAGAAGCAGGGGAGCTTGAATTTTCGGTTGCAAATGAAGATATTCACTTAAACCTAGAAAAAATGCTGATTGATTTAATCGGTCCTGTTGGCGGTAAATTACATACAGGACGTTCGCGTAACGACCAAGTCGCAACAGACATGCACCTGTTCTTAAAGAAACGTGTACCAGAAGTGATTGGTTTAATCGAGACTTTCCAACAAACAATTTTAGCACAAGCGGAAAAGCATATTGAAACGATTGCACCAGGCTATACACACTTACAACGTGCACAACCCATTTCTTTTGCCCATCATTTAATGGTGTATTTCTGGCAATTACAACGCGATAAAGAGCGTTTTTCAGAGTCCATGAAACGCATCGATATTTTACCGTTAGGTGCAGGTGCGATGGCGGGGACAACTTTCCCGATCGATCGTCTAAAATCTGCGGAGTTATT
Source organism: Lysinibacillus sp. RU7 (assembly GCF_057837305.1). NCBI lineage: Bacteria > Bacillati > Bacillota > Bacilli > Caryophanales > Bacillaceae > Lysinibacillus > Lysinibacillus sp. RU7. The sequence continues at coordinate 23,059 of NZ_JBYQFK010000005.1, read as the reverse complement.
AGGTTTTGCGGACGTTTACGCAAACTCAATGGATGCTGTATCGGATCGTGATTTTATCGTTGAATTTTTATCAAACTCAGCATTACTAATGACACACTTATCACGTTTTGCGGAAGAAATCATCATTTGGTCAACAGATGAGTTCAAATTTATCGAGTTAGATGATGCATTCTCAACAGGTTCGTCGATTATGCCACAAAAGAAAAATCCAGATATGGCAGAGCTTATTCGTGGGAAAGCGGGTCGCGCATTCGGTAATTTAATGGGCTTATTAACCGTGCTAAAAGGTACACCATTAACGTACAACAAAGACATGCAGGAAGATAAAGAAGGCATGTTTGATACGATGGAAACAGTACTCGGTAGCTTGAAGATTTTTGAAGGTATGGTTCGTACAATGACGGTCAATACTGAACGACTACATGGAGCTGTACATTCAGACTTCTCAAATGCAACAGAACTTGCAGATTATCTAGCAACAAAAGGCATGCCATTCCGTGAAGCGCATGAAGTAACAGGTAAATTAGTATTTACGTGTATCCAAAAAGGGATCTATTTATTGGACTTACCGCTAGAAGAAATGAAAAAAGAATCGGAATTAATTGAGCAAGATATTTACGATGTATTAGCGCCTGAAGCAGCAGTACGTCGTCGTAACTCACTTGGTGGGACAGGGTTCGAACAAGTGAAAATTCAATTAGCCAAAGCAAAAGAACTACTATAAATACACTTTGATTAATGCAGTCCCGTGAGGCAGCAATCAACAAAAGTAGTCCCCGCATATGTCGTATGCGGGGTTTTTGTTTATGTATGACAAGTTTTATACGCGAGTTAAGTAATTTGCCCTGGGTTAATAGGCTTGTCTATGAAAAAAGAGCATACAGCAACAACGTCAACATAAAAAACCCGGAAATATTATTTCCGGGCCTGATTACACTTACATTTTTGTATCCATGACACACTGCCTCGCTTCCGCATTGAATCTTAAGATAATCCTAAGACAACCGTGCTTTGGCTGTATTCAGTATAGATTGTCCTTTTGAGTTATCGCTCATTCGCGCTCATCGGGTTAACCCTCCTAAGTCATTGGATTTGAAGTGAAATCTCTAATAGTATAGGACAATGATTAATTTTTATACACATCATTTAAAAAAATTTAATTTTTCTTTAATGTTGTTTGTGAAAAAGAAAAAACGAAAATTTCATTCCTAAGAACGTTCTATATAGTGAGTTTTGTTGTAGACTAAGTATAATACGGGATTTGAAAGGCTTAAATTTAGAAGGATGTGCTAAAAGATGAATCTCCAAACTGTTATGCAGGAGCTTGAAGCTCTTGGTAAGGAACGAACGAAAAAAATATACATATCTAATGGTGCGCAGGAACCACTGTTTGGCGTAGCAACAGGTGCGATGAAGCCAATCGCTAAGAAAATAAAAATAAATCAACCTTTAGCAGAAGAACTGTATGCCACGGGGAACTATGATGCAATGTACTTTGCAGGCATTATTGCAGATCCAAAAGCAATGACGGAGTCCGATTTTAATCGTTGGATTGATGCAGCGTATTTTTACATGCTGTCTGACTATGTGGTAGCCGTAACTTTAGCAGAAGCAGACATTGCACAAGATGTTGCTGATCAATGGATTGCAAGCGGCGAAGAACTGCGAATGTCAGCCGGTTGGAGTTGCTACTGTTGGCTTTTAGGGAATCGCGTAGACGCGGAATTTTCTGAAAGCAAGATGGCCAATATGATTGAAATGGTAAAAAATACGATTCATGATTCACCAGAACGAACAAAATCGGCTATGAACAATTTTCTATACACCGTAGGAATTTCATATTTACCACTTCATGAAAAAGCGGTCGAAACGGCAAAGGCAGTAGGTCCAGTCGAAGTTAAACGGGACAAGAAAAAGAGCAGTTTCCTCAACGCTTACGAAAGTATTCAAAAGGAAGTAGAAAAAGGGAGACTAGGCTTTAAACGTAAATATGTAAGGTGTTAAACAATAGTATCACAGGCAATCTGTAATAATTAAGGGCATTAATCCAAGAAAGATTAACGCTCTTTTTTGACGTGATTCAGGTGGTCTTTTTTATTGTGAAAGAATATCTAGAAGAAAACGACATCACTAATAATCCCGATACAGAAGTTTAAAATCTGTCATTTCGGGAAATAATAAGAAACTACAGGAAAAAGGGAGTGGTTTCATGAAACAGATTGTAGAACAACTTGAGCGATTTTTTCAACAGATGGAAGACAAACCAAAACAACCGAATGCATCGGCATACAAATATGTTGTGCATATGGATCCAACGGTGAATGCCTTCGATATTTACTTACATTTTTTAAATAGTGAAGGGAAAGAGTTGGAAGGTGATGATTTTACGCCTATTTCAGTCATTGAGAATGGATATGAAGATGATGTTAGCCGTCCTGATTTTAAAGAGGCTATACTGGATGTTTTTAAACAGCTTAACGATGATGGTCATGGTCATTTTACGCAACCTACGTATATTGCGTTTCCAGATGACTCTGAAATTTATCATATACAATGAATGGAATATTTCAACTCTAAAGACAGCTGAATAGGCTGTCTTTTTTTATGGGATATTATTATAACGATATAATAACAGAACCGCTACTTTGTTTTATTTCCGAGGAAATAAAGAATAAAATCGATTTTTCGAGTAATTTTTGTTGTGTAAGGTTTTTAAAACTATAGAAATGAAAGTCAAATTTATAAAAGTACTAGCATTAAAAATAGTGGAAGGTATTTTACAATGCTGAATACTGGTGAGATTAAAGCATAACAGAAAATGTACAAAATACAATTGTATCCGAAAGAGAAGTAGGTGAAACTTCACTGCATCTGAGGAAAAAGATGATTATATGTTTTAACAGAACTGCTTAATAGTAATTTCTAGAAATACACTTTTCAGTGGGATCGTATCAGTCAAAAAAACAAGCTATTCTGTTTCATATAAGCAAGAAGTATAAATAGTGCTGTTACACGCATAATAAGACCGTTTACGACACATTAGCTGTCGTAAGTATGTACCATAAAAAGTGTCACATTGCTACCAACTAGTCATTTGCTGTTCAAATGAATGCCTTCACTACTTGTAAAATAGCGCTGAATTTTCAGGAGGAGCATATTCGTATTTCTTTATGATGAAACACAAATATCTGTCGTGCCTGCAGTATATTAGCGTCTCTAGAAGGGCATGACTCAATTCTTGATGTACATAAGGAGTGGTGAAATTGGAAACATCTGTGTATTGGAGTAGGGCGTTAACCGAATTAACGCTAACATTTCATATCGTCTTTGCAACACTTGGGGTAGGAGTACCGCTCTTTATATTAATCGCACAGTATGTAGGATATAAGCGAAATGATATTCATTATACGATGATGGCAAGGCGTTGGGCGCGTGGCTTTACGATTACTGTAGCAGTGGGTGTTGTAACCGGAACAATTATTGGCTTGCAATTATCACTATTATGGCCACAGTTTATGGAGCTAGCTGGAAAAGTGATTGCACTCCCTTTATTTATGGAGACATTTGCCTTCTTCTTTGAAGCCATTTTTTTAGGTATTTATTTATACACATGGGACCGTTTCAAAAACCCAAAATACCACATGTTACTCCTTATTCCAGTCATGATTGGGGCATCGATGTCGGCTATTTTTATTACGATCGTCAATGCCTTTATGAATTCACCACAAGGCTTTGATATTCAAAATGGGGAAATCGTTAATATTCACCCTGTATTAGCGATGTTTACGCCATCCATGCCGACTAAAGTAACACATGTATTAGTGACAAGTTATATGGCGGTTGCCTTTGTGTTAGCGGCGATTGCAGCATACAGATTGCTACGTGGTGAAAACCATGTGTATCATCGTAAAGCATTATTATTAACGATGAAATTAGGACTAATTTTTTCCATTGCATCTGCTATTATTGGTGATTTCTCCGCAAAATATTTAGCCGAATATCAACCTGAAAAATTAGCTGCAGCGGAATGGCATTTTGAAACAGAGGCAGGCGCAGAGCTCATTTTATTCGGGATTATGGATGAAGATGAGGGTGAAGTGAAATACGCCATTCGTATTCCGAAGTTATTAAGTTATCTTGCCTTCGGAAACCTTAGTGCAGAAGTCATTGGACTCAATGAATTTCCCGAAGATGAACGACCACCACTTATTAACCATTACTTTTTCAACATTATGGTCATCATTGGTATGGCACTTATGTTCTTATCACTTGTCTATATATTGGGTAAATGGAGGAAATGGAAATGGGTCGATTCGAAATGGGTTTGGACCCTGATCGTTGCGAGCGGACCGCTTTCCATAATCGCTATTGAAGCCGGTTGGTGGTTAGGAGAGAAGGGACGTCAACCGTGGATATTATATCGTATTTTGCGAACAGATGAAGCCGCAACATCTGCAACTGGTCTTGAGTATTTGTTTATTTTGTTTACTGTTGTGTATTTAATATTAGGCATTGGATGTGCAGTTGTTCTACATCGGATGTTTAAAAAGAACCCAATTGTGAAAGAATTAACATCAAGACAGGGCGGTGAAGATACATGGCATTAGAGATACTCGGGATATCCGTGTTATGGGTCTTCTTATTTGGCTATGTCATTATTGCATCGATTGATTTTGGGGCAGGATTTTTTAATGCATATAGCTTAGTACGTGGCCATCACCATATTTTATCGAAAATTATTAAACGGTATTTATCACCCGTATGGGAAGTTACAAATGTCTTTTTAGTATTTTTCTTTGTTGGGATGGTTGGATTTTTCCCACAAACTGCTTACTATTATGGAACCATTTTACTAATGCCTGCATCAATTGCGCTTGTTTTATTAGCCGTACGGGGGAGTTACTATGCATTTGAGGCATATAGCGGGGTACGGGGACATAAAGGGTATGCGCTTGCTTATGGGATAACCGGGTTATTTATCCCTGCTGCCTTTTCTGTCGTATTGACAATCTCTGAAGGAGGCTTTGTCAATATAGTGGAAGGTAAGCCGGTGCTTGATTATGCCGCCTTATTTATGAGTCCCCTTTCTTGGTCGATTGTTGTACTAGCTGTTGTAGCCGTCCTTTATATTTCTGCTGTTTTTTTGACTTGGTATGCAAGTAGAGCGGAGGATATGGAAGCAAGTGAGTTAATGCGAAAATATGCTCTCATTTGGGCAGTGCCGTTAATTTTAAGTGCACTAGGCATCATTATTGAGCTGAAATCGCTCGGTAATTGGCATTATGAGAACATTTTTGATTTGTGGTGGCTATTTTTAATTTCTGGTTTGCTATTCGTTGCGACGATTTGGCTCATTGGGAAAAGACAGCATTACGGTGTCGCTGTTATTTTACTGATTATACAATTTGCAGCCGCCTTCTTTGCATATGGCATTTCACATTATCCATATTTGTTATATCCGTATTTAACGATTTACGACAGTTTTACAAACGAGGCGATGGCCGTAGCACTTGTAGTCGCATTCATTGCAGGATTAATGTTATTACTGCCATCTTTGTACTTAGTGTTCAAATTGTTTTTTACAAAAGATTATGTTTCAGGTAAAGATGAAACACATGTGTAAGAGGTGATTTAATGACAGATTTTATAATATTTCAAGCGCCGTTTATTATTTGGATCCTTGCTGTAATTACAGCATTTGTAGCAGCGGCTAAAATGAAATCTGACGATGAAACAGAAGGCGGAGAATAATAGCTAGTCAAACGATATAGAGTGGACTAATTGAATTGCTATATGGTCAAAAAATGAGCAGGGGAACTGATATTTCTCCTGTTTTTTTTATGTGCAGTTGAAGGTCTGCTCATTTTTCTGCTCGTTCTTTAATAAATTGCTACAATAGACTGTTTCAAAGGTTTTCAAATTAGAGAAAAATGCTAAGTTTTAGAATCATCTAATTTTAATTGAAACTTTTAACAGTGATATACCGTATAAAAAGTTAATGACATCAAAAGGAGGGGGGGAACTTGAAGCTAGTTCTCAAGGCGGCTTGTATTTCGCTGATTGTACATATTATCTATTGTGTCATAACAGTGAGTTGGGGGTATATACAAACCCTTTTTTATACACCTAACTTTTCGGACACGAATGTATTCATTTTACAAAATGAAGTAGTGTTTGCGTATGTGGCATCACCGCTTTCATTACTAATATCCTTTATGATTATTCTGCTCGTTTCTTGGCTTATTTTAAAGCTTGCACAAACAAAGCAAGTAATCGATTAAAGACATATGGAGTAGATTTTTTGAAGGGCAAGGAAGTATAAGTTTCATAGATATTAGTAAAGATATGTCCGTATGAGTAAGAGGGTATGGAATCCTATATAATTAATCAACTATATTACATAGCTCCTTTAAAGCAAACATATACCCTTGTCAATATGACTGGTTGAAATGAAAGGGGAGTAAAAGTTGAAAAAGCTATCACTGTATATAGTGTTTGTCTTTTTATTAGTTGCGTGCGGTGACGGTGAAGCCAAAAGTAATAACACCATTTCAGATGCAGCACTATCCGATCGTGAAAAAACATTACTCAATGCAGCAGCAGGTAACATCCTATTTACGTATGATTTTTCCATTGAGTCGGCAGGTGCATTAGAAGTATGGATGGAAAAGTACGAATACGGCGAGTTAACAGAAGAACAAATTGGCGGTGTAGGTACAGAAGTAAATAAAAACGGTCAAATTATTGTTACATTAAAAGAAGTCCCGCAATCTAAGGAAACGATTGTACGTGTCGCCATTGTAAATGGTGGAGCCGTTTCCTCAAGTGAAGGGCTCATGACGTTACCAGACATCGGCTCATTTGGCTACGGTTCACTTATTTCGAATGAACCGGCGGCACTACAAGGGAATATGGCAATCGGTCAAATCATTTATTCAGGAGAGTCAAATTTCTTTAAAACGAGTTGGGCAGAGTTAGCGAATAATCCGGTAGCAATTATAAAAGAATTAAAAGACCGACCTGTTGTTTATCTCATTCGAACATCATTTAAGGAAATTAAATCTACTTCTTAATCATACACATCTCGATCTGTAAAGGAACGAGATGTGTTTTTCTATTACAATCATAAAAGAGTAAAATAAACAGAGGTTATTCTCTAAATGTTTGTTATACTAGTAAACAATTATATAAGATATATGTTTAAGGGGGACAAGTTTTGGAAAAAGTAGAACAACAAGAGCAAATAAAAATGAGCTGGTGGTATGAATATTTTCGGAAAATGCTTGGGCAACACCAGCAAGTCAATCATCAAACAAATATAGCAGATGCTTTAACAGGAGCAGTTGGCGGATGCATTGGCATTGGGACATTATTGTTTCTAACACAACTAACACATACCTCTTGGCTGATGGCATCACTCGGTGCAAGCTGTGTGCTCGTATTTGGTGCTTGGAATGCGCCATTTTCTCAGCCAAGAAACGTCATAGGTGGCCATTTCTTATCAGGCATTATTGGTATTTCCTTTTACATGCTCTTTGGTTCACACCCACTAGCCATTAGCGTAGCAGTTGGCTTCACGATTTTTGCGATGATGCTAACAAGAACCGTACATCCACCAGCAGGGGGCAATCCGATTATTATTATGCTAGGTGGCTATGGTTGGCCATATTTAGTTGCCCCAGTCATTATTGGTGCAGTCGTTATTGTCATTTACGCTGTACTCATTAATAACATTCGGCAAAAACGCCATTACCCATTGTATTGGTGGTAAGGTAAGTAAAGATACATATGGAGAGGTATAGTGAAATTTACCTATAAAGATGGAACCGTACAAGAACTAACACATACCCTTTATGTTAGAGCTAATAGTGGTCATAAGAAGAAAAAGATTACCAAAAAAGGCACTTTTACGTATAGCTTTCGTAAAGGTGCCTTTTTTATGATAACGCTTTGGTGGAGAAGTAATCGTTTAGCTAAGTAGCTATTGTAGATATTTCGGATTTTCTTGTCGTTCATTAATTTCTTCAAAGAGGTTAGGCGTATCAGACGTTTTTTGCATGTTAGATGTATTAAGGGGCATTTCTTCAAAATAAATACTCATTAACTTTTTAAATTCTCCTACAGTTAAAGGTTTAGCATCTTCTTTTAATTCAAAACCAAGTTGTCCATTCGGCTCAATAGTTGCTGTTTGAATATCTTGAATGTTTGCAATACCTTGGTTACGCAACCTCATTTCCAATTGATCAACCGTTAAACGTAATTTTTTTAAGTTTTGAATATTTAATGTCCCATTGCTTATGACTACTTTTGATTTCCCTGTAATGAATTTTTCAAATGCATTAGATTTTAATTGGATATACTCTAAAATGATAACAGAAATCACAAAAATGGCTGCTGCTATAATCGCTTTAACCATGCTCTTCTCGACAATGGGTTGCACAATAATTGTACCAATTGAAATCATGACAATTGTTTGAGCTAATGTCATTTGTGCAATAGATTTTCTCCCTGCGATTCGTAAGAGCAAAACGCCAGCTAAAATTAAAATAAATGATTGCCAAATAAAATTCATATAATCACCCTTTTTTTAATACGTATAACGAATAAATGGGTAAACATATATACCCATCTGAATAACGATTCCTTTTCGCCTCAGCACGCGTTTTCTACGGTCGGTCATAAAAACCATAGCTGTTATGGGTTATTGTCTCCAGGTTTATAATTATTTGCTCCGCCAACATGATCAAACGGGTTGTTTGTATCGATAGTTAAAAAACCTTTTTGATTATTAAATAGCAAGCGTAATGTCGTTTAGATTATTCAATTTTATCGTTAAAAACAAAATCCATACAAACCATCCCACCTTTTTAATCTTTACCTTATAATTGCAAAATACTCATGGCATAAATTGGAGCCTTTGGATTCCTATATTCATTTCAGAAAGTAGGCAATGCAATGAAAAAAGCGAAATGAAGCCCAAAAAGTAGCAGGATAATCCCTGCTTTTTGAGCTTTGGATGTATGTTAGCTTTTCAAATAAAAAAGGCGCTGTTATTTAATAATGGGTTTGGTTGTTGAGTACAAAATGTAAAAAAGTAATATTAACACGAGCGGTATTTTTACTATTTGGGTAAATCTAGATTCACAACGATAAGAAATATACAAGATTTAATGCATACTAAACGGTAAGCCATAAAAAGCATTGATATAACAGCATTTTGTGGCTTTTGGGTGTACGCCCAAACTTTGATTTGGGAACGTTTATTAGGTTTGTTTTGTATACTTTATAAATCCTGAGATAAACGAATCATACCCTTTATTTCTTCTAATGCTGTGTTTCATTATTATGTAAAAAATGGTAGTATAGTTTTTATACAATATTTGTAATTTAAGTGAAAAATATTGGTTGGGGAGAAGGTTATGGTATCTAAAAATAAGAGAAGTATAATCATTTTACTTGTATTAATTATTACTTTAATAGGGATAGTCGTAAAAAATGAGTTTGCAAAAGACGAAACATTTAACGCATTGATTAAAAAAGAAGATGGGACACAGCAACTAGTGTATGAAACGAAACTCATTGGTCTAGATAAATCTGAAACAAGCTTAGAGAATTACAAAAATAATGTGGTTGTTTTGAATTTTTGGACATCATGGTGCGGCTATTGTATAAATGAGATCCCTGAATTAAATAAATTTTATAAGAAGCAGCCAGAAAATGTTGAATTTTTAGCTATAAATATGACCGCTGATGAAAAAAATGCTAAATCAGCTGTGAAGTTTAGGAAACAATACGATATTAAGTTCCCGATTTTTTTAGATGAGACCGGTTTTTTACAAGAATCATTTGAAATTGTTGGTTTTCCAACAACATTAATTATCGATTCGTCTGGAGTCGTTCGACACAGAATTCAGGGTGAAGTCACCCAAGAACAGTTAAATGAAATGATATCAAAGCTTTAATAGGATATCACCGAAAAGGTGCTTATTTAAAGTGAATTGAACAGCCTTCTTTAAAATTACTTTTCGTAGCGTCTCAGAAAAAAACAGCGACAAACACTGTTAAATCAGTGTTTGTCGCTGTTTGAAATGTTATCAAGCTTTCATTTGGAACGTTTTTTGTATAGAAGTGCATTTAATAATAGTCTAATTAAACATTATTTTCAAATCTGGCAAAGTAAAATAATTATTTTTTTGAAACAATATAAGTGTCTAATTCACCTTGAGTTGCTCTTTCAACTGGAGGGTTGGTAATTTTAAAGCCTTGAACACCATCACCATATTCATATTCTACAATGTCAGCTTTAATTGCTGAAATTGGATGGCCCATAAAAAATACACGTGAGCGAATTGCCATTTCAGGTGTAGCGTGAGAACCTAAAATTAAACCAATCAATATTAAAAGAAAAGATATTTTTATAATTTTCACAGTATCTCTCCTGTAAGGTACTTGTTGTATTCAATATTCTATAAAAACCTAGTTATCACCTTTCAAAACCTTACCAAATCGAGATTTGGGTACTTTTTGCTGTTAATGTTGTAATGCCGTATGAATCTCAATAAGTAATTATTTTTTATTTTTTAGTTCTAAAAGTATAGGTGTTATATTTAGTAAGATAGAAACAATTGTCAAAAACCAAAACGCCTTATTTATATTAGGTACTTCCAATAAAGCCGACCAATCTTCACGTTTTATCCAGTTAGATACAAGGCTATGTTCTGCACAGAGTGTCAATGCTGTAAATGATAACCCCATTGCCATTGCCAATTTATAATCTTTGCCTGTTGTATACATATAAAGATTTATAAAAGTTGCTACCATTGCAATAAGACCTAATATTACCCACATAATGATACCTCCATTATAGTTTTATTTAAGATTAACGTTTGATTGAAACTAATAATCAAGGAAATTTCCAAGCAGTTAAATAATTCCTTTTATGATAGACTATTTTTATTTTAGTAAGTTCCCAAACCAGCGTTAGGGTACTTTTCTTGGCGTAATAAATTTTTCATCTACCAGAAAGAACAGAGTAGAAACTCAATGAAAATTAAATGTTCAAAAAGGCAACGGTTATTGACCGATGCCTTTTATTGTGCTTTTTATAATGTTAAATATGGTTGGATTTTGATGCTAATTTCATTGCTATTTATGATGTTTATTTAAGTTTTGTACTGCTGAACCGACCCCGTTAGTTATTAAAAGCTTCCTTAGTTTAATGTAAAGGTCATCGCTACGCGTTCTTTTACATATTGAATGCCTGCTTGTTCGATTGCTGCGACATAATCTTCAATAGGATCGTTATAATGCATGGCGTAAATTTTTGAATGCACTTCTTTTGGATAGTAGGCGAGGATGTCTGAAAATAGGGCATGCGCTCCATTACTTGTAAAGCTAGTATCTTGAAAAATGGCGACCGTATTGGTATTCACAAATCGCATTAAATTGGCGCCTTGTAAATCCTTCACATCGCTTGAAAATAGCACATTACCTAGCGGGCCACGAATAAATAGACCAGAGCTTACCATCCCTTGGATATGTGTATCGCTTGTATCAAAAATGTGCAATTGCAGTCCCTCAAAATTGATATGCTCCTCATCTCCCACAACTGTAAAATCACAAAAATCGTCTACTGTTGCGCCACCGTTTTCAAGAGGGAAAGATAATAATTGTCTTAATAACGGATAAATCGTTTGGTGGACAAAGATATGTGTTTTCATCGGATGATGAATATCATTTTTTAAATGCCAATAACGTTGGAAAATCAGTTCCTCTAACCCACCTACATGATCACAATGCAAATGTGAAATCCATACAGCATCGATATCTAGATAAGAGTAACCCGCTTTCTTAATACTTGTGCGAAGTGTTGTGCCAGCATCGATGAGCAGCTTTTTTGTCCCAATTTCAGCGATATAATTATTATGATAAAAACGTGAAGTAAATGCACCACCAACACCTAATGGCATGAATTTCAATACAATCAGTCCTTTGTTTATGAATAGTCTTATTTTACGACATCACTGCCATTTCTAAAACGATATAAAATGAATAGGTAATATATTTCTATTATTCGAATGAAAAATCAATTTATCGAAAAATATTGTATAATAAAGTAAGTAAATATCTCGTATTAACGGGCAGTTGATTCAACTACATAGTAGAAGAACTTAAGGGAGTATAAAAATGGATAATGAAATGGCTAAAAATATAAGAGCAAGCTTAACCGCTGATTGTATACAATGCTTTGGGCTCTGTTGCACAGCGCTGAATATCGTAGCATCAAGTGATTTTGCAGTAAATAAAAATGCAGGAACACCTTGTCCTAATTTACAAGGAGATTTTCGATGTAAAATTCATAACAACCTAAGGGAAAAGGGATTTAAGGGCTGTACAGTGTTTGATTGTCTCGGGGCGGGCCAACAAGTTTCTCAAGTCACGTTCAATGGCCAAAGTTGGCAAGCACATCCAGAAATTGCTGAAAAAATGTTTCGTGTATTTCCAGTCATGGAACAATTATATGAAATGATTGCATTTATAGCGGAAGCATTAACTTACGAGATTTCAGATGCATTGCACAATAAGTTAAATCAACAATTAGAACAGTTACAAAGCTTGACGGATATGAATGCTGATCGCTTATTGTCATTAAATATCCTGGAATGTCGACTACCTATAAATGAATTACTTCTAGAAACAAGTGAATACATTCGAAGTGAGCTAAGCGCGAAAGTCTTCGCCATTAAAAAAGGAAAAAATTGCAGGGGAGTGGATTGGGTTGGGAAGAAATTAGCAGGTAAAGATTTAAGAACGACTGATTTACGAGGGGCTTATTTAATTGCTACAGATTTGCGAAATACAGATTTAAGAGGTGTAGATTTTATTGGAGCAGATTTGCGTGATGCCAACTTAAGTGGGGCAAATCTTTCTACAAGTATGTTTTTAACTCAAATGCAGATTAATTCAGCTAAAGGCAACTATAAAACGATACTGCCTGCTCATATACAACGACCAGCTCATTGGACGAGCTGACTTTATTCTTTTTTATACTACCGCTGATTTTGGGAAGATGGGGAAATGAAAATAAAGTTATTTAATTTTAAAAGTTCAAACAAGCATAACTCCGTTCTAATTTAGGACGGAGTTAAAATATAGTTGTTTAATTTTTAATTTGAAAAACGTCACTATACTAACAAATATAACAATAAAGTCGTTTGAAAATCTAAGTTTTATTGAACAATCACGACCTTTACCGGAAGACCCGTTTTCAAGATAATCAACAATAATGCTCTTTCACTATTGCCCTTCGTTAACTAAAGAAGAGATACTTAGTTCACTTCACTTCACTTCACTTCACTTCACTTCACTTCACTTACTTCAATCGGAATCTTCATCCTTAATTCCTTAATTTTACCTTTAGTACTACTAATGTACGGTTCAATTATTAAATAATCGGGAATTACATCTAAAGGTTCATACTGAACACTAGTATCCAATGTTATTTTTCCATCTATATTTTCACAATCGGTACAACCACTGCCACCAGCACTTAGTTCCTTTAACCAATTTCCTTTATCATCATATAAGTTAAAACGTATAATCTGATTTAATTTTTCAGCATTGATTGGCTCAGTTAAATCAAAATTGATTTCCGTTGTTGCAGGTGTAAAAATTACTTTTTTCATTCTTATTTTGTAATCTTTAGAAGAGGCCTCCTGCATAACAAGAAATGAATTTCCTGCAATTTTAGTAACAGGAATATTTAAACTCCATTTTCCCTTCTCACCATTAAATTCATTGAAAATAATAGAAAAATTAAAAGAATCCTTTTTCAGTTCATTTGGAATAATAAAACTTACTATTCCAGCATAATCTTTATCATTTATAAACTCACCTTGACTAGCTAATCCACCATAAAAATCAATGCCATCAATTTTAAATGATGCATGATTAAAAGGTATCTCATTTTGATAATTAGTAATAATAAATCCTAATGAAAGTCTACTCCCATCGTAAATTACCTCTGTAATAGTAAAAGATGAATCACCTACTGAAAATGCTTCATTTGTCGTTTGAGTTAAACCAAAATTTCCAGCTTCCTGTAATCCTTTATCTCCTATCCACCCAAATATCGATCCTATTATTGGTATTGATTGTAAAGTTGTTGCAAATGCAGGAGACAGATGGCTTCCACCAAACAATAAAATGAAAACCACTGCTGTTGCTAGTAATATACTTTTAAACTTCGATTTCTTTACACCGTTTACTCCTAACCATTTCTGCTTTTGTTTTTTGGGGGAAATCTTGTGATGAACATCTTTTAAAATACGTTTATCTTCATATTCCGATAGTGGAATTTCCTCAAATTCTTTTAAATCTAACTTTACATCATTTAAATCATTAAAAATCGACATCTCCATTACCCCTCATCTTTCAATAAAATGGTTCTCAATTTTTTTCTTCCTCGTGACAGCCTATTATGCACCCAAGATTCCTTTGCTTGAAAATCATTGGCAATTTCTTTAGAAGAAACGCCTTCAACATAATATTTTTCAAATATTTTACGTTCAGTATCATTAAGCCCATTAAATAGACTTGATATATCGATACTGTCTTGCATTGTACTTGGTTGGCTAGCTATAATACGCTCATCAAACTGGAATTTACTTTCATGTTGCTGGAGTTTTACAGATTTACGCATATAATCTATTGCACGGTATTTAGCAATTGCGGCAATCCATTGCTTAAATTCATTCTTTGTGGGGTCAAACGAATCTATATGGAACCAAACAGAAACGAGTACATCCGCTATACATTCCTCGATATCTTGTGGATTACCATTTATGTATTTCCGAATTATAGCATTGAGTAGACCACCGTAAGTTTTTAGAAGAAAGGGGATTGTTTCTTCATTTTTAATTTTATTTGTTGTACAACATTTTCGTCCATAACCCTCAATTCGAGTTCTCCTTCATTCGTTTTTCGTTACCTGCCTATTAATACGTCTGTTATTTCAAAATCCTATCAATCAATTAAAAAAGACCAATAGAAAAAATTCTATCGGTAAGCAACAAATTTCTACTATTATTTTACATTAAAAACTTTATTAGCTGTATACAGATAGGGTGTACAGAAAGTAAAAGCTTTCCGTACACCCTCTTTACTCCTTAATAATTATCCATTACGAACTACTGTAGTCGTAAGAGCTCATCTCAAAATATTTTCAAACGTCACATATTAAATACATACCTAATGCTCTTCTTGCTGTAAAAGTAAAGACTCAAAACGTCGTAATGGAATGGAGTTATTTTCTTTTCGGTAAATGAGCTGTGTTTCGATGAGTGAAAACTTTTTCGGTACTGTAATGGCTTGCAGTGGGTAATAGCGAACATACTGCTCATACACGGTACGAGGTAGCATCGTTATGCCTAATCCCGCTGCTACACAACCGGTAATGCCCTCCAGCGATCCAAATTCCATTAAGCTATAAGATTTAATTCCCCGATGACGTAAGTAGCTCTCTAAATGAAAACGATAGGAGCAGCCTGCTTTAAAGACTAAAATGGTCGCCGCTTCTAGTGGGATGCTTTCATTTCCCTTTGGATAAATAACGACCATTTCCTCCTGAAAAATGGTTTTAGCTTGTAAGGAAGAATGTGAAATCGGACCAGATACAAAGGCGGCGTCTAATTTAAAGTCGACAACCGATTCGATTAATTGGGCTGTCGGTCCTGTTTTTAACGTAAGGTTCACGTTAGGGAATTGCTGATGGTAATGGGCTAATATGTTAGGTAAGCGGATGGCAGCGGTTGTTTCCATTGCGCCTAGTTTTAAATCACCGGTTGGATTATGCTCATCCTGCATCGCCAACTCAGCAGTATGAATGGAATGAAAAATTTGCGCTGCATATTGCAGTAGCTCTTGCCCCTTTGGTGTGACGACACACCCACGATTATGACGATAAAGCAACGTCGTGTTTAACTGTTGCTCCAGTTTATGAATTTTTGCCGTTACATTGGATTGTGAATAATTCAGTTCATCCGCGGCTTGAGAAATACTACCATATTTGGCCACAATCTCAAATGCCTTTAGTGCCTCAATGTCCATAATATCTCCTTTGCTATTAATATTTTTGATATCAAACATCATTTATTTGAATTATATTATATATCAAAATGTTGCTAATATAAAAATAGATTTTAAATTAGCAAGGGGTGATGACTAGATGAAGATAGTTGTAGGAGGAATTTTAGCATTATTTATCGCCATGGGCATTGGGCGTTTTGCTTATACGCCACTTTTGCCTTTTATGCAAGCAGATTTGGTATTAACCGATGCACTAGCTGGTTATTTAGCAACAAGTAATTATGCTGGTTACTTTGTCGGTGCAATCGGACTTACTTTTTTTGCTTTTAAAGAGAAGCGGTTCATTGTGATGAATGGTGCGTTATTTTTGAATGTGCTAACAACCATCATCATGGGCGTAACAAATCAGTATTGGTTGTTGCTGTTCATTCGATTTATTTCAGGTGTGTCGAGTGCGGTTGTTTTCATACTAGCTTCGAGTATTGTGTTGACGTATTTAGGTAGGTTGAAAAAGCCACAGTGGAGCGGTTTATTTTACAGTGGTGTTGGCTTTGGTATTGCTTTTTCAAGCATTAGCATTTCCTATATAGTGGCCGCATTATCATGGCAATCCACTTGGCTCCTTTTAGGTATTACTTGTGCAGTTCTTGCGTTATTTAGTAGTAACTTCTTAAAAGAGCAACAGGAGATAGAATCGAGTAATGTGATACATCAAAGGAATGAATGGATCCAAAAAAGATGGTTGCCTTGGCTTTTAGTTGCCTATGGACTGGAAGGAGTAGGCTATATTGTAACAGGCACATTTATTGTGTCGATTGCAGCGCAGCTCCCAACGATACAATGGAATCCCGCATTTGTATGGTTAATTGTAGGTTTAGCAGCCATTCCTTCTTGCTATATTTGGTCTAGAATGGCTGAAAGAATCGGGTATGTAAATGGATTAGTCATAGCATTGGGCATACAGAGCATCGGAATCGTGTTACCTGTATTACTACCAACAACGTTCGGACTTTCAGTGAGTGCATTCCTTTTTGGGATGACCTTTATGGGGATTACAACCATTGTAAATACAGTAGCCCGTGGTAGTGGAACGCGCATTTTAGGCGGTTTAACGGCGATGTATGCGGGCGGACAGATGCTTGGACCAACGATTGCGGGACTTCTCATGACATCGTCTAATAGTTACGAGTCAGCTCTTATGTTTGCTACGATTTGCATAGTGCTCGCTACGTTGATTGCTTATTCAGGGCGTCCATATGAACTACATGTAATGGAGGGGAAGGAAATTGTTAAATAAATTACGTTATCCCATTATTCAAGCACCCATGGCAGGTGGCATATCGACAGTTTCATTAGCAAAAGTCATTTCATCATCGGGTGGTTTAGGTTTTTTAGCTGCGGGTTATAAAACTGTAGAGGCACTTAAGCATGAAATACTAGAGATGCAACAAGGAAATGATTTATTTGGCGTTAATCTATTTGTACCACAAACGGATGCGGTAAATGAAAAGGAACTGAATGCTTTTATAAATGTATTGCAGCAAGATGTTGGTAGAGAGCTAGGGAAGCCGATGTACTCAGATGATGAGTGGGAAGGGAAGCTTGCTTTAGTCAAAAAATATAAAGTACCTGTTGTGAGTTTTACGTTCGGTTGTCCAGACAAACTACTCATCGAACAGTTGCAGGCGATTGGTACATACGTAATTGTAACCGTAACGACTGTTCAGGAAGCAATACTAGCTGTTAGTCAAGGCGCTAATGCCATTTGTTTGCAAGGATATGAAGCGGGCGGGCATCAAGCCTCATTTGAAAATACCGACATAGAAAATCCACTCCTATTAGAAGCACTTCTTCAACAAGTAAAAGAGGAAGTGCATATACCGATTATTGTGGCAGGCGGTATTATGAACGGTGAACAAATTCAACAATTGTTAGCGGATGGAGCAGCGGCTGTTCAACTTGGTACAGCGTTCGTATGCTGTGATGAAAGTGGAGCAAATGAGGTATATCGTCAAGCTTTACAGAGTGGAGAATTTGCTAGCACTAAGCTAACGCGTGCATTTACAGGGCGCTTAGCAAGAGGGCTTGAAAATACCTTTATAAAAAACTATTCTTCGATAGCACCTAAGGCATATCCAGCACTGCATTATGTGACGCAACCAATCCGAAAAAGAGCTATTGCAGAAAAGAATGCACAAGTGATGTCACTTTGGGCAGGGATAGGCTATCAACAAATTCGCCCATTGCCCGCTAAAGAACTATTTGAGCTATTAGTAAAAGAGGCAGAGCTGGAATGAGGCAAGATTTCTACGATTGGGAAAATAATTTTGTCAGATTAAGTGCAAAACCTGTATTAACGGAGCAAGATTTCTATGCATATCTTCGATTATTGAACATGCCACTTGATTGGGGGAGGGTAAGTGTGCTTGTAAGAAATCAAGGGATATTCCAACAAATGAAACAACATTTAATGAAGGTGAATAAAAGGATAATGAACGATCAAGATAGCTGGAAGCAGTTATTAAACTACGCCGAGAAAGAGTCAAGTCATATTAAAAGATTCGTTATAGATTCAACAAAATCGTTAGAAGAGCAAATCGCCATAATGGCGGATGAACTATTTGAGCTTTATCAATTGAAAGAGGTCAAATTATGTCACTATAGCCTTTTATGTCGCTTATTAACCGAATATCCTATATCTCTTTGCAACCTCTTTCAGAAAGAGTCGCGTGCCTTTAGTATTTTACAAACGATTTATTTATTTGAATTAGAGGATCAATATACATCTCTTCCTATAAAATGTACCCTGTTTAATGAAACATATGATTATTTAGCAGAAATACTAGAGTTTAGGGTGTATGATTCTATGTAGTTTTTTAGCAGTGCATTTTCTAGATAAGAAAAATAACAGTGTATTGTTGCTTTGAAATAAAGTTTAATCAAAAAAATCCAACTAGCATTTTACAATAAATGTAAAGAATCCAGTTTGAAAAAGATTGATCAAAATGGATTCTTTATCAGCAGATAGTAGTTTCGTTTTTAAAAAGTTTAATCATTTCGTAATGGTGTTGCTCCACAATCGCGCCCTTTAATGGAATATTACAAAGTTGTTTTATAGATACGAGAATTATCTCCCCACGGATGATATCCAGTACCGATAAATTCAAATCCAAATTTTTCATAAAACCCGATATGAACTGTACTGAGGTATAAATGGTTAAAACCTCCTGCTTTTGCATCAATCTTCGCCTTCTCTAATAATATCGAACTATAAGCATTTCCCCTGTATTCCTCTTCGATGTATACAGCACACAACCAAGGATATAAATCCATACGGCTAATAAAATCGTTTGTAACAATACCTGCACAACCAATTATTTTATCACCGTCCATCAATAAATACCATTGTGGCAATGGATTAGAGGGGGTAATACAATGGGTAATACAGTCTTCAAATACCATCATACTTTGTTCGCTTGCCCATTTACTTTGAATAAATTTAATGGCTCTATCCTTAAATTCAGGATTTTCTTTTACAGAAATGATTTTCATTTTCTTCACACCTCATCATTTAACTTTCTTTGCAGGTAATTAAAATCACTGTTAAAGAACCACTTCGACATTCTTAATAAAACTCCTGCTTGTTTAGCAATCTGGTCCGATTGTGGAATAAGAAAGATCCTGCAGTTCACACATGATTTAATCAATCTTTATTTTAAATAATCGAACTTTGTTATAAATGATCAATCTTTTTTGTAAAACTACAGGTACAGTAAGATGAGTTTACTACTTCATTTAGGATGTAAAATCAAATAATGAATGTATGCAAAAGGAACTATAGAAACTTTAGCCTAAAAAACGTAAGGGAGTATGGATCACTCTCTTACGTGCTAAAGGACCACTACCCACGATTTAAAAATGCACGAATCATATGGATTGGTGACCATTCGGTATTGGATACATGAATAATCGGATACGGGATAGGGAATAGTTCTGCAGTAATTTCATGAACGTCTTTTCCTTGTTTGGCGAGATCAAGTACTTTCCCTTCAAGTTCTTCCAAATACTCAATTTTTAATCGTATCAATTGCTTCCCATCTTTTACGTGACCTGCATGACAGCAGTACATATCATCGAAATCATAGCTTTCAATTTTCTTTAATGAATCAAGCGTAGATAAAATATTTTCATCGATTAATACCATCTTTACTTTTGGCGCAATAAATAAATCGCCTGTGAAAAGAGCACCTAAATCACGATTGTAAAATGCAACATGATCTTTTGTATGACCTGGCGTTTCGATGACATCCCATGTATGATGACGAGATGTGAACGTTTCGCTCAGTGCTTCGGATGTAAAAGGTTCTGACGGTCCCCACACCATTTCACGATACTTTGGTAAACGGAGTGGCTTATTTGTTAAGTGAGTAGACATTGGATGGATAAACGTAGGAACGCCCCACTCTTTTTGCAAGTATGCGGTATTTCCGATATGGTCTTCATGGAAATGCGTTATGTAAACCGCATCAAAATCCGCTTGATCGAAATATGGTTTAAATTCATTGAATAAAGAGCTAGAGCCTGTATCTATTAAAATGCCATCGACATTAAAGCTATACACACTCATCGGGCTGCCCGGTATATTTGTCGTACATTTTGCCATCAATACATCGTTTGCTCTTGAAATTTCACCGCTTTTTTCTACTTTAAACAACCAAATCACTCCTTTATACGTTTTATTTAGTATAGCAATAAGTTTGGAGAATGAGCAATCATTCATTTTTGAGGTTGCGATATATTCCTAATGGTTTTAGCATATATTTTCATGATTCTGTATTGTGCCAATTGATTAATTGAAAAATGTTGGAGCGAGCAAAAGTCCAACTAAGCCAGCAGTTGATGATAAAAGTTGTACATAGTGCTTAAAAGGGGGGAGAAGATATGGAGTGGGTTTTACCAGTACTAACGACGGAACGACTTGTGTTACGCCCTGTGACAATGGAGGATGCGGAGGCGTTATTTGCATATGGTTCCAACCCGCAAGTGACACAATATGTGTTGTGGGAGACACATCAAACGCTTGATGATGCAAAAGGATTTATTGACATGATACTCGATGCATATGAAACGCGCGGCTTATATCTTTGGGGCATTGAATATGAAGGAAAGTTCATTGGCACAATCGACTATGTAGGGCTGAATGATTATAGTAAAATTGGAGAAATCGGCTATGTGTTGTCAGAGGATTATTGGAATAAAGGAATTGTAACAGAAGCAGCTAAAAGGATTATTGACTTTGGCTTTACAGAGCTAGGTCTTGTGCGTATCCAAGCACGATGCATCGCTGAAAATATTGCTTCATCACGTGTAATGGAAAAAAGTGGAATGATATTTGAAGGTACGCACCGCAAAAGCTTATTTGCCAAAGGAAGGCACTATGATGTTCATATGTATGCTATTATCGATCACGATAGAGGTTAACATTTTTGAGGACGAAAAGCGGCATGTGTAGAAAGGTCAAGCTTTCAAATACACATGCCGCTTTATGTTGAACTGTCCATTTTAATCTCCTTTAAAAATCATTGTCATCGAATTGGTCTAATGTCCCATCATACTTTTCTTCATGTAAATACGCTACATCATTTTCTAAGATGTTTTCGTACGTGTATGGATGGATGTTTTGCGCAGGGTTTAAGTAAGCTTCATATGGCATATGAATCACCTCCTATTCTTATTTTATAATATTCAGAAAAATAATGAAATAAAATTAACTGATAAGAGGAGAAAAACTTTTTTCATTTTTTGAAAAATGTTAACAATATGTGAGGTAAGGTAGAGATTTAACTAAAGTACTCATAATGAGCAAATTAAAAAACATATATTACTATTTTTGTAACTGTTGCTTTCCGCTGCGGCACTCGCTTTCCACGGGCGAGCATCAAGCTCATAGCTGTAAACTTAAGCTTTTTCAACCGTTCCACAGTAGATGAAATCACCTGTTTTCACTGCTTTAGTTGAGGTAGAGGGAGCTCTTTCGATGCCGTTGTTTATTTTATTTGATACATGGGTAACTTATAGAAAGAGCAGTCCCTTTTCAGGACATGCTAAATAAACCTTCTTCCACTTAAGGAAAAGGGTTTTATTAACTACTTTGGTAGTTCTTAAGTTTTTCAAGAGGCAATGTGCTACCTTTTCGGGGTGACTTGGTCGCATTTCGGCTTAATTCCTGGCAATAGACATGTAATAATGCTTGCCAGGTGTGTCGATCCTGTTGAAATGCTTGATAGAACTGAGCGAGTTGTTCTGCGATAATGCGTATGGCGTTCAATTCACTCAGTTCTTTTCCTTTCACTCGCCAAATGCTATAGCGCATTTGCCCCATGATGATTTGACTGACTAACATCACAAATAATTCCCCGTAAAGATGGGCGACCCACCGATCCTTTTTGATCGCTTTCTGCTTCGTCCCTTCTAACTGTAAAAATGATTTCCATGCTTTAAAATGTAACTCGATTTACCAACGTAACCGATACAAGTCACATACATGCTCGGCAGAGACCGTCATCGGTAAATTGGTCATAAAGAGCGAAATCCCTGCCAGTGCCGCTACTTTTTCTTTCGGTGCTTTTCCAGAACGTTGTGCACGACGACGCATTTTCTTCTGTCTTTTCTGTTCTGGTGCTTCATCATGATGATAAATAATGAGTCGGGTTGGATACCGTTCTTCTCTACCTAAATAGACACATGCTAAATCAAGATAACTACCTCGTTGGATGGTTGGAAGAAGTGCTTGTAAATCCAGTGTTTCATATCGACTACTTTCAATGATCCGTCCGTCTGGATGATAACGTAGATGGGCCGATTCCATTGCGATTGTACTATCTAAACGAACGCGGGAAATCACGTACCCCTTCGCTTGATGAATCTGTCGAAATATTTCATATTGAAAATAGCCCAAGTCTTGGATACATAA
>NZ_JBYQFK010000004.1:0-194383 GCF_057837305.1 Lysinibacillus sp. RU7 | reverse complement strand
GAAGTGTGGCGACACATGGAGCTGACGAATACTAATCGGTCGAGGACTTAACCACATTTTGTGTTGTGCACAATGCACCGTTTATCCAGTTTTGAAAGAACAACTTCTTTCTTACAAGAGAGCTTCAACACACAGGCATACGCCGTGTATTGGAGGTCGACCATAGTCTAGTGATGATGGCAAAGAGGTCACACCCGTTCCCATACCGAACACGGAAGTTAAGCTCTTTAGCGCCGATGGTAGTTGGGGGCTTCCCCCTGTGAGAGTAGGACGTCGCTAGGCACACGAGGATTCGATGAAATCGAATCCTTTTTTTATTTGGCTTTTTTCAAATACTTCATTCATATACAACGATTTCAGCGAATTAGGATATATCCATGACTATCTTAATCAGATGGACTTCATTAAAGCTAGAAGATATTTCTGTTTATCCCGCATTAATGGATAGTCATTTATACGACAATTTTGCCCATGCCTCCATAAAGTACCTTTTCTACATCTGATTTCTTATTTCAAACTTCACGATACCTATATTTTCCTCTATGCTAAAAATAAAGAATTTATAAAGTTCAAAAGATTAGATGAAACACTTGATATAGTAACACTAGGGGGCGACAACATGGAGCAACGTATTCTGTTAGTTGAAGATGATCGTGAAATTGCACGGATTATAAAAGATACATTAACAAAGGAAGGCTACCGGGTAACTTGGGCCACAACAGGTATGGAAGGATTAGTAGATTTTCAAGCCGGCAACTATGACTTATTACTTGTTGATTGGATGATGCCAGAAATGGACGGGTTAAAATTGACGGAGCATATACGCCTACAAAGTGATGTACCGATTATTATGATTAGTGCAAGAAACGAAGAAGCTGATAAAGTGGAAGGGCTACAAGGGGCAGATGATTATTTAGCTAAACCATTTTCACTAGGAGAATTAAAAGCGCGTGTTGCTTGTCAGCTAAGACGTTGGCAACGCTACAATAAAATACATGTAGCAGAAGAAATTGCTCAATTTCCATATGGGCTAAAAATTGATTGGAAACGTGAGCAAGTATTCTTACATGACAACGAACTCAATTTAACACAAAAGGAATTTGCCCTCTTAAAAGTATTGGCACAACATCCACGGGAGCTTTTCTCAAAAGAAGCGCTCTATACACATGTATGGCAACAACCTGAATTAGAGGAAACACATACTGTAACTGTTCATATTAAAGCACTGCGAGAGAAGCTACAAGATCCCGTAAAAAACCCTCATTTTATTCAAACTGTTTGGGGAAAGGGCTACCGCTTTGTAGGTGAACTGCTGTGAAAATTAAAACATGGCTGTTACTCACGTATTTACTCGTGATGATTTTGCCGCTTGTCGGTGTTTACGGTTTATATGTATCTATAAATGCTTACTACAAGGATAAGAATGTGGAGGAGTATTTTGATAACTGGAATACAATAAATTCCCTAAAACCGGTATTAGCTAATCCAAGGATTTATGAGAAAGATGCAGATTTTAGCGAGATTGAGATATTAACATCGAATGAATTAATGGTGACACTGTATGCACCTAATGGTCGGATTTATTATTCATCGAATCCGTTAACGACGGCTTATAGTATGTTCGAGGATAGGGAACGTGTATATAAGCATTTATATGAGTTTCAACAAAATTATCAAACCTTTGTGTATAAGGAGCCAGTGTATGAGAAGGGGCAAATGGTTGGTATTTATGAAGTGATATCCATACGTAAGGAATGGACGAAGCAAATCAATACTAAAACGCTTATAGTAGGGTTGGGTTTACTTGTTCTACTGTCCTTGTTATATGCAGCCGTTGTATATTTTTTAAACGTCCGTCTTCATCGACCAATGAAAGCATTAATACATCAAATGGCTGCTTTTGCGAAGGGAGAACCGACGGAGTGCCTACCTGTTAAAAAGGATGAGCTTGGCGAGGTAACGGCTAGCTTTCAGGCAATGCAGCAAGAAATAGAAGAGACACGTAAAAAACTTAATGAGCAGCAGCGTCAAAAGGAATTTATGATTGCCAGCCTTTCACATGATTTAAAAACACCGCTTACATCGATTCAGGCATATACAGAAAGCTTACAATCGGGGAGCTTAAGTATTCAGGAACAGCAGGACTATTTAGCAGTCATTTCATCGAAGTCTGATTATATGAAGCACCTGCTAGAGGATTTGATGATGTATACATTACTGCAATCGCCCCATTATGCGTTAGAGCTTGTAACCGTAGAGGGAGCTGAGCTTTTTGAGATGCTCCTTGCAGACTATGAGCAAATTAGTCAGGAAAAAGGGTTTTTAGCAAGGACAGACTTATATGTGGATGGGATATACGAGGTACATCCAAAGCAGTTGATGCGTGTTGTCGATAATGTTGTATCGAATGCGTGGACATATACAAACGATGGTGGGTTTATTGGGATCGCAGCTTTTGAACTTCCGCATATTCCGTCGTGGTGTGAGCAGTATGTGAAGGCACAACTTATCTGTGAAAACGGTGTCT
Organism: Lysinibacillus sp. RU7; assembly: GCF_057837305.1. Lineage (NCBI taxonomy): Bacteria > Bacillati > Bacillota > Bacilli > Caryophanales > Bacillaceae > Lysinibacillus > Lysinibacillus sp. RU7. Next base: position 191,856 of record NZ_JBYQFK010000004.1, on the reverse strand, counting down.
ATATCATCGTGCAAAATAGCGGTGACACATTAACAGTAGAGCAGTGTGAACGCATGTTTGATCCTTTATATCAAGTTGACCAAGCACGTAGCCAAATGGGACAGCGTGGTGCAGGGTTAGGTTTAAGCATTGCAAAACAAATCATTGAAAAACATTACGGTACGATTCAAGCCGTGTCACAACAAAATAGTACAGCCATTATTTGCTGGCTACCAGGAGGAGAATCCTAATGAAAAAAATCATTTATTCAGCAGCACTTATTTTGTCCTTATCACTTGCAGCATGCAGTGATGCAGAAAACTATTCCCCACAGGAAATTATTGACCAGGTCATGCAGGAAACAACCGAAGTATCTTCGTTTTACGGGGAGTATGTCATGGATACAGGGGATGGGCAGCCATCGACAGTCAAACAATGGGAAAAGGATGGGAAACGCCGTATCGAAGTTTCAGATGAAAGCGGTGCAAATGTCATTACAGTAAATGATGGCAAAACCCTTACTTCCTATGATGAACAATCAAAATCAGCGCTTGTCTATCATTTAACAACAGAAGGTGCCGAGCCTCTCATGCAACCATCACCAAAGGAACAGGCACATATGCTACTGAAAATGGTGGAGAATACACATGACATTTCAGTTGGTGAGGAAGAAAAGGTAGCTGGTCGTGACACTTACCATCTTATTGCAACGGCAAAGGAAGAGAATAGTTTAATAGGTGATTTGGAGATATGGGTCGATAAACAAACATGGATGACGTTAAAATCCGTAAGTCGTAGCGGTGATCTGGTGTTGACGATTGAATATACAATGTTTGATGTGGATCAAAAAATAGAGGATAGTTTATTTGTACTCGATTTACCGGCTGACGTAACGGTGGAAACGGAAGAAATGATTTCCCCAGCACAAGTAACGATCGAGGAAGCAAAGGCAGCACTTGGTGAGTTTTTAGTGATGAAAGAACAAAACGGCATTACATTAGAATCTGTAACAGATATGAAGGTGGAGGAACGACCTGAATTTGTCCTTAACTATTCATTAGACGGCGAACCAGCCTTTGCCCTTTCTGTTTTTGTACCAACTGAAAGCTATACAGAAATTGGTCCAAAGACGGGAGAGACGATTGAAGTGCGTGGGCAACAAGGAGAAAAGATTGACATGAATGCCTTCCGCTATGTGCAATGGACAGAAAACAATCACCAATACGGCGTGATCTTAGAAAACCCAGACGTAACGTTTGAAGAAGTTTATGAATATATCGAGCAAATGGAAATGGTGCAATAACATTAAAGGCAATCCGACTCATAATCGGATTGCTTTTTTTAAAAGATAAGAGAAGTCGCGTAAAAGTGCAGGAAAGTCGCGTAAAACCGTCCCAAACCCGCGTAAAAATCCCCAACACACAAAAACCACTCTATTGTAAGAATGTGACGAATCGTTCACAATTTTCTTACGATAATTTGTAACGGTCTTGGGGGAACATGTTATAGTAAGAGCAATATTTACAAACTGGAAGGATGACCATTTTGGGCAAAAAGCAAGTATGGTATGAAGTACAAGAAAATGAAACAATCGAGCAATGTCTAGACCGAATGAAGCAAGACGGCTATATGCCATGTGGGCGTAAGGAAGAGCCCGTTTTTCAAGAGGTCAATGGGGAACCGACATACCTACGTCAAAAAATACAGTTCAAAGGAATATTACTAGAAGAATAATAAAAAAAACGTTAAAATCCGAACGATAATGTTTAACTAAAAAATATTGTTCGCATTTTGTCGTTGATTTTATAGCCAACCCTTGTTAAAATGTGAACAGGAAAAACATTAGATCCCTACATATATGCTGGAGAATATGGCTCCAGTGTTTCTACCCGGTACCGTAAATTCCGGACTATGCAGGGAAAGCAACTTTTGGAACGATTGAAGAAAAGGGTGTGGCTTTAGATGCTTTTATCTGCATATTCTTTCAAATTTAGTCCTCAAGTAGATTGCTTTCTCGCGCTTAGAAAGTAGTTTATTTGGGGACTTTTTTATTGTTCAGATGGGGCAATAAATAGTTGTTAAAAGGAGAGCAAATTCATGAATCCGAAAATTGGCGTTATTATGGGCAGTTCTAGTGACTGGGAAACAATGAAGCATGCATGTGATATTTTAGATGAACTCGCAGTCCCTTATGAAAAGCAAGTTGTATCCGCACACCGCACACCAGACTTAATGTTTGAATATGCAGAAAATGCACGTGGACGTGGCATTCAAGTCATTATTGCTGGTGCTGGAGGCGCTGCACATTTACCAGGTATGGTGGCAGCTAAAACAACATTACCTGTGATCGGTGTACCCGTTCAATCTCGTGCATTAAATGGATTGGACTCACTACTTTCAATTGTGCAAATGCCAGGTGGTGTACCTGTGGCAACAGTAGCGATTGGTAAAGCAGGGGCAACAAATGCAGGGTTACTTGCAGCACAAATTTTATCGACTACTGATGCGGAGTTAGCAACAAAGCTTGACGCTCGTCGTGAAGTGACAAAACAACAGGTGTTAGAAAGCACAGGTGACTTAGTGTGACGAAAATGATTTATCCAGGTCAAACAATCGGTATTATCGGTGGCGGTCAGCTTGGACGAATGATGGCAGTCGCAGCAAAAGAAGCAGGGTTTAAAATTGCGGTGTTAGAGCCGTCAATGGACTCTCCTTGTGGACAAGTCGCAGATATTCGTATTGTGGCGCAATATAACGACGAGTCAGCTTTAGAAGAGCTGGCAGAAGTAAGTGATGTCATTACGTATGAATTCGAAAATATCGATTATGAGGGCTTAAAACGATTAACAGAAATCGCGTATGTGCCTCAAGGCGCTGAATTAGTCCGAATTACGCAAAATCGTGTAACGGAAAAAGCGGCGATTGTTGAAGCCGGCTGTCCTGTTGCACCGTACGTTGTGGCAGAGACGTATGAGGAGCTAGTGGCGAAAATTGACGAAATTGGCTTCCCGTGTATTGTCAAAACAGCGCGCGGCGGTTATGACGGCAAAGGGCAACAATTACTAAAAATAAAAGAAGATTTACCGTTAGCAGAAGGGTTATTTGCACATTCTGTATGTATCGCAGAAGGTTTTGTGCCATTTACAAAAGAGATTTCTGTGATTGTACAGCGTAATGGCCATGGCGAAACTTGTTGCTTACCGGTAGGTGAAAATATTCACGTACACCATATCTTACATGAAACGATTGTACCAGCGCGTATTGCAGAGCAGACTGCTACTCAAGCAGAGCAAGAAGCAGCAAAAATTGCAGATCATCTGGAACTAGTTGGTACATTAGCAGTCGAAATGTTTGTACTAGAAGATGGTGGCATCGTGATTAATGAATTAGCACCACGACCACACAATTCTGGTCATTATTCTATTGAGGCTTGTAATATTTCACAATTCACACAGCATATTCGTGCGGTGTGCGGCTGGCCGCTACGTAAGCCAAAGCTATGGTCACCATCTATTATGGTGAACGTACTAGGGCAACATGTAGTACCATTGACAAACTCTATTTCGAAGTATCCTGATTGGTCTGTTCATTTATACGGAAAAGCTGAAGCAAAAGTAAACCGTAAAATGGGTCACGTCACAATTATGACGGATGATTTAAATACAACACTAAAACAAATCAAGGATTCTGGTATCTGGCCAGAGTAGAAGGAGCACATACTATGATCGAACGTTATACACGACCTGAAATGGGTGCTATTTGGACGGAGCAAAACAAATTCCAAGCATGGCTTGAAGTCGAAATTTTAGCATGTGAGGCTTGGGCGGAAATCGGGGACATTCCGAAAGAGGACGTAGCGAAAATTCGCGCAAACGCATCATTCGATGTGGACCGTATTTACGAGATTGAGCAGGAAACACGCCATGACGTTGTTGCGTTTACACGCGCAGTATCTGAAACGTTAGGTGAGGAGCGCAAATGGGTACACTACGGTTTAACTTCAACAGACGTAGTGGACACGGCGCTGTCATACTTAATCAAACAAGCAAACAATATTCTTCGTAAAGATTTACACAACTTCATCGACATCATTCGTGAAAAAGCTTTAGAGCACAAATACACAGTAATGATGGGGCGTACACATGGGGTACACGCTGAGCCGACAACATTTGGCTTAAAGCTTGCCTTATGGTACCAAGAGATGCAACGTAACTTAGAGCGCTTTGAAGCAGCAGCGAAGACGATTGAAACAGGTAAAATGAGCGGCGCCGTTGGAACATACGCAAACATCAATCCTCGCGTAGAGGCATACGTATGTGAACACTTAGGCTTACAAGCAGCACCGATTTCAACGCAAACACTACAACGTGATCGTCATGCACAGTACTTTAGTACACTGGCATTAATCGCGACATCGATTGAAAAGTTTGCAACAGAAATTCGCGGTCTTCAAAAGTCAGAGACACGCGAAGTCGAGGAAGCGTTCGGTAAAGGTCAAAAAGGCTCTTCTGCTATGCCACATAAACGTAACCCGATCGGATCTGAAAATATGACGGGGATGGCTCGTCTAATCCGAGGTTACATGATGACGGCATATGAAAACGTAGCACTATGGCATGAACGTGATATTTCACATTCATCTGCAGAGCGCGTCATTATTCCAGATGCAACGATTGCGCTAAATTATATGTTAAATCGATTTGGCAACATCGTGAAAAACTTAACTGTATTCCCTGAAAACATGAAGCGTAATATGGATCGTACGTTTGGGCTAATCTACTCCCAACGAATTCTACTTGCGTTAATTGATAAAGGTTTAGTACGTGAAGAAGCGTATGATACTGTGCAGCCACTAACAGCGCGTGCATGGGATGAGCAAACACAGTTCCGACCATTAGTAGAAGCGAATGAAAAAATTACGTCGCTCCTATCCAAAGAGGAATTAGACGATTGCTTTGATTACAACTATCACATCCAAAACGTCGATCTCATTTTCGAACGTTGCGGTCTAAACTAATCTAGGGGGAACATGTCATGAATAAAGGTCAACTTTTGTACGAAGGTAAAGCAAAACGATTATATGCTACAGAGAATCCAGAAATCCTCTTTGTGGAATACAAGGACAGTGCAACAGCATTCAATGGTGAAAAGAAGGAAGACATTGCCGGTAAAGGCGTGTTAAATAACCGTATTACAACCCTTATATTCGAAAAATTACAAGCAGCCGGAATTGCGTCACATTTCGTGCAACGTATTTCTGATAATGAGCAGCTTGTCAAAAAAGTCGACATCATTCCAATCGAGCTTGTCGTGCGCAATATTGCGGCAGGCTCACTCGCAAAACGATTAGGGCTAGAAGAGGGGACACCGCTTAAGCGCCCGATTGTAGAGTATTACTATAAAAATGATGATTTAGGTGACCCGCACATTACAACAGAGCATATTGATGTGCTCGGTATTGCCACACCAGAAGAGGTACAAGCACTATACGATGGCGGTCTTCAAGTCAACGAAGTGCTACGTCCGATCTTTTCTGATGTAGGGGTAGAGCTAATCGACTTTAAACTTGAGTTTGGGCGCGATGTGAACGGGAATGTATTACTTGCCGATGAAATTTCACCAGATACTTGTCGACTTTGGGATACTAAAACGAAACAAAAGCTTGATAAAGATGTGTTCCGCCGCAATCTTGGTAGTTTAACAGAAGTATATGAAATCATACTTACTAGACTTGGAGGAAAATAGACAATGAAGAAAGTTAAAATTTACGTAACATTAAAAGAAAGTATTTTAGATCCACAAGGTTCAGCAGTAAAAGGTTCATTAGAGAAAATCGGTTATGGTGAAGTAGCAGATGTACGTATCGGTAAATACTTAGAAGTTACAATCGCTGACACAGACCGCGATATCGAGACAATCGTTAAAGAAATGTGTGAAAAAATGTTAACAAACACTGTCATCGAAAACTACCGCTACGAAATTGAGGAGGCATAATACTATGAAATTTGCAGTACTCGTTTTCCCAGGGTCTAACTGTGATATCGACATGTATCATGCGATCAAAGACGAATTAGGTGAAGAAGTAGAATACGTTTGGCATACAGCGGATAGCTTAGAAGGCTTCGACGGTGCACTAGTACCTGGTGGCTTCTCGTATGGTGACTACTTACGCTGTGGCGCGATGGCTAACCAATCGAACATTATGAAGGCATTAAAGGAGTTTGCAGCTGAGGGCAAGCCAGTACTTGGGGTATGTAATGGATTCCAAATCTTAACGGAAGCGGGCTTACTACCAGGGGCGCTTTTACGTAATAAAAACTTAAAATTCATGTGCCGTACAGTACAGTTAAAAGTGGAAAATAACAACACATTATTCTCAAATCAGTACGAGCAAGGTGAAGTCATTAATATTCCAATCGCACACGGCGAAGGGAACTATTACTGTGATGAAGAAACATTAGCAGCTTTAAAAGCAAACAACCAAATCGTGTTCACATACTCAGGTGACAATCCGAATGGTTCTTTAGAAGATATCGCAGGGATTATTAACGAGCAAGGTAACGTACTTGGTATGATGCCACACCCAGAGCGTGCAGCAAACGAAATCGTTGGCGGCGCAGACGGGCTGAAATTATTTAAATCAATTGTGAAGCAGTGGAGGGAACAACATGTCAACAACTAAATTCGAGCCATCATCGGAGCAAATTAAAGAGCAACGTCTTTATGCGGACATGGGTATGACAGATGAAGAATACGATTTAGCGGTAGAGAAATTAGGGGGACGCAAGCCTAATTGGACGGAAATCGGTTTATTCTCGGTAATGTGGTCAGAACACTGCTCATACAAAAAATCGAAGCCAGTATTACGCAAATTCCCAACAAAAGGGCCTCAAGTATTACAAGGTCCTGGTGAAGGTGCTGGTATCGTAGATATCGGTGACGAGCAAGCGGTTGTATTCAAAATGGAATCACACAATCACCCGTCAGCAATTGAACCGTACCAAGGTGCAGCAACAGGTGTTGGCGGTATTATCCGTGACGTATTTTCAATGGGTGCACGCCCAATTGCGATGCTAAACTCTTTACGTTTTGGCGAGTTAAAATCAGCACGTGGTAAATACTTATTTGAAGAAGTAGTTGCGGGTATCGCAGGTTATGGGAACTGTATCGGGATTCCAACAGTAGGTGGCGAAATTCAGTTCGACCCTTGCTACGAAGGGAACCCACTTGTCAACGCTATGTGCGTAGGGTTAATTGACCATAAGGACATCCAAAAAGGTGTAGCTGCTGGTGTAGGTAACACAGTGATGTACGTTGGAGCAAAAACAGGTCGTGATGGTATTCACGGTGCGACATTCTCTTCTGAAGAGTTATCAGATGAAGCAGATGAGAAGCGTTCAGCTGTTCAAGTTGGGGACCCATTCATGGAGAAGCTATTACTTGAAGCTTGCTTAGAAGTAGTGAAATCAGATGCGCTTGTTGGGATTCAAGATATGGGTGCTGCGGGTCTTACATCGTCTTCAGCAGAAATGGCTTCGAAAGCTGGCACGGGTGTAGAGATGAACTTAGACTTAGTTCCTCAACGTGAAACAAATATGACAGCTTACGAGATGATGTTATCTGAGTCTCAAGAGCGTATGCTAATCGTTGTCAAAGCAGGTCGTGAAGAAGAAATTAAAGCGATCTTTGAAAAATATGATTTAGATGCTGTAGCAGTAGGTCGTGTAACGGACGATAAAATGCTTCGCTTATTACACAACGGTGAGGTTGTGGCGGAAGTACCGGCAGATGCACTTGCAGAAGACGCACCAGTTTACTATATGCCAGATGCTGAGCCAGCTTATTTTGCTGAGTTCCAAGCGATGGAAAATGTTGAACCAACTGTAACAGACTACAAAGAAACATTAACAGCACTTTTAAAAGCACCAACTGTTGCTTCGAAAGAGTGGGTGTATGATCAATATGACTATCAAGTACGTACAAACACAGTCGTAGCGCCTGGTTCGGACGCAGCGGTGTTACGTGTACGTGGTACAAATAAAGGGTTAGCGATGACAACTGACTGTAACTCTCGCTACATCTACTTAGATCCAACTACAGGCGGTAAAATCGCGGTAGCAGAAGCAGCGCGTAACATCGTATGTTCGGGTGGTCAACCACTAGCGATTACAGACTGTTTAAACTTCGGTAACCCAGAGAAACCAGAAATCTTCTGGCAAATCCAAAAGTCAGCTGATGGGATTGCAGCGGCATGTTTAGCATTAGATGCACCAGTTATCGGTGGTAACGTATCTATGTACAACGAGCGTTCAGGTGAAGCGGTTTACCCAACACCAACAATCGGTATGGTTGGTTTAGTAAAAGACTTATCACACGTGACAACACAAGAAGTGAAGCAAGCGGGCGACATCGTGTACGTAGTAGGTGAAACGAAAACAGAATTCGGTGGCTCTGAATTACAAAAATTAATCGAAGGTCAAATTTCAGGTAAAGCACCATCAATTGATTTAGACGTAGAAGCCATTCGTCAAGCAACGATTTTAGAGGCGATTCGTGCAGGTCTTGTACAATCAGCGCACGACGTTTCTGAGGGCGGTGTAGCGGTTGCACTTGCAGAAAAAACGTTTGCAGCAAACGGCTTAGGTGTCAATGTGACGTTAACAGGTTCTGCTGTAACAGCCTTATTTGCTGAATCACAATCACGCTTTGTTCTTACAGTAAAAGAAGAAAATGCAGCAGCATTTGAAGAAATCGTAAAAGACGCACAAAAAATCGGTGTCGTAACAGAAGAGGCAACATTAACAATTAACGGTGACAACGGTGTGCTTGTAGAAGGTACAGTGGAGGAATTCCGTTCTGCTTGGAAAGGAGCAATCCCATGCTTGCTGAAATCAGAGGCTTAAACGAAGAATGTGGGGTTTTTGGTATTTGGGGACACTCAGATCCAGCACAAATTAGTTACTACGGTTTACATGCACTACAACATCGCGGACAAGAAGGCGCAGGGATTGTCGTTACAGACGGCTCTACCTTGCGCGCCGTAAAAGGCGAAGGACTTGTCAATGATGTGTTTAACGAAGAAAAGTTAAGCAAAGTGAAAGGAAAAGCAGCGATTGCGCATGTTCGTTATACAACGCAAGGCGGTGCTGGTCCTCAAAATGTACAGCCTTTACTTTTCCATTCATCAACAGGCAGTTTATCGATTGCCCATAACGGGAACTTAGTAAATGCTAATCACTTAAAACAGTATTTAGAACGAGGCGGAAGCATTTTCCACTCTTCTTCCGATACAGAAGTATTAGCACACTTAATTAAAAAATCAACGCACTCACCATTCCGTGCAAAAGTGAAAAATGCATTGTCTTTATTAAAAGGGGCATTTTCATTCTTAATTATGACAGAAGAAACAATGATGGTCGCACGTGACATGCATGGTTTACGTCCGTTGTCATTAGGGAAATTAGGCGACGGCTGGGTCGTTGCTTCAGAAACATGTGCATTTGATTTAATCGGTGCAGAATATGTACGTGAAGTAGAACCAGGTGAATTAATCATTATTAACGATAAAGGTTTAGAATCGGATCGTTTCGTAGCGAAAGATAATCGCGCGATGTGTGCAATGGAATATGTGTATTTAGCACGTCCTGATTCAGATATCGACGGTATTAATGTACACATGGCGCGTAAACGTATGGGGAAACAACTAGCAAAAGAATGTGCCCATATTGAAGCAGATGTTGTAACAGGTGTACCGGATTCAAGTATTTCAGCAGCCATTGGTTTTGCGGAAGAAAGCGGCATCCCGTACGAGCTTGGTTTAATTAAAAACCGCTATGTTGGCCGTACATTTATCCAGCCAACACAAGAGCTGCGCGAGCGCGGTGTAAAAATGAAACTTTCACCGGTTCTGCAAGTCGTGAAAGGGAAACGTGTCGTGATGGTAGATGATTCCATCGTGCGCGGCACAACATCTCGTCGTATCGTTAAAATGTTAAAAGATGCAGGGGCTACAGAGGTGCATGTAGTAATTTCATCGCCGCCAATGACAGACCCATGTTTCTACGGCATTGATACATCTACACATGAAGAGTTAATTGCATCGAGTCATAGTGTTGAAGAAATTTGTGAAACAATTGGTGCAGATACGTTAACATTCCTTTCAGCAGAAGGAATGATTGAAGCGACTGCACGTCCATTTGAAGATGAAAACCGTGGCTTATGTATGGCTTGCTTCTCAGGAAAATATCCAACAGAAATTTTCCCAGATACAGTCTTACCACATGAAAAAGAATGTTAAAAGGTTTATTAAGGAGGAGCTAACGGCTTATGTCAAAAGCATATGAACAAGCAGGGGTAAATATTGAAGCGGGTTATGAAGCAGTGAAGCGTATGAAATCACACGTTGAACGTACAAATCGTTTAGGTGTGATGGGAACATTTGGTGGCTTCGGCGGGATGTTTGACCTGTCTACGTTAAACTTAAAGGAACCTGTTCTTATTTCAGGTACAGATGGTGTTGGTACGAAGTTAAAGCTTGCTTTTATGGTAGATAAACATGACACAATCGGTATCGACTGTGTCGCAATGTGTGTCAACGATATCGTTGCACAAGGCGCAGAGCCACTTTATTTCCTTGATTATGTAGCAGTAGGGAAAGCAGAGCCTGCTAAAATCGAGCAAATCGTTAAAGGGGTAGCGGATGGCTGTGTGCAGTCTGGTGCAGCTTTAATCGGTGGCGAGACAGCAGAAATGCCTGGTCTTTATGAGGAAGATGAATACGATTTAGCTGGTTTTGCTGTAGGTGCTTGTGAAAAAGCAAACATCATTACAGGTGAAAAAATTGTAGAAGGCGACGTACTAATCGGTCTTACTTCAAGCGGTGTGCATTCAAATGGTTATTCATTAGTGCGTAAAATCGTATTCGCGGATAATGAGTTCGCAGTCGATCAAGTAGTAGAAGGCTATGAAGACTTAGGTCCAATCGGTGAAGCGTTACTTGTGCCGACAAAGCTGTATGCAAAACCAGTACTTGCGATGCTTAAAGCAGGCGATGTGCATGGTTGTGCACACGTGACAGGTGGTGGCTTCTATGAAAACTTACCACGTATGATGCCAGCAGGACTTGCAACAGAAATCGACTTAGGCTCTTGGCCAGTACTACGCATCTTTGAATTCTTAAAAGACAAAGGTCAGTTAGCAGACAAAGACTTATACAATGTGTTCAACATGGGTGTTGGTTTTGTAGTAGCTGTTCCTGAATCAGATGTAGAAAAAGTAATTGCTGCTGCAGAAGCAAACGGCGAAAAAGCCTATAAAATTGGTCGTGTTGTAAAAGGTGAAGGCGTTGTATTCAACGGTGAGCATGATGGGAGCTTAGTGTAATGACGGCGAAAATTGCAGTATTTGCTTCAGGAAGCGGCTCAAACTTCCAAGCCATTCAAGAAGCGATTGAACGTGGAGACCTACAAGCAAGCATCGAGCTTGTTGTAACAGATAAGCCAGGTGCATACGTCGTTACACGTGCAAATAACTTAAATATCCCAGTGCTAGAACTTGCACCAAAAACATTCGACTCAAAAGCAGCATATGAAGAGGCGATTATCGCTGAATTACGTGCGCGTAATGTGGAGTGGGTTGTGCTAGCAGGTTATATGCGTCTCGTCAGTGATGTGCTACTTGCTACCTATCCGAATCGCATTATTAACATTCACCCATCTTTACTTCCTTCATTCCCTGGCAAAGATGCAATCGGTCAAGCGATGGAGCATGGTGTGAAAGTAACAGGTGTGACAGTACACTATGTCGATGCAGGCATGGATACAGGTCCTATCATCGCACAAGCAGCGGTAGAAGTGGTAGACGGAAACCGCGAAGCGACAGAAGAACGCATTCATCAAGTAGAACATGCGCTTTATACAAAAACATTACAACATTTATTTAGTAAATGATGTACTAGTTTATTAGTATACCAGGTGTGTTGATTATCAAAATATTTCCTTTATAGAAGCGTGTTTTTTAGAAAAACATGATCAAAAATGACTTGCTAGTTGATTGCAGCGGAATCGGCGAGACTCCTACGGGAACAGCATGAGCGGAAGACCCCGCAGGAGCGAGGTACTAGGGCACTGAAAAACTTATAAATCACTAAAAAACATAGTAACTAATTATGATTTTCGTAATTATACAAACAGTAAAAATGGATTTATATTAAGATTTTTTGTGTAAATCGACTTTTTCAGTGGCTTCGCGAGGTACGAGCGACGAGGAGGCTGAAGCCATGCCCGTGGAAAGCGAGCCGAATGGAGCGAAAATCAACGTTTCACACGATTATATTAACAATAAAAGGTAAATCAACGGGCTTATTAGTATACTAACTTTTAATAGCTCAGCAGGCAGTGTCTGTTGTGAAAATGACAATAAAAGCTTTTACGGCTTATAACATATTGGAGGACGTTATTGTGACTAAACGTGCACTAATCAGTGTTTCGAATAAAGAGGGTATTTTAGATTTTGCAAAAGAGCTTGTGGCATTAGGCTACGAAGTTCTTTCAACTGGCGGCACAAAAAAATTACTTCAAGATAACAACGTACCGGTAACAGCTGTTGACGAAGTAACAAAATTCCCAGAAATTTTAGATGGTCGTGTTAAAACATTAAACCCAATGATTCACGGTGGATTATTAGGGAAATTTGATGAGCCAAGCCACGTAGCACAAATGCAAGAGCACGGCATTGAGCCAATCGAAATCGTTTGTGTAAACTTATACCCATTCGTTGAAACCATTTCAAAGCCAAACGTATCTTGGGACGATGCTATTGAAAACATCGATATCGGCGGCCCAACAATGCTACGTTCAGCGGCGAAAAACCACGATTATGTAACAGTAATTGTAGATGCAAACGACTATGCAGGCGTACTAAAAGAGTTAAAAGCAGACGGTAAGACGACGATTGAAACACGCCGTCGCTTAGCAGCAAAAGTATTCCGTCATACAGCGGCATATGATTCGTATATTTCCAACCACTTAACAGAAGCGATTGGTGAAGAGTTCCCAGAAAACTTAACAGTAACGTATGAGTTAAAACAATCATTACGTTACGGTGAAAACCCTCACCAAAAAGCAGCATTTTATGCAAAACGTCTTGGTTCTGATTTCTCAATCGCATATGCAACACAGTTACACGGGAAAGAGCTTTCTTACAACAACATCCAAGATGCAAACGCTGCACTTCAAATCGTAAAAGAATTCGAAATGCCAGCAGCGGTAGCAGTGAAGCATATGAATCCTTGTGGTGTTGGTACAGGTGTAACAATCGAAGAAGCATTCAATAAAGCATATGAAGCAGATCCAACATCGATTTTCGGTGGGATTATTGCTCTAAATATGGAAGTAGATCAAGCAACAGCTGAAAAGCTTTCTGGTATTTTCTTAGAAATCATCATCGCGCCAAGCTTTACACAAGAAGCACTTGATATTTTAACAGCTAAGAAAAACATTCGCCTCATGACAATTGATTTTGCACAAGCAAAACAAGACAAATTCAATGTTGTCTCAGTAGAAGGTGGCTTACTTGTACAAGAGCCAGACCGCTTTGGCTTTGCAGATGCAGATATTAAAGTCGTAACAGACCGCGAGCCAACAGAAGCAGAGTGGGAAGCATTAAAGCTTGGCTGGGCAGTCGTAAAGCATGTAAAATCGAACGCTATCGTTGTATCTGACGCACAAATGACACTTGGTGTTGGTGCTGGTCAAATGAACCGCGTAGGCGCAGCAAAAATCGCTTTCGAACAAGCGGGTGAAAAAGCAAATGGTGCAGCACTTGCATCGGACGCATTCTTCCCAATGGGCGATACAGTAGAAGCAGCAGCAGCAGCGGGTATTAAAGCGATCATCCAACCAGGCGGCTCGATTAAAGACCAAGATTCCATTGATATGGCAAATAAACACGGTATTGCGATGGTATTTACAGGTGTTCGCCACTTTAAACACTAATCGCGGGTAAACCCGATAAATTCGCGGGTAAATCACTAAATTCCGCGGGTATTTAGGTAACACTTGCTCCCAAAGTAAAAAACAATAGTTTTCTTAAGTAAGTCACGTTATAATTGAATAATGTTTCGCTATTATTCTGGCCGGATAATAGCAGAAGCGTTTGAAATTGTTTCATTTGTTCTTTCTGGCCGGAAGAACATGGAGCAAAGCGCATGGCTTTGGCCGGGCATGACGCTAATTTAAAATAGACCGCTTAGTATGCATCCACTTTGGTCGGGGGATGCAGAACGGCAACATTCACACAATAACTTATTCAACATGACTATTTTGGTCGGGTACGATTATTGAAAGGTTACTGTAGAATGCACAAAACGCTCGCCTCATTCTAGATATGGCGAGCGTTTTTTTTAACGAAAAGTTTAATACAAAAACAGTAGGAGGGTTTTATTCATGAAAGTTCTTGTAATCGGTAGTGGTGGTCGTGAGCATGCGATCGCTAAGCAATTTAGCGAGGCGCCATCAGTAGAAAAAGTATTCGTTGCACCAGGTAACGATGGAATGAAACAAGATGCAGAAGTGGTTACAATCGACGGGTTAGACTTTGCAGCGCTTACTACATTTGCAAAGGAAAATGCAATCGACTTAACATTCGTAGGACCGGAACAACCACTTGCAGTTGGTATTGTTGATCATTTCCAAGCAGAAGGTTTAACAATCTTCGGCCCAACAAAGGCAGCAGCTCAAATTGAAGGTTCTAAATCCTATGCAAAAGAAATTATGAAAAAATACAATATCCCAACAGCTGCTTACGAAACATTTACAGAAGCGGAGCCAGCGATTGCGTACATTCAAGCACAAGGTGCACCAATCGTTGTCAAAGCGGATGGATTAGCAGCTGGTAAAGGTGTAATTGTCGCGATGACAGAAGAAGAAGCAATCGAGGCAGTCAACGATATGATTGGTAACCAACGTTTCGGTGACTCTTCATCACGTGTAGTAATCGAAGAATTCCTTGACGGGGAAGAATTTTCATTTATGTCATTTGTACATAAAGGGCAAATTTACCCAATGGTCATTGCGCAAGACCATAAGCGTGCATATGACGGCGACCAAGGACCAAATACAGGTGGGATGGGTGCCTATTCACCAGTACCGCAAATTCCACAAGAAATGGTATCACGTGCTTACATCGAAATCGTAGAACCAACAGTTAAAGCTATGGAAGAAGAAGGTGTGTCGTTTACAGGGATTCTGTATGCAGGATTAATCTTAACTGAGAAAGGTCCGAAAGTGATCGAGTTTAACGCGCGCTTCGGTGATCCTGAAACACAGGTCGTGTTACCACGCATGGCTTCAGACTTCGGTTTATTTATGACAGCATTAATGGAAGAAAAATATTTCGACCTACAATGGCATGATGAAGCAATGTTAGGAGTTGTAGTAGCGGCTGAAGGTTATCCAGGAGATGTAGAAAAAGGCAATCCACTACCGGAGCTTTCAGATATCGCGTTACCTGTATATCATGCAGGTACAAAACAAGTGGACGGTCAGTTTGTCGGCAATGGTGGCCGTGTGTTATTAGTGGCAGCGAAAGCAGACGATTTAAAAGCAGCACAAGAAAAAGTATACGCGGAGCTAGGGAAGAAAGAATGGACAAACTTCTTCTTCCGTAAAGACATCGGCTGGCGTACGTTTAAATAATGTAAATAAGAGCGTCCTGAAAGTTTGTTGCTTTCGGGACACTCTTATAAAGATTGACTAAAAACAGGGTAGTTGTAGTGTTTGAATCTCCTCGTTATCGTGGTGTATAAAAAATGGGCATCCTATATAGAAAATGTCACAGCAGAAGGCATTTTTAATTGCAAGGGCAAATAGCTGATGCGCATACATGAAAGAGGAAGCGCCTTCGATTTGAATTTCCACTTGTTTATGTTGTATTATTTATTTTCTATGTCAATCGTAAGCTGAGCCAGTTGCTGTTCAACATCGTCTAGCATTTGTAATTTTTTCTCCAATTGCTTTTCGAAGTTTAGCGTTTTACTATAAATGATTTGTATTTGCTCATCTAGATGAGCAAAGAGGTTAGAAGCTTTAGGAACTTTGGATTTTGAAGGAATAGCATTCACTTTAGCTTCTTGAATAGTATGTAATAGTTTTTTAATTTCGTTACTTTCATATTCAATTTTCTCGATAATATTGTTATCTAATTGAACTTGGCTTGTCTTGAATTCTTCATGAATAGTTTGTAGCTGTTGATTTATTTTTGTAATAAAATTAGGCAGTTCATTTTCGAATAGTTTGCTAAAGGGAGTTATAGTGGATTCTTGCAAGTGTAATGTAGAGGTATTTAATTGCTGTTCCGTTTTTTTTAAAGTCTCTACTAAATGTCTGTTCTCTTTTCGTAAATTATTTGTTTCTTGTACTAAAGATTGAATGGAAGCAATAAGTTTCATCCTTTTATCTTCACATGCTCGAATCTCTTTTTGAAAAGTCTTTACTTCATTTTGAAAATTTCTTTTTAGTTTTAAAATTTCCATAGATAATTGTTTTTCTTGCTTTTTTAGTTGGAAGTTTTCCTTTTCAAGGCTAAGAGCCAGTGAGTAATAATCTTTTTTTTTTAGCTGTGTGACTTCATTTTCGTATCTAGCTAATTCAGATTTTAAGAATATGATCTTTTGTTTTAATTGAAGAATGTTGTCGTTTTGGCTATGTTCATTCTTCATCTATACCCCTCCTTTTATGCTAGGCAAGATTTCTGAATAAATTAATGAGCGTTTCAAACTCTTTTTTGTTCTCATCCATCACATAATCAAGTTGCTCTAATAGTTCGGTAGAATCTATATGTTCATTTTTTACTTTATTCATAAATAATAGGTAAATGAGTAGTAGGTGCAAAGTGCCTTTTTCTAAAAATATGAAACTATTATCATTCTCCTTTACATTTTCTTTTGAGTTAGTTAAGTGATTTTTCATATATTGATTGACAATCTGCTCTATAAGTAATAATTGATTTTCATCTAATGGACTCATTTTACTCCCTCCTGTTCAAGATTGATTACACTTAAATTAATAGGATTAATCACAGCGATTCCATCCTCGAATTGTTCACAATAGGTAAGGCCTGTAATGCTACCTTCATAAGATGTATTGGATGGCCATTTGATTTGAAAATTTTCAAATGAAATGCGTTCATTTGGTTCAAGGGTTGTTTTCAAAAGTGGTGTAAAAGAGAATGTATCTTTCTCTTCAGTGTTTTTTAATCGTAGCCATTCATTTGGACGTTTTAAATTTTGAGGGGAATGATTGTACACATATCTTCCTGTAAAAGAAAACGGGGAGTTTTCAGGTAATTGTATTGTAATCGTGAGATTGGTTAGTGGTATATTACCAATATTCCAAATATGGTAAGAGCCTAAACATAAGCTTTCCTGCTCTAATGCATAAGAAATGTTAAATGATGATGTAAAGTAGCTCATGACCTTACTGCTTTTTGCAGCATGGAGTGTATCCCATATTTTTTTTAATTCCATTGTATATAAATTTGTTTGCTGTTGAAGTTTATTTATTTTTTCCTCAAGCTGATTGTTTGTAGTAGCCAGCATTAAAACCTCCTTACTAAAAAGATGGGGGAGCTCTATCCATATCATAAAATAAGGAAAGGGCTCATTTTCCCTTTCCTTATTTTATGATATTAAGTTTTCAGTTATTACATTCCTAATACTTTAAGGAAAAATTACAGAACAATTGCTTGGGCGACCAGCTGGTGGGCAAGCAATCGGTAAATCTGCTCTTGGTTCACAGTATTCTGCTAAAAACTCTACAGTTACAGGGAACGTAGATTGGATGCTTTGACAAACTGTTACAGAGAGAGCTAAATTATCGAAAGACATTGTACCGTCGCTGTTATTAGTTGGGTTGCTAGCTGAACATACGAAACAATCAAGGTCTGTGTAAGTAACGTCTATATTTGTCCCTTTTGGTGCACACATTACAACATGCTCACAACGCGAAACGTCAAAGCTGTCACTTGTATATTGTGTACCATTTGGGAAAGTAACACAAATTGTTACAGTGAAATTCTTTTGTAGTGTAATTTGTTGTAAACATACTGATGTTCCATCAATAGTAAAGTTACGATTTTCACGATGTAGCACGACAACAGGATTATATTCATTTGGCACAACTTGACACGTTACACGTACTCCTGTCATATCTACAAGAGTAGTTGGTAAACTTGGGAAAGCAATTGGGTTTGTTGGATAAAGTTCGAATGACATGTCTTTTACGAGCCAGTCATAAACCTTTTCAACATTCATACAAATGAGTTCACTCGCCTGTGATGGCGTATTTTCCTGCATTTTTTGACACCTCCATATATTTTCATCGTTCGTTTGTATAATATGACGTGTCAATATAAGTGTATAGGCAAATAAATCAATCATCATTTTTTTCGCTTCTTTTAGTAGCGGTTTCTGCATCTAACAATAATAAGGTATATACTGTGTTGTATGTAGTAACAGAATATAAATATTTTTAATAAAATATTTAGACTGAAAGGAGTGAAATGTGATGGAAAATTCCAATTTGTACACAGCTGAGGATGTTGAAAAATTAAAACAAAAAATGCTTGCATATAAAAATGTCTTAACTAATCTAAAGTTAGGAACGTCTTTAGAGGAGTATCTTCTTATCAAGGACGAATTCGAGGAACTAAAACTGCAAATGTCTCCTATAGATTTTCACCGTGAGGACATGGACGAAGTACGATACGAGCAAATCGAAGCATATGCAAACCAGGTGAAGCAATTTTCACATCAACTAGACTTGCTGAATCAAACAGTGGAAGAAGTGTTAGCCACTTTAAATAAATTAATCGGAAGTGAGGGGCAAGAAGGACAGATTGATGAAAAAAATCTTCCTATTACATCTAATATTAAACCCATTTATACAGAGGCATTGCTATATAATGAAAAAACAGTGAATCCCCCGTCATACAGTCAGCTAAGAAATTTAGCTGGTCACATTGTTCAAGCTCAAGAAATCAAAGAAAATCGACAATCTGTAGACAAGAGCGAGTATATACCTAATCCGAGGGAGCAACAATCCCATTTTAATCAACACTATTTTCAGTCTATTGGTACACAACCAACTAATATTTATAATGGATTATATAGAAATATGCCGATGAAAGTGAAAAATCCTACGCCAACACCTAACCTTGTTAGCGACAGTGAAAAGGGACTGGCACATGAGATAGCCCATAGTACACCACCTTCTGATTCACCAACGCTTGAAAATACCAATCTCCTTATTCCAATCCCTGAAGAAGTAGAAAGTGACAGTGTTACTATAGATGAGTCTCCTGTCGTGATGGCAGAAACGCTGGAACAACCAAAAGCAATAGTTTTGCCAGTTGAAGAAATCGACATTCCAAATGTTGAGGAGAAAAAACAAAAGAGTAACTTATTTTTTAGTTTTTTCCGTAAATAAAATGCTTATCTTCGCCTATCTTTTAATAACATAGGCACTCTCAAATCATCTATACAATCCCTCATTTTTGAATGCAAGTGGGTATGATGTAAAAGTAAAATTTCTATAACATCATACTAGATAACCGCCCTTTAATCCTATTTTTTTGTGAATAGGATAATGATAAAGGGAGGTGAAAATATGTGTAATTGTATGAATAACCACGGTCGTGGTTGTTCCTATCCTTGTGGTTCTCAATGCTTTTCTGTAGGTCCGTTTAGAGCGGTCAATAAATTATGCCCGCCAAGAAATACGGGTTCAATTATTCCGTTTGCTTCAGGGGCAACTCCTGTTACTTTAGTTACTATAGCTGATGGTGTGCTTAGTACAGTAAGTGCTATTGGCTTTGGTAGTACTATTACGGGGCTAAGTATTTTAGGGAATACAATCACGCTACCATTAGGTGTTGCTACAGAGGCTTTCTCTGTTCCGCGGGCAGGCAAGATTACAGCAATTTCTGCATCATTAACAGCAACTGCTATACTTGCTTTACTAGGACCAGCTAATATTGTAGCTCGAATTTACCGTGCACCGGCTGGCAGTACAACATTCACTGCTACGAATGCAGTAGTAAATTTACCGGTACCAGGTGCGATAGCAGTAGGTGATACATTCCAAGCTACAGCTAACATTTCTGGTGTGGCAGTTAATCCAGGGGATCGTTTAGTCATGGTATTCTCTGTTTCAGGTGTTACTATTGCTGGCGCTGTTGTTGGTGCTGCAAGCGCAGGTATCACGATTTCTTAAATAGGATGATCATGAAATCGGTAACGAAAACAATTTGTTTTTCGTTACCGATTTTTTCTTTGTGTCGTTATGTTGTATAAGGACTATGTGAATTGTTTAACATAAAAGGGTGCTCACTAGATGAATTCTTGTTTTAACTAGTTAAAAATGGTTGCTTGCGGTAGCGTAGTCCTCCTGTTCTTCATCAGAGTTAAGCATGGCAACAATCGGGCAATACTGATAATATCCTTCAGCGACTTTCATCGCACCAGCCATAATCATCACTTTCCCCATAAGGCAATTCGGATTACGAGCGATACGGGCTGTGCCGAAACAGGCAAGGGCAATACCACATGTCATACGCATAAAGGCATTTTCCTCAGAAATGTTTTGTGAAAGCATACAATCACCTCCTTCTCAAACATATAAAATGGTGCCATATGTCTCCTTAAATCTGGAAAAGGTTATATTTTCCTATACCCTAAAATAAACCCTATGAAATACTTTGCTTTATGAAAGTGCTATGTTACGATAAAATCGTATATCCAGTAAAAAGCATTCGTAGTATGTGCTTATCTGTATTGACTATACGCGAGATTGAGAGGGGTGTGCATTATGCCTGAAATTAAGTGGAAGATAAAAAATATTCGTGATCAAGTAGCGGTAATCGATGGTAAATTAGCACCGACTATTGTGTTAAAAAATGCACGTTACTTGCACAGTATGTTTAAACAATGGATGACAGGTAACATTTGGATTTTGAATGATCGTATCGTGTATGTAGGAGAAGAACTGCCATCAAATATGCAAGGCACTGAAATGGTAGATGTCGCAGGGAAAACGATTGTACCGGGATATATTGAGCCCCATGTGCACCCGTACCAATTATATAATCCACATTCATTTGCAGAATTTGCAGGACAAACAGGAACAACAACGTTTCTTTCAGATAATATGTCATTTGTTTTAATATCACAAAATAAGAAAGCGTTTTCAATGATAGACAAATTAAACCAACTACCTTTTTCGTTTTATTGGTGGAGCCGGTTTGATTCACAAACAGAGCTAGAGCATGAAGAAGACATTTTCTCGAACGAATCTGTACTAGAATGGTTAGAGCGTCACGATGTGTTACTTGGTGGGGAGCTAACAGGTTGGCCACGTCTTTTGCGCGGCGACGACCAAATGCTCTATTGGATTCAATCAGCCAAACATAAAGGGAAGAAAATCGAAGGGCACTTCCCAGGTGCATCTGAACGCACACTTGTTAAAATGCGCCTTTTCGGGGCAGATGGGGATCATGAAGCGATGACAGCAGATGAAGTCGTCAAACGGATTCAACACGGGATTAAAGTAACGCTCCGTCATTCATCGATTCGTCCAGATTTACCGAATCTATTGAAAGGCATTTTAGAAAAAGAACTCCATATTTTTGATCATTTAATGATGACGACAGACGGCTCGACACCAAGCTTCCACCGAGATGGTGTCATGGATAAATGTATCCAAGTCGCACTGGATGTTGGGGTCAATCCAATTGATGCGTACCAAATGGCAAGTTATAATGTAGCACGCTACTATAATATGGCAAGTTTACATGGCATGATTGCAACGGGGCGATATGCGACACTTAATATTTTAAAAGACGAATTCACACCGCAGCCAGAGTCGGTTTTATCGAAAGGGGTTTGGCTAAAACGAGACGGTGAGCAAGTGTATACATTCCCTGAAATGGATTGGTCTATACTTGGCGATTTGAACATTCACTTCGATTTACAAGATGATGATTTCCAGTTCTCCATGCCGATTGGGATTGAAATGGTCAATGATGTCATTACAAAACCATATAGTGCAAAAGTTCCCGCTCATAAAAAGGAATTACCACTAGGTGAGAATGAAAGTTATTTAATGCTTGTTGACCGTAATGGGAAATGGCGTGTCAATACGACGATTAAAGGGTTTGATACACATGTGAAAGGCTTTGCTTCCTCCTACTCTAATACCGGAGATTTGATTTTAATTGGGAAAAGCATTGCCGATATTAAACAAGCATTTTGCGAGCTGAAAAATATGAATGGTGGCATTGTGCTCATAGAAGATGGAGAGGTTGTCGCAAGCATACCACTCCCAATTGCTGGTACAATGTATAACGGTCCAGTGGAGCACCTAATCGAAAAAGAAATCGCGTTAAAAGAAGCGTTGCGTGCTCGTGGCTACCGACATTCTGATGCGATTTATACATTGCTATTTTTACAATCTACACATTTACCATATATTCGCGTTACGCCGCGGGGCATTTTTGATGTGATGAAAAATACGGTCATGTTGCCGTCTGTAATGCGCTAACAAAAGGAGATAGAGGGAAATGACTAAAAAGAGAGTGATGTTTGTTGTGTGTGCAGCGCTATTATTAGCTGCTTGTAATAAAGATGAGGTAGAAAATGGAGTTCCTGTTTCAGCAGATCCTGAAGAGGTAGAAGAGGTAGAAGAGGTAGAAGAATTACGATATACAATGCCATTTACAGGGGAAAAGGTGGCAGAAGAGTCATTTCTCCGTCCTATTTTAGTAACGATTAATAATCATCCTGATGCACGTCCACAGTCAGGAATTGCATATGCAGATGTGGTATATGAAATGCTAGCAGAAGGCGATGTGACGCGTCTACTCGCATTATATCAATCCCAAATCCCAACAACGATTGGACCCATTCGTAGCGCCCGTTCTTACTTCATCGATATGGCAAAAGGACTCGATGCCTTTTATATTGCACATGGTTATAGTCCAGAAGCAAAGGCAATGTTAACAAGTGGTGTTGTCGATAATATCAATGGCATGGCGTATGATGGGACTTTATTCCAACGATCGAATGAACGAAAAGCGCCGCATAATTCCTATATGCCAGGAGAAAACGTAACAGCTGCAGCAGAAAAAGTTGGTGCTTCGTTACTGTATCAAAAAAAAGTATCATATTCATTTTATGAAGAACAAGATAGTGTTAAAATAGGAAAGAATGCTAACGAAGTGAAAATGAATTATAATAACAACGGTTCGTTTAATAGTGTATATACGTACGACGTAGAGAAGCAGACGTATACAAGAACGGCAGCGAATACGGTGACAGTAGATCATTTAACAGGTGAGCCGGTAGAGCTATCCAATGTGTTATTCTTTGAGATGGCGCATCGTGTCATTGATAGCGAAGGTAGAAGAGATATAGATATCACATCAGGCGGTAGAGCGTATGTTGCACAACAAGGCATGCTCCGTGAAGTGAACTGGGAAAATAGAGACGGTCTGCTTGTAGCAGTTGAACAGGATGGCAGTGAAGTGCAACTTGTCGCAGGGCAAACATGGGTTCACTTTGTACCAACATCACCAGGGCTAGCTTCGAGCGTAACGTATTCCGAATAACTTGGGAAGGGTGAGAGTATGCAAATCGAAAAAATCCGTGGACATCAAACAGATCAATTATTTAAAGCAGTTTTAGAACTAAAAGATTTAGAAGAATGCTATAAGTTCTTTGATGATTTATGCACGATCAGCGAGATTCAGTCGTTATCACAACGTTTTGAAGTAGCACATTTATTGCGCTTAAAGAAAACATATGAAACGATTAAAAAGGAAACAGGTGCTTCAACAGCTACCATTTCTCGTGTGCGTCGTTGCTTTGATTACGGGAACGATACGTATGATGAAATGCTAGGTCGTTTATATCCAGATGAGAAACCGTTTAGCGACCGCAGTAAATAATATTTACTCGTTTAAAAGGATGGGCCTTTGCAGCTCAGTTGTTAGCGGATAGGGGAATATCCGTTTTGAACGAACGCCACATAAGAAAAGACATCAACTCGCGCCCTTATAGCGCGAGTTGTGTTTTTTTAAGCGGCATTTCTAAGTTGCAGGCAGATGTGTCGTTCAAACTTTTTTCTTTGCTATACTGAAAACAAAATAACGAATGAGGTGGGAATAACATGGAGTATTTACAATGGCGACATGTGTTTAAAATTGATCCGGCAAAGGACATTTCAGATGAGGATTTAGCGCTTGTGTGCGAATCGGGCACAGATGTGATTTTAGTAGGGGGTACGGATGGTGTCACGTTAGACAATGTACTCGATATGTTAGTGCGTGTACGCCGTTTTTCTGTACCTGTGGCATTAGAAATCTCCAATGCAGAATGTGTGACACCAGGTTATGATTATTATTTTATTCCGTCTGTATTAAATAGTCGCGATACGAAATGGGTAAAAGATTTACACCATGAAGCGATTAAAGAGTATGGGGATATTATGGTTTGGGAAGAGCTTGTAGCGGAAGGGTATTGCATATTAAACCCAGATTGCAAAGTCGCACACGTAACAGATGCGAATACCGAGCTTTCAGAAGAGGATGTCATTGCCTATGCACGGATGGCAGAGAAGTATTTTAAGCTACCGATTTTTTATATGGAATATAGCGGTGCCTACGGGGATCCGCAATTAGTGAGTGCTGTAAAAGATGTACTCGAAGAAACAAAACTATTTTACGGCGGTGGGATCACATCCGAAGCGCAAGCGACCGAGATGGCGCGTGTAGCGGATACAGTCGTTGTCGGCAACATTATTTATGACGACTTAAAAGCGGCTTTGAAAACAGTTGAAGCAGTAAAGTCTGTTGTGTTATAACTAAAATAAGAACAAATGTTCGATTAAGGTGGTGCAGTATGGAACAAATCTCAAGAAATCTTCTTATAGGGATGAATCCGCAGCAACAAGAAGCAGTACAAACAACAGAAGGTCCTTTGCTTATTATGGCAGGGGCTGGCTCAGGGAAAACACGCGTGCTCACACATCGTATTGCTTATTTAGTCGTGGAGAAGGAAGTATATCCATCGAAAATTTTAGCGATTACGTTTACGAATAAAGCAGCGCGCGAAATGCGTGAACGAATTGATGGTATTTTAGGAAACGGTACGTGTGAAAGTATGTGGGTTTCCACATTCCACTCGATGTGTGTACGCATTTTACGTCGTAATATTGACCGACTTGGCTACTCGAAAAGCTTTTCCATTTTAGATTCAAGTGACCAACTCACAGTCGTGAAAAATTTATTAAAAGAATACAATATTGACCCGAAAAAATATGATCCACGTGCGATTTTAAATGTGATTAGTTCGGCTAAAAATGAATGTATGACAGTCGACGGCTTTAAAGCGAATATGAATGAAGGCAATCCATTTGAGCGCATCGTGGCACAGGTGTATGAAGGCTATACAAAGCGTTTAAAGCTCAACTCTTCATTAGATTTCGATGACTTAATTATGATGACGATTCGTCTATTCGAAGAAGCCCCAGATGTACTAGAATACTATCAAAATAAATTCCATTATATCCACGTGGATGAGTATCAGGATACCAATAAATCCCAATACCTACTTGTGAAACTATTAGCCCGCAAATTCCGAAATATTTGCGTTGTAGGGGATTCGGATCAGTCGATTTATCGCTGGCGCGGGGCAGATATCACGAATATTTTATCATTTGAAAAAGACTACAAAGATGCCAAAGTCATTATGCTTGAGCAAAATTACCGCTCGACAAAGCGCATTTTACAGGCCGCAAACGATATTATCGAAAAAAATAAAAGCCGCTATCCGAAACAATTGCGTACGGACAACCCTGAAGGCGAAAAAATCGTGTACTACAAAGCGTATAACGAGCAAGAAGAAGCACAATTTGTGGCGGGAACCATTCAACGCTTAATGGAAAAAGAAGGGCGTAAGCCAGGTGATTTTGCCGTTCTTTATCGGACAAATGCACAATCACGTGTGATGGAGGAAGTGCTCGTTAAATCGAATATGAGCTATCAAATTGTCGGGGGCACGAAATTCTATGACCGTAAAGAAATTAAAGATATCCTTGCTTACCTTCGTTTAATTGCTAACAATGACGATGATTTGTCACTGGCACGTATTATTAATGAACCGAAACGTAGTATTGGCGCAACATCGTTTGAAAAAATAGCACGCTATGCCATCGAGCAAGACCGTTCGATTTTCGATGCGATGCGTGAACTTGTATTTATCGGCTTAACCGGGAAAGCGGCCGCTTCTGCAGAGTATTTTTATGCGATGATTAGTGATTTAACAGCGCGCCAACAGGAACTAACGGTAACGGAGCTGGTAGAAGAAGTACTTGAACGAACTGGTTACCGTACGATGTTGAAAAATGAAAAGTCCATCGAAGCCGAAAGCCGTCTTGAAAATATCGAGGAATTTTTAACCGTGACACAAGCGTTTGAGGAGCGCAGTGAGGACCAATCACTGATCGCCTTCCTCACAGATTTAGCACTGATTGCAGACATCGATAAAATAGACGAGGAAGAATTGCAAAATGAAGGTGCGATTATTTTAATGACGATGCATGCTGCAAAAGGGCTTGAATTCCCGGTTGTTTTCATTATTGGAATGGAGGAAAATATTTTCCCGCATTCTCGAACATTAGAAGACCCTGAAGAAATGGAAGAAGAGCGTCGCTTGGCGTATGGTATGAAACGTTTGTCAGAAATCGCCTAGAGCGAAGGATTGGCAGGGTTAGTAGAAAGTTTTACTAACAACAACTGATATTACGACACCACGGCGGAGAACCCAAATAATCTCCGTGACTAGATGGAAGCTAATACTCCCACATGCAATACTGGTAACAGGTTGTGTGAAGTTGGGTGAAGTCGCGCTAAGTAGCCCTAACAGGTCAGGCTGAGGAAAGGTTAAACATACTGTGAACATAGTGCGGGCTGGGTAGCTGTATATGGTTAGGATTTAAGAATTTAATGACGAACCACTGAATGTACGTCTCGTAGAGCGGGCAATAGAAATGTTGTCTAATTAACTATATTCCAAAGGATTTATCGTATGGGATTCTGATGGATAGAACTAATGGGTTGTTCTACTGAAAAGATATAGTCGGGATAAAGGTGGAGCCTAAGTACAGTTATATACCTAGTAATATCGGAACGTTTGAGACCCCTAACGTTTAGTAATCGCTTGGGGATTGCGAATCGCATGAAAGAGCATGAATAGGGGAGTCAGTAGGGGCATAGTACTGTGGAAGCTTCTGTAATGGAAGTGGAGGGAAGGCCCCAAGTCTAACATCAATAGTAATCGCTATCCCATGTGGAAAGAGGGCGATACGGTTGAAAGTCAAAGAAAAAGATATTTGGCGATATGGTATGAACGACATCGAGCAAATATTATTTGATAAAGCATTAACAAGAACAAGATTTAACCACTTATGGCAATACGTCATAGATGAAAGAAATATTATTTGTTCAATTAAAATTATAGGTAGCAATAAAGGTAAGAAAACAGCAGGTCCAGATGGGTTAACATTTAATGACATTATGAAACTGGATATTGATATTGTTATAAAGGAAATTAAAAATCGGTTATTTGGTTCGAAACAAGGAAAAGCAAGACGTGTGATGATACCAAAGAGCAACGGAAAAATGCGACCATTAGGCATTACGAATTTATTCGATAGAATTGCACAACAATGTGTAAGGAATATTTTAGAACCAATTCTTGAAGCACATTTTAATCCTGAAAGTTTTGGGTTTAGAAAGAATCGAAACGCTCAAGAATGTATGTCCTATATCGCTACTACTTTACAGTATAATCATGAAGGTCATATTTACGATTGCGACTTGAAAGAATTCTTTGATACAGTACAAATCGACAAGGTTCTAGATAAGTTGAAAATCAATCACAATATACATGACTTAGCATTTCTGAAATGCATCAAACGTTTAATGTGGATTGATCTTATACACCCTAAAGAAAAGTATAATGGCGTTGGATTAAGGCAAGGAACGATATTGGGACCAATACTGGCAAATGTTATGTTCCATGATTTTGAACTTCGACTTCA
Source organism: Lysinibacillus sp. RU7 (assembly GCF_057837305.1). Classification (NCBI taxonomy): domain Bacteria; kingdom Bacillati; phylum Bacillota; class Bacilli; order Caryophanales; family Bacillaceae; genus Lysinibacillus; species Lysinibacillus sp. RU7. The sequence continues at coordinate 163,723 of NZ_JBYQFK010000004.1, read as the reverse complement.
TGAAATAAATGATTTTAAGCGAGAAAACGGTCGGCAGATTATCCAAAATCCTAACATTCATAAAAACCATGTTAAGAACTATAAACGTGGACGTGAATTTTACTTTAATTGGTTGCAACATCGTAGAGTAGTGAAAATCATTCGATATGCAGATGACTTTGTATTAATTAGCAAAGGGAAATATGATATATACGATGCAATAATGATGCTAGAAGATTGGTGTAAAGAAAACGAATTAGAAATAAATCGTGATAAAACAAAGTTAATACCAATTCATGGTGATGCACAACTGGAGTTCTTAGGATATAAATACCGAAAAACACACAGTACCAAACAAAATTCATTTATCATTTCGGTAAAAGACCAAAAGAAACTTTGGAAAGAAACGAAACAAAGACTTGAATGGTGTCTTTGGAAAGGCAATTTGGATTACTTCATCGTATATATAAGAGGGATATTTAATTACTACAATATCTGTACGAATCTAACGTGGCTTATAAGTAGGATACACATACTACTGTTAAAGAAAATGTGTCGTCGTAGAGGCGATGTGAAAATTGATATTGTTAGAAATCCACATGTGAGTTTTAAAATTAATGGCCAATTACTTGATCTATGGGAAATGCGGCAACATAGCGTGAAAAGTACAGCTGATTATATGTATGAAGTTCACAAACTATGGGAACCAAATCAAACCGAATACAAAGCTCTTGAATGGATTAATTATTTCTTTGAAAACCGAACAAAAACAGGGAAAAATAGTAGCAATATCATTTACATTCCGAGTTTATTGAACCAGCATAAAAAAGAACCGATTTTAGATAAACCTTATTTAGCAATGGAGCCTCAAGAAATTCATTTACATCATAAAATCCCACTTATTATGGGAGGTACAGACAGTTATAACAACTTGGTGATGTTAAGTCGAACATCACATAAACTTGTACATGATGTAAATTTAAAATTAGAAGATTTACCTGCCTATATAAATTTAAAACAACTGAACAAATACAGAAAACTTTGTGGTTATAATTCATTAAAATAATGCGAAATTGACTATTGATGATTAGATGGAACGCCGTGTGCGGGGAAACTCGCACGCACGGTGTGGGGTGGGGGAAAAGCTGGAGATAATTTCAAAGGCTTACCTATCACCATTCGGCACGACGCGAGCAGAAGAGCGTCTGTATTTAACATGTGCACAGTCTCGTACGATTTTCGGGCGTTCAAGCTATAATGCCCCTTCACGGTTTATCAACGAAATTTCATCAGATATTGTAGAACATGTTTCAAAAGCGGGAAGTCGTACGCAAAGCGCAATGCCATTTGGCGCAAGCCGCAATAGTTACGACTGCGCACCATATGCACGTACACAAGGGAATGTACAAAAAACACCACCTGTCACACGTCCAAAGCCAACAGGCGCTGCTGCACTTGATTGGAAAATCGGCGATAAGGTAGAACATAAAGCATTCGGTACAGGGATGGTCGTTGGCGTGAGTGGTGAAGGGGATGAATTAGAGTTAAAAGTAGCATTCCCGAACGCTGGTATTAAAAAATTACTGGCAAGTTTAGCGCCAATCACAAAGGCATAATGGAGGTATTATATGAACGAAATCGAACAGCGTATTGCGGAGTTAAATCAATCATTGCACGAGTATGGCCATGCCTATTACGTATTAGATCAGCCACTTGTGCCAGATGCGACGTATGATCAGCTACTACACGAGCTCATCGCATTAGAAGAAGCAAATCCATCCCTTATTTATCCTGATTCGCCCACGCAGCGTGTCGGTGGAGCAGTACTAGAAGGGTTCAAAAAAGTAACACATAATTATCCGATGCTCAGCCTCTCCAATGCATTTAATGAAGCGGATTTGCGTGACTTTGACCGTAAAATTCGTCAAGCAATCGGGGATCACTTTTCGTACGTATGCGAATTGAAAATTGATGGCTTAGCTATTTCCCTTCGTTACGAGGAAGGGTGTTTTGTACAAGGAGCAACACGCGGAGACGGCGTTGTCGGTGAAGACATTACAGCTAATTTAAAAACGATTCGAGCAATTCCCCTTCGTTTAAAAGAATCTGTAACGATTGAAGTGCGCGGCGAAGCCTATATGCCGAAAAAATCGTTTGAACGCTTAAATGCAGCACGTGCTGAAAAAGGCGAAGAATTATTTGCGAATCCGCGTAATGCAGCAGCCGGTTCACTGCGTCAATTAGACCCTAAAATTGCAGCAAGTCGTCATTTATCGACATTCATTTATTCGATAGGGGGAGACGGTGAAAGCTATGGCATCGACTCACATGGGGAGATGCTCGATTATTTAGAGCAACTAGGCTTGCCATCCAATCGTGAGCGCCAAGCTTGTGCAACAATTGATGACGTCCTAGCGTTTATTAATAAGTGGACGGAAGCAAGACCAAATTTACCATATGAAATTGATGGCATCGTCATTAAAGTAAACCGCTTTGCCCATCAAGATGAACTAGGCTATACAGCGAAAAGTCCGCGCTGGGCAATCGCGTATAAATTTCCTGCCGAAGAAGTAACAACAAAGCTAGTCGACATTGATTTAACAGTTGGTCGTACAGGGGTGATTACACCAACAGCCATTTTAGCCCCTGTTCAAGTAGCGGGAACGACAGTGAGCCGTGCGTCGCTTCATAATGAAGACTTAATTCGTGAAAAAGACATCCGCATTGGCGATACGGTCATTATTCGAAAAGCAGGCGACATCATTCCAGAAGTAGTCGGTGTCATTTTAGAACAACGTCCAGAAGATGCGGTGCCGTACGAAATGCCAACAGAATGTATTGCTTGTGATAGCGAGCTCATTCGGGTGGACGGTGAAGTTGCGCTACGCTGTGTCAATCCGGCCTGTCCAGCCCAAATAGCAGAAGGCATTAAACACTTTGTGTCACGTAATGCGATGAATGTGGATGGTTTAGGTGAAAAGGTTGTGGAACAGCTACTACGTGAAGGCTATATTACAAATGTAGCCGATCTTTACTTACTTCAAATTGATCAGCTTGTACAACTTGAGCGGATGGGAACAAAATCAGCGACCAACTTAGTAGAAGCACTAGAAAAGTCGAAAGACAATTCATTAGAGCGTCTATTATTTGGCTTAGGCATTCGCCATGTAGGGGAAAAGGCGGCGAAAATTTTAGCAGCTGAATACGAAACGATGGATGCACTTATGAAAGCGGATGTAGTGGATTTAACAAACATTCACGAAATTGGCGATAAAATGGCACAGTCGATCGTCTCCTATTTTGCTAATGAAGAAGTACAAACTTTAATAGCACGCCTCAAAGATATCGGTGTCAATATGATGTATAAAGGGAAAAAGGTTGTCGTAGAGGCAGGCGCTAACCCGTTTGCGGGGAAAACAATTGTATTAACAGGAAAACTTGCCCAATTGACACGCAACGAGGCAAAGGCGAAAATAGAAGAGTTAGGCGGCACTGTAGCAGGTTCTGTAAGCAAGAAAACAGACTTGGTCATTGCGGGTGAAGATGCCGGCTCGAAACTTGAAAAAGCACAAAGCCTAGGTATTGAAATTTGGGATGAAAACCGTCTAATCGAAAATTTACAACAGTAAAGGGGTTTACCTATCATGAAGCGATTTCGCTGGATTTCAGCAATCGTAGCAGGCGCAATGCTAGCAGGCTGTACACCATCTATTAATCCAGATGAAGAAGTCGTACAGGAATCCGATCAAGCTGAAGTTGAAACGACGATTATCCCGAATCTTCCATTAAGCGATCATTATTATAAAACATTAGTTCCATATAAAGAAAGTGCAAGCCGTGGCTTAGTGGTCTCCAATCTTTATACAAAATACGATATGAATGAAGTGGAAACCGGGCTTATGCGCCTTTCGCAAAATGAATTTAATACAGATGATTACTATTTCCAAGAGGGGCAATACCTTTCAGAAGAAACAGTTCGTTACTGGTTAGCGAGGGAAAATCAAACGACGGATAAAGGACCTGAATATAGGGGCTTAAATCCGTCCAGTCTAGATGCAAGTGGCAATGAACTAGATGCCGTTGTCAAAGCCGAAAAAGCACCGGTTTATTTAGCCCATTTAGTCGAACAAAACTATTTGAAAAAAACAGATGAAAATAAAGTAACGCTTGGCGGGATTTCGATCGGCTTAGCATTAAATTCAATTTATTATTATCAAAAAGAGCAATACGGTGAATACTATGAGCAAAAGATTGATGACAAACAGTTAGAGAAGGTTGGAAAAGAGCTGGCACAAGAAGTGGTCAATCGCCTACGCCAACGCTCAGAGCTCGCAGATGTGCCGATTTTTATCGGATTGTTTAAGCAAGAAGCGCGTAATGCCATCGTGCCAGGCACGTATTTTGCTTATAACGTAGCAGATGCTAATTCATCGAATCTAGGAGACTGGACAAGTATTAATGAAAAATACGTGACATTCCCGATGTCTTCACCTCAAGACATTTACCGTGAAACGAATGATGACTTCCAAAAATTTAAACACGATATTGATAAATACTTCTCGAATTTTACAAGTGTAATTGGCACAGGATTCTATCAAAATAATGGATTAAAGAAATTGGATATTGAAGTACCGATTCAGTTTTATGGGACAACAGAAATTATTGGCTTTACGCAATATTTAACAGGCACGATGCTGAAGTATTTACCGAGGGATGTACAAACGACAGTAACGATCACATCATCAAACGGAGCGGAAGCGCTTATTAAAAAAGAAGCAAATAAGGATGAGCCGTTCGTTCATATTTATGATTAATGTGTCGACTGATTGCTCAAAGGAGTTGTCTCATAATCATGTGAGATGACTCCTTTCATGCTGTAACGTCACAAATTGACAATTATACGACAGACATTCGTTGTAGTTTGTGGAATTTTGAATAAAATTGTGATTTTTAAAATCAAAAATGGTATCATTATGGGCGTGGTTATCTGATTGAGCCTAACTTTATAAATAAAAGTAATACATGCTTCTGTAATGGAGGCAGTATGTGAAATATTCGCTAAAATAAGATATGTTCCTCGCTCATTTTTAGCGGATATGTTTTCTATATTTGGAGGTGTAAACATGGCAAAATTAACAAAAGAAGAAGTAAAGCACGTAGCGCATTTAGCACGACTAGCAATTACTGAGGAAGAAGCAGAAAAATTTGCTGAACAACTAGGAAAGATTACAGACTTTGCAGAGCAGCTAAATGAGCTAGATACGACAAACGTTGAACCAACATCACACGTGTTACCACTTGTTAACGTACTACGTGAAGACGTAGCGGGCAATGGTCTACCGCGTGAAAAAATGATGTTAAACGTAAAAGAGCAAGAAGCTGGTCAAGTCAAAGTACCATCAATTTTAGACTAATCAATAGGAGGCGCACCGCATGACATTATTTGAGCGTTCAGCGAAAGAATTGCAAGAAAGCCTACATAACGGTGAACTAACAATCGCTGAGTTAACAAAAGAAGCATTCGACCGTGTAGAAACATTAGACGGCGATGTACAAGCGTTTTTAGCATTAAATAAAGAGCAAGCAACAGCGATAAGCAAAGAATTAGATCAAGTACCTTTTGAAGAGCGTGGACCACTTTTCGGTCTTCCAATCGGGGTAAAAGATAATATCGTAACAGAAGGCTTAGAAACAACATGTGCTTCTAAAATTTTAGAAGGTTTCATGCCAATTTACGATGCAACGGTTGTGAAAAAACTGCGCGAAGCAGGTATGGTGACAATCGGTAAATTAAACATGGATGAGTTTGCGATGGGTTCTTCTAACGAAAACTCAGCATACAAAACAACAAAAAATCCTTGGCATTTAAACCACGTACCAGGCGGTTCTTCAGGTGCATCGGCAGCAGCTGTAGCAGCAGGTGAAGTACCATTCTCACTTGGTTCAGATACAGGTGGTTCAATCCGCCAACCAGCAGCATACTGCGGTGTTGTAGGGATGAAGCCTACATACGGTCGTGTATCTCGTTTTGGTTTAGTCGCATTCGCATCTTCACTTGACCAAATCGGCCCAATTACACGCAATGTACGTGACAATGCGTTACTATTAGAAGCGATTTCTGGTGTGGATGAACACGACTCTACTTCAGCAAACGTACCAGTACCAAACTACGCAGCAGCGCTAAATGGCGACATTAAAGGTCTTCGTATCGCTGTACCAAAAGAATTCCTTGGCGAAGGCGTTGGCGAAGCAGCACGTCAGTCTGTGCTTGATGCATTAGAAGTATTAAAATCACTAGGTGCAACAGTAGAAGAAGTATCTCTTCCACACTCAAAATATGCACTAGCTGCTTACTACATTCTTTCATCTTCAGAAGCATCATCAAATCTTTCTCGCTTCGACGGTATCCGTTACGGCTTCCGTGCTGAGGGCGTGAAAAACTTAATGGAGCTTTACAAAGAAACACGTGCGCAAGGCTTCGGTGACGAAGTAAAACGTCGTATCATGCTTGGTACATACTCTTTATCAGCAGGAACGTACGATGCATACTACAAAAAAGCACAACAAGTTCGTACACTTATTAAGCAAGACTACGATAAAGTGTTCGAGGACTATGATGTGATTATTGGACCAACTGCGCCAACACCAGCATTCAAAATTGGTGAAAACGTAAATGATCCATTAACAATGTACGCAAACGATATTTTAACAATTCCAATCAACTTAGCAGGTGTACCAGCGATTTCGATTCCATGTGGTTTCGAAAACGGTTTACCACTAGGTTTACAAATTATCGGTAAACACTTCGATGAAGAAACAATTTACCGTGCAGCATATGCTTATGAGCAAGCAACAGACTTCCATAAGCAAACTCCAGCTCTATGGGAGGGGAAATAATCATGAACTTTGAAACAGTCGTTGGTTTAGAAGTACACGTTGAGTTAAAAACAAACTCAAAAATCTTCTCATCTTCACCAAATCACTTTGGTGCTGAGCCAAATACAAACACAACAGTAATCGACCTTGGTTACCCAGGTGTATTACCTGTGTTAAATAAAAACGTTGTAGATTTCGCGATGAAAGCATCTCTTGCTTTAAACATGGAAATCGAGCAAGAAACAAAATTCGATCGTAAAAACTACTTCTATCCAGACAATCCGAAAGCATACCAAATTTCTCAATTTGATAAGCCAATCGGGAAAAACGGCTGGATTGAAATCGAAATTCCAGCTAAAGGTGATACACCAGGCTACACGAAAAAAATCGGTATTACACGTCTTCATATGGAAGAAGATGCAGGGAAATTAACACATGGTGATGGCTATTCATTAGTAGACTTTAATCGTCAAGGTACACCGCTTGTGGAGATCGTTTCAGAGCCAGACATCCGTACACCAGACGAAGCATATGCTTACCTTGAAAAACTAAAATCGATTATCCAATATACAGGCGTTTCTGATTGTAAAATGGAAGAAGGTTCTCTACGTTGTGACGCGAACATTTCTTTACGTCCTTATGGTCAAGAAGAGTTCGGTACAAAAACAGAGCTGAAAAACTTAAACTCATTCAACTTCGTACGTAAAGGCTTAGAACACGAAGAAATCCGCCAAGCAGAAGTATTAATGGCGGGTGGTGTTATCGAGCAAGAAACACGTCGTTTCGATGAGAAAACAGGTAAAACAATCCTAATGCGTGTAAAAGAAGGGACAGACGATTACCGTTACTTCCCAGAGCCAGATTTAGTACGTCTTTCGATTTCGGATGAGTGGGTTGAACGTATTAAAGCGTCAATTCCAGAGCTTCCGGATGCTCGTAAAGCACGCTACGAGTCAGAGCTTGGCTTAACAGCTTACGATGCTGCAGTACTTGTTATTAACAAAGAAATCTCAGACTTCTTTGATGCAATGGTAGTAGCTGGTGCAGATGCGAAACTTTCTGCTAACTGGTTAATGGGTGACGTTTCTGCTTACTTAAACGCAGAGCAAAAAGAAATTAGTGAAACAGCGCTAACACCAGAAAACCTTGCAGGTATGGTGAAATTAATTTCTGATGGTACAATCTCTTCTAAGATTGCGAAGAAAGTATTCACAGAGTTAGTAACAAACGGTGGCGATGCTGCGAAAATCGTGAAAGAAAAAGGCTTAGTACAAATCTCTGATCCAGAAGTGATTCGTGGTTTCGTAACACAAGCGTTAGATAACGATGAAAAATCAGTAGCAGACTATAAAGACGGAAAAGAGCGTGCATTAAAAGCGCTTCTTGGTCAAATTATGAAAGCATCTAAAGGTCAAGCAAACCCACAATTAACAAACCAAATTCTTTTAGAAGAAATCAACAAACGCTAATAACGAAAGAACAGTGACGAGCAATCGTGACTGTTCTTTTTCTTTCTCTAAAAATGCAAGATTGTTTATAATGAATAACAGTAGGGGGGATTTCACGTGAAAACAGAACAACAATATTTTGAAGAAGCTCAATCGATTGCAAGTTATATGGACAATATGGCGCAATTCAAAGAACAAAGCATGGCGATTTATCAGCAATTTGACGTGCCCAATGACGATTTTATTCAGCGCTTAAAGGAAAAAAATCTGCACATTTTAACGATTACCGAAGATTGGTGCGGCGATGCGATGCTGAATAACCCAATTATCCGAAAAGTAGCAGAAGCAGCAGAAATGGAAATGTGTACAGCCCTTCGTGATGCGGATACCGAGTTAATTGATCGCCATTTAACGAATGGTGGACGTGCCATTCCGATTTACTTATTGTTAAATGAAGCAGGGGACATTGTGGCGAAATGGGGACCACGCGCACCAGAATTACAGCAGATGGTACAAGAGGCGCGAGCAGGTCTACCACAGAAGGACGACCCAACCTTTGAGGAAGCACAAAAGGATTTATATAAAAATTTACTTCAGCAATACGCAAGCAATCAAAAGCTTTGGTCGTATGTTTATGAGGATTTCAAAAAACAAGTGACAGCGGCATTAGTCTAGAAAATGTAAAATTCCCCATTCACTATTTTCGGTGAATGGGGAATTACTTTAACGCCACTTTTTAATTTGCTCCTCTGCCCCATAAACAAAATGGTGAGGACGAACCTCGTGCATGCTTTCTCTTGCAGTCGTTTCTTCATGCTCATAGGGGATGCGCTGACGACGGCTTTCGAAGAGTGGATCTGGTTGAGGCACAGCTGATAATAATGATTGCGTATATGGATGAATCGGGCGATGATAAATTTCCTCTGCAGGACCTAGCTCAACGATTTTTCCTCTATACATAACCGCAATTCGGTCGCTAATGTATTTCACCATGGACAGATCATGAGCAATAAATAAATACGTTAATTTCAGCTCCTTCTGAAGTTGCTTTAATAAATTAACGACTTGTGCTTGAATGGAAACATCTAGTGCTGAAATCGGCTCATCTGCAATAATAAAGCTAGGATTCAAGCTAAGTGCACGGGCAATTCCGATACGCTGCCGCTGCCCACCAGAAAACTCATGCGCATATCGATTCGCATGCTCACGATTTAACCCTACAGCCTCTAACAATGAAGCAATTTTGTTAGCCCGCTCTGCTTTATTTTTATACAGTCCATGAATATCAAATGCCTCGCCTATCACTTCACCAGCTGTCATACGAGGATTTAATGAGGCATAAGGATCTTGAAAAATCATTTGCATGTCACGGTTAAACTGCCTTAATTCCTTTTTAGATTGAATAGCACTCACGTTTTTTCCCTTAAAAATAATTTCGCCTTCTGTCATATCATAAAGGCGAATGATGGAACGACCTGTTGTTGATTTACCACAACCTGATTCACCAACCAGTCCAAGTGTCTCTCCCTCATACACATCAAAGCTTATCCCATCCACCGCTTTAATCGGCTGTTTCTTTGTGCCGAAGTATAGCTTTAAGTTTTTCACCTCTAAAATTTTATTCGGCATCCTTTTTCGCCTCCTGTAAATAGCCCTCAATACGCCTAGAAACTAGAGGGGGCATTGGAATTTTCGGTGCCTTTGGATGTAATAACCATGTTTTAGCAAAATGCGTATCCGACACTTGAAACATCGGTGGCTCCTCTACATAATCAATGGCGAGTGCAAACTCATTCCGTGGAGCAAAGGCGTCTCCTTCCGGTGGATCAATCAAGTTAGGAGGGGAGCCTGGAATGGCTCGTAATAGCTCATCTGAATCATTATTTAAATCAGGCATGGAACCGAGTAAGCCCCACGTATAGGGATGCTGTGGATTGTAAAATATGTCATTTACGGTACCGTACTCCACAATTTGCCCAGCATACATCACAGCGACACGATCTGCTACGTTGGCAACAACGCCCAAATCATGTGTAATAAAAATAATGGAGGTATGCTTCTTTTTTTGGATTTCCTTCATGAGTTCTAAAATTTGCGCTTGAATCGTTACATCCAGTGCCGTAGTCGGTTCATCTGCAATTAACAGTTTTGGGTCTGCTGCTAATGCAATTGCAATCACAACACGCTGGCGCATGCCACCACTTAGTTCATGGGGATACTGGCGAAAACGTTTTTCAGGGAGTGGAATGCCGACTTGTGATAATAATTCAATCGCTTGCATTTTCGCAGCACGACGCGAAATTTTTTGATGCTTTAATAGCACCTCTGTAATTTGACGACCGACACGCATCGTAGGATTTAGTGCGGTCATCGGATCCTGGAAAATCATCGCCATGTCTTTTCCGCGAATTTTTGACATTTCCTTTTCCGTTAGTTGAACTAAGTCTCGCCCTTGAAACAGTATTTGCCCACCTTTATACATGCCAGGGGGCTGAGGAATGAGCTTCATTAAGGCATTACTCGTGACACTTTTGCCAGAACCGGATTCTCCGACAATTGCAAGTGTTTCTCCTGCTTTTAGTTCAAAGTTAACACCGCGTACCGCCTGAACAATGCCGGCAAATGTTTTAAAATGGATGTGTAAGTCTTTTACTTCAAGTAGTTTATTCATTACAACTCCCCCTTTATTTTCGTAATTTCGGATCTAGTGCATCACGAAGACCGTCTCCAACGGCGTTAAATGCAAAAATGGTTAACGAAATAAAGAAAGCAGGGAAGAATAACCGCCACGGTGCAGATAGTAAAGCTTTACTCCCTTCCGATGCCATTGTTCCCCAGCTTGCTTTTGGCAGACTAACACCTAAGCCCAAATAGCTTAAAAATGCCTCTGTAAAAATGGCAACAGGCACCGTTAAGGTCATTGTCACTAAAATGGCACCAAGCGCATTTGGAATTAAATGTCGTTTAATTAAATGCCATTTACCTGCACCTAAAGTACGGGAGGCCAATACATATTCTTGGTTTTTAATAGATAACACTTCACCGCGTACAATACGCGCCATGTTAATCCATCCCGTAATCGATAGCGCAATAATCATAGGAACTAAACCCGGCTCCATAACGACTAGTAAAATAATGACAACGAGTAAGTGAGGGACAGCGGTTAACACATCAGCAATACGCATCATTATATTATCGACACGCCCTCCCGCTAGGCCTGCAATACTTCCCCATAAAACACCGATAATTAAATCGATAAAGGCAGCAGCTAATCCTATAAATAAAGAAATGCGCGCCCCATACCAGACACGGACAAACATATCACGAGCTAAATCATCCGTACCGAACCAATGCGTAGCAGAAGGGGCACTATTATAAAGTCCTAATTGATCACTGTATTTATAAGGAGAAAAAATAGGAACGAAAATAGCCATTAGCCCAATTAATATTAAAAAGATTAATCCTAAAATGGCGAGTTTATTTTGAGAGAAACGGAGCATGACTTCCTTCCAAAAGGACACCGATTTCTGAGAAAGCTTGTCAGCCTCATGAATGCGGCTACCAACAATGTGAAACATTTCTGGTGAAAAATGATCGCTATCAGGATTGTGTTTAGCCATTATTTTTTCGCTCCCTTCAGTTTAATTCGGGGGTCGATTACGCTATATAAAATATCAATGATTAATACACAGAAAAGTAGAATGATGGAGTAAAAAACAGTGGTGCCCATAATGACGGTGTAATCACGATTCGTAATACTCGTGACAAAATGACGACCTAAACCTGGAATCGCAAAAATATGTTCGATGATAAAGCTACCTGTAACGACAGCGGCAGTTAATGGCCCTAAATAGGTGACGACAGGTAATAAGGCGTTACGAAGTGTATGTTTGAAAACGGTGGCCCATTTGCCAATTCCCTTGGCACGTGCGAGCTTTACATAATCACTATGTTTATGTTCGAGCATGCTGGAACGAGTAAGCTTGGCGATAAATCCTGCCTGCGTGAGTGCAATCGCTGTGGCAGGCAAAATACTATAAGTAAAACCTTTCCAACCACTGACAGGGAACAAATGAAGTTTAAACGATAAATAGTATTGTAATAAACCTGCTAAAATAAAGGACGGAACAGAAATGCCTAAAATGGCAATAATCGTTGAAATATAATCAGGTAATTTATTGTGATAAAGTGCAGAAATAATGCCTAATAAAATCCCGAATGATATCGCGAGTAGCATCGCTTCAATACCAAGCATGAACGAAATAGGAAAGCTTTCAAAAATAATGTCATTTGTCGAACGACCTTTATATTTCATCGATTCACCAAAATCGAATGTCAGCGTGGAAATCAAATAATCTTTATATTGGATGTACCAAGGATTATCTAAACCGTATTTCGCGTTTAATTTTTCTTCAATGGCGGGGGGGAAGTCACGTTCACTAGCAAAAGGACTACCAGGGGCTAATTTCATTAAAAAGAACGTCGCAGTAATAATTAAAAATAAGGCTAATAAAATATAAACGAGCCGCTTCACAATATAATGTAGCATTCTATGACCTCCTCGTTATTTATTTTTATAACATAAGAAAGGCTGCCTGAACCGATCTCTCGATTATTCGCAGCCTTTCTGTATACTTCTGACACGTTAAATATTATTTTGTAATATCAACGTATTTTAAGTTAATATTGCCTAATACATCAGGCTTCATATTTTGTACATAATCTTGTTTTACATAAAGATTAGTATAGTAATAGATTGGTGCTACCGGTAATTCCGCCATGAAAATTTCTTCTGCTTGTAATAAAAGCTCTAAACGTTTGGCAGGGTCCGTTTCCGTTTTAGACTGAGTTAATAATTTTGTGTACTCAGGATTTTCCCAGCCCGTATCATTATTACCGTTTTTAGCAGAGTCGTATTGCTCTAAAAATGTGTAGGCATCGTTGTAGTCCGCAATCCAACCTAAACGCCCAATTTGATAATCTAAATTCGTCAGCTTATCTAAATACACTTGCCACTCCGCATTATCTAACTTGACTTTAATGCCTAAGTTTTTCGACCAGCCCTCTTGAATGAATTGGGCAATCGCAGAGTGTGCTTCACTTGTATTGAAGGAAAGCGTGATTTCAAGTTCACTTGGATCAGATAAACCAAGCTCCTTTAAGCCTTCCGCTAAAGCAGCTTTTGCACCTTCAATATCATTATCTTTATAGTAACCGGCATCATCGCCAAATCCTTCAACTGAATTTGGTACTAAGCCAAACGCCGGTACTTGCTCACCTTTTGTAATGTTTTTTAATAAGTTTGTACGGTCAATGGCTAGTGTTAACGCTTTCCGGATATTTACGTTAGACATAACTTTATCCGTCGTATTGAACTTATACATATAGACACCCGTATAGTCCACAATCTGTAATGCATTTTCAGATTTTAAACGCTCAATAGCATCTAAAGAAATCGCACCAAAAGAAGAACCTAAGAAATCAATCTCACCAGAATCAAACTTCGTAATTTGCGTTACTTCAGATTCAACCATTTCGATATTGACTGTGGATAACTTGACTGTTGCTGTATCCCAATATTGATCGTTTTTCTTTAACGTCATCGAACCACTGTGCTGCCAGTCAGCTAATGTAAATGCACCGTTTGATACGTAGCCTTCTGCTTCTGTATACCATTTTGAATTCGCTTCAGCAGTCGCTTTGTGAATAGGATAATACGTTTTGAAAGCAACTAATTCTAAGAAGTAAGGCGTCGGTGCTTCTAACGTAATTTCAATCGTTTTTGGATCAATGACGTTAATGCCAACATCTTCTGCTGTCCCTTGTTCTAAGTTATATGCTTCTGCCCCCTTAATCGGGTAAAGAATCGAGGCATATTCCGATGCGTTTTCAGGATTTAATGCAAACATCCAAGCATAGGCATAGTCCTCAGCAGTGACGGGGTCACCGTTTGACCATTTTGCATCACGTAAAGTGAACGTATACGTTAATAAATCATCACTAACCTTGAAATCTTCTGCCCCTGTTAACTCAGGCTCACCATCAACGAGTGTAACTAATCCTTCAAATATATTTTGAAGAATTAAGCCGGAAGTTGTATCTGTAGCTAGCTGTGGATGCAGGGATGGTGGTTCTGAAGCAACTAATACGTTCAACTCTTTTTCGGCAGGTGCTTCTGTTGTTGTCCCATCATCTGTTTCCTTTTCCGTATCTGTTGTCTCTTCTCCGTCAGAGTTACAAGCAGCAAGAATAGCAGCAAAGGTTAGTACCATAAACAACAGTAAAAACTTGTTCCATTTCATAGAATGCCCTCCTTAAATTTATAGTTGAATCAATTTTTAGAAAAATGAATACAGGTCTATTCGAATTTCTAAAAAAGAGAATCTAGTTTGAAGAGTTTTTATAAAAATGGAAATTCAGTAGGGTATAAAAAATATTTAAAAATACCCATAATAGAAAATTGTATAGTATTAAAATTAATTGTATTACAGTAAAATTAAGATTATGAATAGAGTGCAACTTTTTTTGTAAAATATCGTAAATAGTATAAAGAAAATAAACTTGTGAGATGATGAAAATGAAAAGAGCTAGAATAATTTATAACCCTACATCTGGACGGGAAGCGTTTAAAAAACACTTGCCAGAAGTATTAGAAAAGTTAGAAGTAGCAGGCTATGAAACATCTTGTCATGCTACAACGGGCGCAGGTGATGCGACAAATGCAGCGATTACCGCAGTCGAGCGGGCATTTGATATCGTCATTGCTGTTGGTGGTGATGGAACATTAAATGAAGTCGTTGCAGGTATTAGCCAGTGTGAGAATCGTCCGAAGCTTGGCCTTATTCCAATGGGGACGACAAATGACTTTGCACGCGCTGTCCACATTCCACGCAAAATCGATGAGGCTGTCGACATTATACTGGCAGGCGACACGATTCCGGTGGATGTCGGTTTAATGAATAACGAAAAGTATTTCATTAATATCGCAGCAGGTGGCCGGCTAACAGAGCTGACATATGAAGTCACGAGTAAGATGAAAACGATTCTTGGACCGGTTGCCTATTACATTAAAGGCATTGAAATGATCCCGTCCATTAAAGCAACCCATATGCGTCTTGAGTTGGATGATGAGGTGTTCGACGGAAACAAGATGATGTTCTTATGTGCACTCACGAATTCAGTTGGTGGCTTTGAGCGTATTGCCCCTGATGCCTCGATTAATGATGGCTACTTTACAGTGATGGCTTTAGAGGAGTGCTCACTGCCGGAGTTTGGGCGAATTATTACACTTGCTGCGAGAGGGGAGCATTTAAATGATCCTCGTGTGATTTATCGTAAAGCCAAGCGTGTAAAAGTCACAACAAACGCAGAAATCCATTTAAATTTAGATGGTGAATACGGTGGCGATGCGCCAGCCGAATTCGTCAACTTAAAACGCCATATCGAAGTGTTTGTACCAATCAATGAAATTCGCGACATTGATCGTGTCTAACCGAAAGGCTTGTAAAACATTATGTTTTGCAAGCTTTTTCGTCGTTGGACGGAGAGATCCGGTTCAAAACAGGCGGCTGGAGTAAAATAGTCGGTTATCCGAGAAAAAGACCGCTGTATCCGATCAAAAGGCAGCGGCTCGAGCAAAACAACCGATTATCCGAGCAAAACCCAGTTGTATGCGGTCAAAACAGTCCCGTATCCGAGAAAAAGACCGCTGTATCCGGTCAAAAAGCGGCGAACCCCAGCAAAACCAAACGCCTATCCGTTCAAAACCAACGAAATCCACTCCAATTGATTATAAAAATGCACTTTTTCAATGCGCATGCTACAATAGAAGAATTGAAATGAGGGGGCGAATTTTTATGAGCGCACCGGTAAAAAAGAATGACCGTGCAACAGTTTATATAGAAGATTTAACACATGATGGCAATGGTGTAGCGAAAGTCGATGGCTATCCGTTATTTATCCAAGGGGCACTGCCACAAGAAACAGTGGAAGTCCATGTATTAAAAACATTAAAAAACTACGGCTTTGCCAAAGTGGTCAACATAATTGAGCCATCACTAGACCGAGTAGAAGCGCCGTGCGAATACTTCAAGCAATGTGGCGGCTGCCAATTACAGCACCTATCGTATGAAGGACAACTGAAATGGAAACAAAAAATGGTCGAAAACGTCATGAAACGCCTCGGCAAAATTGACGCACCCGTTCATCCAGTAAAAGGGATGGACAACCCTTGGAATTACCGCAATAAAGCACAAATTCCATTTGCACAAGGGGAAGATGGAGCGATTGCAGGCTTTTACAAAACAAAGTCCCACAACATTGTCGATATGGAACGTTGCCTGATTCAAACAGGAGAAGCCGATGCGATTTTAGCTGGGCTAAAACGAGAACTCGTAAAACTAGGCATCCAGCCGTACAGTGAAGCGTCACATAGCGGTCAGCTACGCCATGTCGTGGTACGAAAAGGGCGTGCAACAAATGAAGTGATGGTCGTACTTGTGACAAAATCGCGTAAATTCCCGCAAAAAGAAGCCGCAATCGAAGTGATTCAGCGTCTTGTACCGAATGTTACGTCCATCGTCCAAAACGTAAATGGGGAGAAAACAAATGTGATCTTTGGGGATACAACGATGACATTATGGGGGAAAGAATCGATTGAAGATCGAATTGGCGATGTCCGCTTTGAAATTTCAGCCCGTTCGTTTTATCAAGTAAACCCTGAACAAACAGAAGTACTATACAAGCAAGCACTTGATTATGCACAGCTCGAAGGCAATGAACGTGTCATCGATGCTTACTGTGGGATCGGCTCCATCTCCTTATTTTTAGCGCAAAAAGCAGGCTTTGTGATGGGCGTTGAAATCGTCCCACAAGCGATTGAGGATGCTAAACGCAACGCTGAGCTAAATGGCTTTACGAATACGTATTTTGAAGCAGGCGCAGCTGAAGAAGTCATTCCACGCTGGTACAAGGAAGGGAAAGAAGCAGACGTCCTTGTAGTAGATCCACCACGTAAAGGCTGTGACGAGGCACTACTCAACACGATTATTGAGCAAAAACCAAAACGTGTTGTCTATGTATCATGCAACCCAGCCACACTAGCCCGCGACCTTCGCATTCTAGAAGATGGTGGTTACAAAACGCAAGAAATTCAACCGGTTGATATGTTCCCGCATACGACGCATTGTGAAGCGGTTGCTTGGTTGGAGTTAGTTTAATAAATAATCGCGAACGGATTCTTAGAGGAATTCGTTCTTTTTTATTGAATTTATTTATTAAAATTTTCGTTATTTTTTGAAGGGGGTAATAATAGTGAATGCTGAAGAGGTTTGGAAAAAATTAATAATAAAAAGTATGAAAAATCCTCTAGTTCTTAAAACGAAAAGAGGTTTAAATTTTAAACTAGTATCAAATGGAGAAGGTTTGACTGTTTATAAATCAGAAATTGAACCATCAAGTAAGTTAAAAATACCTCGCTCAATATATAAGAATAATTTTGAGAAAGTCTTTCCTTATTATGAGAGATGGAGAACTGGTGAAAAAGGTTTAAGTAAAGAACTTACTGCACTTACAGTTAACTCAGTTTATATTATGGCAGCTATTAAATCGATTAAGAAATAGGCTGTTATACGATTTTTAAATCATAATACAGCATTTAAAAGGTAAAGCCATTCTAAATAAAGGGGTAGTTTAAATGAGTAAATTCTATGTTCCATCACAAGGTCCAGAATCATGGAAAGCTTTCCTTGCAGATCCAGAAAAACAATGGAAAGAGGGATATTCTGCTTACGAATTGGCCCACTGTTGGGAAAGCTCTGCTAACTTACCAATGATTGTTGAAAATGTATTCAAAGAGAGTAAGTTACCGATATTTGATGATGTTGAAATGTTGTACGGGTTCCCTGAATACAAGGTTGCAATACCTGGAGGAAATGCAAGTTCTCAAAATGATCTCTATGTAATTGCAAAGGTTAAAAATGAGCTTTTAACAATAATGGTAGAAGGTAAAGTATCAGAACCATTTGGAGAAACTGTGGGCCTATGGTTAGGCAACAACCCGAGTGATGGTAAAAGGAAACGATTGAATTATTTACTTAGTTTACTAAGGTTACACGAGAATCATATAACAAAGATAAGATATCAATTATTGCATAGAACTGCATCTGCATTAATTGAGGCTAAAAAAGTAAATGCAAAGAATTCTCTTATGTTAGTTCATTCTTTCCGTCATGAAGCAAAGTGGTTTAAGGATTATGCAAATTTCGTTAAACTTTTCGATTTAACTCCTTTAGAGAATAATATTGTTGGTCCAATCCAATTAGATGGAATAAACCTTTACTTTGGTTGGGTAACAGAAGTCCGTTAACATAGGAAAAGTAGCTAGAGTTTCGGATGGAACAGTGATTCTATTAAATAAGTATCTAAGTCTTTATATTTAAACCCACCAGCACCAATGTGTTGCCACATACACTCCACACATTACGAGGCGGTCGCTTGGTTAGAGTTAGTTTGATTTATTAAATAATATTTTGCTGTGCTGAAAAACCCGATTCTTATTGGGCTTTTCGGCACAGCTTTTTGAATTGTAGTTAATTGTAAGAACTTTTTTGCACTTAGTGCAAGTAATGCTAAAAATCGTAAATGCGAATAATACATTTACGATTTTTGAATAGGTTTATTTTTAGTTTTCGGATAACTGATGAGAATGGCAATGACTCCGCAGACCCCTACTAAAATGGAGTAATACGAATATTGCATGATTAAAATAGGGGAAATGCCGGCGATACTGGCAGCTGCTAAAAATTGTGCACCGTACGGAATTAAACCTTGAACGACACATGAAAAAATGTCGATGATGCTTGCTGATTTACGTGGCTCAATATCGTATTGATTGGCAATTTTTTTAGCTAATGGCCCAGCAATCATAATTGCAATCGTATTATTAGCTGTTGAAAGGTCGGTTAAACCAACTAAACCTGCTATTGCAAATTGGGCATCCTTTTGCGACTTAATTTTACGCGTTGCGATATGTACGATAAAATCAATGCCGCCATTATGCTTAATGATCTCGACCATACCGGCAATTAACATCGCTAAAAACGCCATTTCAAACATATTGCTCATACCGTCACCAATTGCGCTGATAAATGTCATCACCTCATAACTACCATCAATTAAGCCAATAGTTCCAGCGAGGATAATCCCACTTGCTAATACTGTAAAGACATTTACTCCAATCAAAGCAAAAACAATGACGAATAAATAAGGAATCAATTTGTACCAATCAAAGCTAGCATGTGTCACTTGGGCTGTGGAATTGAGCGTCAAAAAGGCTAAAATAACACAGGTAATAATTGCTGCTGGTAACACGATGAAAAAGTTAACTTTAAATTTGTCTTTCATTTCTGCGCCTTGTGAGCGGACCGATGCTATAGTTGTATCCGAAATAAATGATAAATTATCGCCAAACATAGCCCCACCAATAACAGTTGCCATTAATAGCGGTATTGAAAGTCCTGTTTGCTCCCCAATCGCTAAGCCTATTGGAGCGAGGGCAACAATCGTTCCAACTGAAGTACCCATTGCTAAAGATATAAAACAGGCAATTATGAATAAGCCAATAACTAATAAGTTTTGTGGCAAAATGGAGAGTGCAAAGTTTACCGTTGCTTCAATAGCGCCCATTCCTTTTGCGGTTTCCGAAAATGCGCCGGCAAGTAAGAAAATGATTACCATTAACATGACGTTTGAATTTCCGGCGCCGGTCGTAAAGGTTTCAATTTTTTTTGTCATCGTTTCTTTGCGGTTCATGAAAAGGGCAACAGTGCTTGCAATTGAAATGGCAACCATTACAGGAAATGCATAAAAATCATTTAATACAATTCCTGAGCCGATAAACAAAATTAAAAATACAACAATTGGAATTAATGCCCACGGATTTCCTTTTTGCATTTTTTCCTCCTTTAAGTAGTACACATCAGTTAGCATACAAATAAGGGCCTCTTCTAAAATGAATAAGAAGAGGCACCACATATGCTAGAGTGCGTTTTATTTATCGAGAAAATTTTTGTAGGGCTGAGCATGACATTTACTACTTCATTGCGAAGCGTTCATTATGGTCATCCCACAATAATCATGATAACAACAATTTCATCTTATGAAATAAACATTAGAATATAAGAAAATTCACGTTAAGTCAATTTGTTTGTTATTTTTGAATAATATAAAAACAAGGTTCCTTTGAGGCTAAAATAGAATTTGACAATTGTATAAGTTAAATTCACAATTCTAATCCTTTTGGTATCAAAGGCTTTCAAATAATAAAAAAGGCACTCGGTATGGGAGAGGGCATAAACACTGCGTTTCAAAAAATGAGGGATTAGAGTCCCTCGAATTATTAAAGAAAATAATGATGTAAAGGTTACAATTTTTCAAACATCTTTAGCTACCCTCTGAAGAGACTACTTTATAGTTTCTAAAAACCCATGCCATGATAAGCAATGCGCAAGCGCGTGATCTAACTGGAGTCAGATTTGAATAGTAAACCTAGCAGCACCATTGTGTTGCCGCATACACTTGATACATGTTGAAGTGGTTGCGAAGTTGGTTTTGAAGGTGTAAACCCAAAATAAACTTCTGACATATCAAATAAACTTATAGCAAAAAAATTAGGGCACTACATAAATTCATTCGTAGCGCCCATAAATAATTATCTTCTAATCCCCCAATAAGTAATCGTTCTCCAAATATATTCTAAAGGTCCAAAGCGGAATTTGGTTAACCACCATTTACTAAAAAATAGTTGGAAGGCATAGATAGCGATGGCAATCCAAATGGCTGTCGTTAAATGCAGTTTTCCGTATACTCCGAATGCAAAAGGACCAAATAAGAATGTGCAAATAATGGATTGACTAATATAGTTTGTGAATGCCATTCTTCCAGGGAAAGTGAGCCAATGTAATATTTTCTTTCCTTTTATTGTGTGATAGATGAAGAGAAGGCTAATGGCATAAAAAATTGTGATAAGCGGTGAGCTAACATATTGAATGGTTTGAACCGCGTATTGATTCTCTACTATAAATGGCAAAGCCCAATTTAAAGTGCCTCCTGTTAATAAGGTGATAAGCCAAGTGATGAAAAAACCTTTTCTGTGTTGTTTGAAATGGTGCACCCACTTGTTCTTTGCAATTGCTGCCCCAAACATAAAAACTAGTAGAAAAGGAAGATTCGAAAATAAATAGGCAAGTGGCATGCCTGAGTATAGCGCATATAACCCGTTTCTCATCGTATAATATGTTCTTTCTTCGATGTTTGCCTCCATTAATTGTTGAATGTTTCCATTTTGATGTACTTCTATTGTTGATTCAATGAGTTTTTGATCTTCTTCTGATAGTTGCGTCAACATAGCAGAGGAGTCGGTTGATAGAGAACCTAATGTGATAAGAATAATTAACAAGCTGTATAAAGTGATACTAATAATTAACAGCGTTTTCGGCTTTAACTTATGCATCAGTAGGAGTAAGAACCCAAGGATTGCGTAGTCTGTTAAAATATCGCCGAACCAGATGAAGTACGCATGGATACTACCGAAAATGAATAAAGCGATTAATCGTCGAGAATAAATGCCCCAGAAGTTTAGTTGCTTTACAGCTGTTCTTTCCTGCATAATGACCATTCCAAAACCAAACAGCATAGAAAAGAGCATGACAAACTTCCCAACAACAAACATATCAAGAACAGACAGTACGGCGTAATCAAATGGACTCCAGAAAGATGTCCATTCATTTTTAAATGAGGAATCTTGTTGCAGGTAAGCAGGATAAAGATACCAAGCAATATTTGCTATAATAATTCCGAGGAGTGCGAAACCTCTAAGCATATCGATTGTTTCTAGGCGATCTTTTCCTGAAATAGGTGAGAGCTTTTGTTCCATTGTTATCCATCCTTTAAAAAATTTGATAATGAAACTGTAAACCATAAATATCAAGAATGGATAAAGTACCGTACTTTATCCATTCTTGATATTTATAAAGTAGATTTAATGAGAGAAGTAAATGAATAGGATGATTAATCATGAAAGAGAAAATCTTAATTGTTGACGATGAAGTAGAAATACTGACTTTTTTGTACGATGCATTAGAAGACGAGGGGTATCAAGTTTTGAAAGCTACGAATGGTGAGGAAGCATTAAGACAATTAAAGCATGGACCAGATTTGTTGATTCTTGATGTGATGATGCCAGGGATGAGCGGTTTTGAGTTATGCGAACAAATAAGAAAAAGTGTAGATGTGCCCATTTTATTTCTCAGTGCTAAACAAACAGAAAATGACCGTGTGCAAGGGTTGCTTGTTGGTGGTGATGATTATTTAGTGAAGCCATTTAGCTTAAGGGAATTAAAAATGCGAGTATTTGCCCATTTGCGTCGCGAAGAAAGAAAAAGCAGGAGTCAGCAGAAATGTTTATTTTTTAGGAAGATACACATTGACCTTCAGAGCTGCCAATTATTCTATGATTCTCAAGAAGTGCCTTTAACTATGAGGGAATTTGAAATTATCCGATATTTGGCGATTAATTGTGGACAAGCTCTCACACGTGAGCAAATTTATGAGAAAGTATGGGGATTAGAAGCAACAGGTGATTCGATTACTATAAATGAACATATTAAAAATATTCGTGCAAAGCTACAAAAAGCGGGTGAAAAAGATTCAATAATTTCAACCGTTTGGGGAAGAGGATATCGATGGGAAAAGTGAATCGAAATAATCAGACATTACGGAGGAGATTTATTACTTCATTTCACTTTGTTTTATTTAAGAGTATTGTCGCTACCATTCTAACGTGGTTATTATTAGTTTTTTCTATAAGTATGTTGTTTTCGACGAATAAGCTAAACCCTGCTAACTATTATGAACAGCAACTACCTACTATTGAAAAATATATTGATGATGTTGGGGAGTCTATACTTTTTTCTAATAGTCAAGATCGATTAGAAAGAGTCATTCCTATAGAGGGGATTGATTATCAAGTGATGGATTCAGACGGTCACATCATTTATGGCACTTACCAGACTAAGTTGGTAGATAACGGGGAGGAATTAAAGCGAAACATTGCAACAGGTGTCACAACAAAAGGTGGAGGTTTTATCAAATTCTATCCCATTCAGAATGAACAAGGAATACTTCAGGGAGCTGTTGTTTTTAAGTATGGACTTAGCTTGCTCACTTCAAATCCTCATAATAAATGGCTGATTCTGTTTTGTAGTATGGTTCTTCTTTTGGTTATCGCACCATTCAAGTTTTTTTATCTTTTTTCTTATTTCTCTGGGAAAAGACTAAGTCGGGAGTTTGAACGACCGTTTAATGAAATGATTGAAAGTACAAAAAAAATAAAAGAACAGGATTTAGATTTCACTTTACCAGCGATTAATTATTCTGTTGAATTGGAACAACTAGCGCAAGCTTTTGAAGAAATGAGGTCAGCATTGAAAGATTCACTGAACCGTCAACTTCAGCTAGAGCAAGAGCGAAGAAAGATGATAGCAGCTATTTCCCATGATTTACGAAATCCTTTAACGATTATTCAAGGTCATGCGGAAGGGCTATTAGAAAGTAGAAAAAGGCGACAAGAACGATTAGAGCCATATTTACAAACGATTATTAGAAACACAAATTATGCGAGCCATTTAATAGCGGAATTAAATGAAATGGCGCTTATTGAGAAGCCGACGTTCACTCTAAATCCAAAACAAACATCCATTAATCAATTTGTGCAAATAAAAGGAGAAGAATATCAACGGCTGTGTGTAAAGAAATGCATCGACTTTCAATATCAAATGATTAATGAAGATGAAATATATATGAGAGTAATTGATCAAGAGAGAATTTCTCAAGTGCTTGATAATATTGTGACGAATAGTATTCGTTACACACCTGCTAATGGAAAAATTGAATGGATTATTACGATGAATCCAGACCAAAGTATTTTGTTTGACATTTTCGATAATGGCCCTGGTTTTTCTAGTGAAAAGAAACAATATGTGTTCGATAAATATTATCAGGAAGAAAGTAAGAAATCAGGAGTTAATGGACTCTCAGGCTTAGGATTATATATTGCAAAGGAAATTGTAAAGAAGCACAAAGGAGAGATTACCGTCAATAACCGAGAAATTGGTGGAGCGCATGTGAAAGTAAGGATTTGTGAGTTATAACTAAGGGAAGTGTGGAAAAATGAACAATCTGCACCGGTTGCACAATCAAATATTACGATTTATGGAAGTGCATTGAGTAAGCCCTATATAAGAGAATTTTGTGTAGAGCTTTTTATAGGAATGAATAAATAACTTGCCCAAGGTGCAAACATCGGGTAAAGATGGAAATCTCTTAATGGCTATAAGTGTTATTACATATTCTTTCGCTGTTAAAAGTGTTTTCACTGATAATAAAGTATATACGAAAATTTCGCTGACGGTAATTTCGATTTAAAAGAAGTATTCAATTGAATGGTTTCTCATGTTAGGCAAAGAGGAGGCGTTCAACGGTCTCATTTATATGGACCGTAATAATAAGCAGACGCACCTCCAAGCTGAACAGATTAGATTATTTGCATGAAATACAGATTTCGTATGGAAGAGGGACAAAGAAAGAATTTATTCCTGCATCATCTGTGATGGACTTACAAACAGTTTCACCTGTTTTGTTGGTGAAAGTGCAACCAGTGTTTTCCGCAGATCGGATTGATTCAGTGTTTCGGGCGTTGGGAGTAATTTAAATATATGCTTTTGGTGAACCCACTACATCTCTGTTATAATTTTGTGTCCACAGTCAGCACTCACCACTTTGTGAAGTGGTTGCTTGGCTTGAACTAGCTGACTAAATCTCATTTAAGCGTTTTTTGAACAGAGCTTTTATTAACATGTGTTTTTGTGGAATAGCTAATTTAATATTCGTTGAAATATAAAAAGCAGACGGTTTAGAAGTGCTGGTGTCGCACCTCTAATTGGCCGTCTGCTTTTATTATTAAAGTGAGCTAATATGGTTGGTATTAGAACTTTACTTCATAGTTAATTTAAGGGTTTGTGGAGAACAAAATTTTATTTTACCTCTCCTTGAAATGTGTTGTCAATAATAAATTTGTGAATTTATTAAAAAAATGTTATAATAGTTTTACAATTATTTTTTGAAACGTATTTCGAATTCAGCTGCCTTTTTTACAGATAGAATTTGGATACGTTTTTTTATATCGTTTTTGGGAAAAATAAAAAAATCAAACATTTACAAGGAGGGCTAGAATAATGAATCTAATTAATAAGAAAGTTACACACAAGCTTTTTGGCATGGGGAGTATAGTTAAACAAAATGATTCTATTATTGAAATACATTTCGCATCGGAAAATAAAATGTTTATTTTCCCGGATGCATTTGAAAAGCATCTGAAACTACAGGATAAAGGTGATGCTAGTTCACTTGATAAAATTATACAAAAGCGGGAAATGGAACGAAAAGAGATTGAGTGGAAGAAGGAAGAGGAAAGAAAACAACAACGAAAAAAACTGGAACTTCGCTTGGAACACGAAAAATTGATGAAACATCATAAACTTCATCCAGAATCACAAATGGTTTTTTGGTGTGACATAGAAGAAAAGAGTCGTGCTGTTTCAGAGTGGAACATTTTTTCGGGCGCAATTAAAAGTGGAAATAACAAAGGAAAGCCAAACAAGCCGAGCCGCTTGCACCAAAATAGCGCTGTTCTGTTAACGGCAATAGATGCCAGCAAGCCTGAAAAAGATAGACGTATATTAGGTGTCTATATGGTAAATGAAGATTTTATCGGTAAGCTTTGTGAAGATGGAAATGTTCCTGCTCATTCAAAATACAAGCTTCAACTTACGGAACAGGAATCAGATCAGTTACTTTTCTGGAAATATTACATGAACAAAAAATCCCCTCAAACAATGTCATGGAATACCGGCAAATATCGTTATTTTGATAATTTATGGATGGCTCAAATTTTGCTTGATATCGTTTCGCTGAAAAGTGACCCAAAGGAACGAGAGCTAGCACAACAATTTTTTAAGCATTTTTGTAAAATGAATCAGATAACAGAGCGAGAGTTACCAAAGCCGAATGGCGCATTACTGCACATTTAGACATTCGCTTAAAGATGATAACAAGGACAGGGGACTAACATATTTTTTCACCCCTCGATAATTCCCGATATTACCTAGATTTATTTGCTATTGGGAACCTAGCCTATATAAATAACCCCACTAGCACCCCATGTGTTGCCCCATACACTCACCGCATTGTGAAGCGGTGGCGTGGGTTGAACTAGCTGATGTAAAGAAATAATAAAGTCGTGACATAAAGAATAAAGTCATGGTGAAATGAAAATAAAGACTTGCTCATTACATGAAGAAAAGCAGGAGAGAAAAGGATGGGAAGTGAACTCCCATCCTTTTTTGAAAGTGCAATTATATGCAGAGTTTGATGTAAATCATTTTTTCTTCCTGTTTAAGAACAAAACTGTAAAGGATAGAAGAACTAATAAAACTAAAATATCATTTAAAAATGTTCCAATAAACTCTGTTTCTGAAATTATGAAAAGGCTGATTGCTGTTAGAATTAATAAAACGATTAAAATGTTATTCACTACTTTTTCTCCTATGTATTCTTTTAATTGTTCATCCCAAAATCACTTGTTTGATTTTCTTGCGATGATGCATTTCAAAACCGTCTGCTTTTACATTAATCCTAGGTTTAAACCATGTAAAGATAGTGGCAAGTAAGTATCGTAAAATTAATTAAAGAAACAATAGATGATGTTACATAATCGTCAAGCTTAATGTTGCCTCTACACCAGTGAAATTCAAACAAAAACCCCCTATAACTTTTGTCCAGTTTAATGCTGACATGCCATTTAGTGAATGAACTTTCCGAGTATTATAATGGATAATTTACCCATTTAGTGTATATTTAGAATAAATCAAAATAAATACGCAGGAATGGCTGCGTTGATTGGAAGGAATGTACAATGAGAAAGATTATTTTATCGACAGAGAGTGGAGCGGATTTACCGAAAGACCTGGTTGAAAAATATCAAATTCAAGTAGTACCGATGCACGTCATTATGGATGGAAAGGATTATTTAGATGGTGAGCTATCGGTAGAGGAAGTGTTTGATTATCATCGTCGCACTAAGAAAATCCCATCTACAGCTGCAACGAATGTACAGGAGTATCATAATTTATTTACAAAAATCAGAATGAATTTCCCTGATAGCATCATTATTCACATTGGTTATACGTCAAAAGCATCTGCTTCCTTTCAAAGTGCGTTAATTGCAGCGGAAGATTTTGAAGATCTTTTCCTCATTGATACACTGAACGTGACAGGTGGATTAGGTGCCATCGTGATGTATGCAGTCACACTGCTTGAGGAAGAACCGTCCATTGACCATGTGCACTTAATAGAAAAAATAGAAGCCGTCGTTCCTAAAACAAGGCTGGCTTTCATTCCGGGCAGTTTAGACTTTCTAAGAGCGGGTGGACGGGTAAGTAACATTGCTTATATTGGAGGATCGTTGTTAAAAATAAAGCCGTGCATTGAATTAAAAGAAGGAAAGCTTGTGTCAACTAGAAAATATCGTGGGAATATGAGCATCGTTGCGGAAAAACTGATGCGTGACTACTTAAACGAATACGACATTGATCGAAAACAGCTGTATTTGATCTACTCTATCGGACTTGATGAAAGTATTAAGAGACGAATGGAGGAAATTGCAAAGGAAACAGGTTTTAAAAATGTCACGTGGATGCAAGCAGGTGCAATGATTTCCACCCATGCGGGACCTGGAGGATTTGGCATTGCAGGAATGGAACAGTAGAAAGTGTTTTGAAAAAACATCTTTCACATATAAACTTACAGGTATGTTGATTATTAAAATAAGAAGCGTGTTTTTATATGAAACGCAATCAAAAATAACTCGCGAGTTGATTGAAGCCGAATAGAGCAGAAATCAACGTTTCACACGATTATATTAACAACAAAAGGTAAAATGACACGCTTGGTAATTGAATTTCTTTTCTTTTTAAGCATCCAATTCAGATTGAGTTTCTTCTAGCCCTTTCTGAATTGGATGTTTTTATTATTGCACTTTCTCTTTTAAACTATTGTACTGTCATGGTAGCTCATGCAAGATAACGTTTTTCACGAACTACCACTACATGTATTACCATACCCCAGGTTGCCACCACATTGTAAAAGGCTATAATCCAAAATTACATAAAAATAATTGTTAAAATATGGTGCGCTAAAGATATATTTAGGCAAAAAGTTATATGTAATATTATGTAAATTAAATCGTTTGACACCAAAAAAATGAAGAGAAATGAATACATAGACTAAAAAATTTAAAGAAAAAACAGAAAATTGTGTTATAATTACTAAAATCCAAATAGAGAGAGAGGATTCAGTTTGTACAAATCAATCAAAACGAAAATTATTTTAATCGTGATGATTCTGTTCATTGTCGGTGTCTCAACGATGAGCGTAATCAGTATCATGCAAATGAAGAATAAAACGGAGGAAAGTGTTGTCGCGCAAAGCACGGTCTTTGTTAATCAGATGTCCGTCTCCATCAAAAATTATCTAGAACAATATGAAAAAGGGATCGACCAGTTATCCAATTCTCGTACTTTTGATGGTTTCATGGAAGTAGACAAGCCTAAAAACGATACTAGCTCAGTTCTTGAGAAGGAGTTCTCCCAATTTTTAGACACCTACAGTGATGCGGCATTCATTTATTTTGCATTCCCAACGAAAGAAATGATCCACATTCCATATGTAGATTTAGGTTCAGATTTTGATCCAACAAGCCGTGGTTGGTATAAAGGAGCGGTCAGCAATCCTGATGCCGTTTATTGGACGAACCCATATATTGATGCGGCAACGGGAGATTATGCGATTACCGCAGCTAAAGCCGTGCAACGCAATGGGGAACTTGTAGGGGTTATTGGTATTAGCATAGAGCTATCTGCGCTTACTAATACTATTCTCGAAGTGGAACTTGGCTACAATGGATATCCAATTCTACTGGATCCAGAGGGGGTGGCGATTGTTCATCCGACGTTGAGCGGTGAAAATATGATGGAACTGCCTTTTATTAAGGAAATGTATACGGAAGGCAAGAATCACGGGAACATCCATTATAATTATGAAGGTGCCGACAAAGTGTTGCTCTTTACAACGATTCCGGAACTGAATTGGAAAGTGGCAGCAACCTATGAAAGTAAAAATATAAACGCATCCGCAATAGAGCTACGAAACAACATGCTGTTAGTAGCATTAGTTACGTTAGTCGTCTTATTTACGGTGTTATATTTCGTGATTAGTCGGACAATCAAACCGATCAGTACGCTAAAATCACTGATGAATGCTGTATCTAAAGGAGATTTGACCGTCCGTTCCGATATTAAAACGAAAGATGAGATTGGTGAGCTTGGAGAGAATTTCAACACAATGATCGACAATATGAATACGATTATTACGGTCGTGAATGGCTCTGTGGAAAACGTCCGAGCGAATTCTGAAAGTTTAAGTGCGGTTGCTCAAGAAACAAGCGCTTCAAGTACCGAAGTCTCTCACGCAGTTAGTGAAATTGCACAAGGTGCTTCCAAATCGGCGGCAGACGCAGAAACCGTCACTGAACGGGCAGATCTACTTGGTCAGCAAATTAACGAAATCACAGTGAAAGCCAGAATCATGTCGGATATCGCAATGAAAACCGGCGAAATGAACACCGATGGACAAGTTAAAATGCACGAGCTGAAACTGTCCTTCAATGATTGGGAGCGAAACTTACGATCGATGTTTGAAGTGATCAGCACATTGGAAAATAAAGTGAAAGCGATCGGCGGTGTTATGGAGACTATTACAGAAATCTCCTCACAAACGAACCTACTTGCACTGAATGCAAGCATCGAAGCCGCACGTGCAGGGGAACATGGCAAAGGCTTCGCAGTCGTCGCCGAAGAAGTGCGTAAACTTGCCGAACAATCGGCACGCTCGACAGAAGAAGTAAAAGTGACCGTTCAAGAGCTACAAGCAGAGTCTCGACTCGTCACGGAGCAAATGGGCGAAACACGTGAACACTTCCTACGACAAGGCAACGTCGTCAATGCCACTGAAACAACGTTTAGTGAAATCTCGACGCTCATGTCAGATATGCAAGATTCGATTGACTCGGTATATGAAGAAATTCAAAAAGTAGCAGCGCACAAAGACGACGTCACGGAAACAATCCAAATGATGGCGGCTACTTCACAAGAAACAGCCGCAGCCTGTGAGGAAGTGAGTGCCTCTACAGATGAACAGCTTCGTGCCATTCAATCTGTGACGGATGCAGCCGAAACGCTGGAGAAGTTAAGTGATCAATTAAGTGGGGCGGTAAATCGCTTTAAGGTGTAGTGACTGGTGGCAGTGATTAAGTCATATAAAATGGATACGAACAATAGTTGATGAATGGGGATAGTCATTCGTAACATGTGGAGTGTGTTTCGTAACTTATTTGAAAAGAAGGCAATTAAACATACTTAGTGAAAAAACGGGCATGATGAAAATGATTAAGATGTCACGATAATAATAGAACAAAAAGAAACACCTTCGCAGATTAATCGTCGAAGGTGTTTCCTTTTGTTAAGATATAATCACTGTTACCAATTACTCAAAAAGTGGTAGTTTTTCTAAGAATATAATGTCGTCGCGATTAGCTGCATCGCCTTCTGCTAAAATCGCTGCTTGTGCTACGATGTTTGCGCCTGCACTTTCAACAAGTTCTGCAAGTGCGCGAAGGGATTCACCACTACTAATGACGTCGTCAATTAATGCAACACGTTTGCCTTTAATGAATTCTGCATCCATTCGATCAAGGCAGAGAAATTGCTCTTTTTGTGTTGTGATGGAATTTACTTTGCTAATAAGTGGGTCTTCCATATATGCTTTGATTGACTTTCTCGCAACAATATAACGTGGCATTTCCAAATGCTTCGCTATCTCATGAACGAAAGGAATCCCTTTTGCTTCAGCTGTAATTAAAAGATCGACTTCTGGTAATTTATCAGCAAGCATAGGTGCTGTCACGCTGACGATTTCCGTATCCCCAAGAATAACAAAGCTAGCAATACTTAAAGAATCAGAGATAGGTATAATCGGAAGCTCTCTTGTCAAAGTGCCGATTGTCAATGTATATGTGTTCATATTATGAATCCTCCATTAAAATCCGAATAAAGTCATAAGAAATTGTACAATGATTCCTGACAACATACCAAGGAATGGGTCAGTAATGGCAGTAACAACCATTGTCACACCACCAACGATGCCATTTCCCGCACCTTCGCCTGTTAATGCCATTGCAGCATTCCCTGGTAAAGTAACAATTGCACCTAAGACGAATAAGAAACCTGCGATCGAAGAGCTTGGTACATATTTTCCGATTTTAGGCAGAAGCCCTGTAATCAGAACGATGGCCATCAATACCATCATCAAAACGCCTGACCAAACAGCGTGAGGTGCACTTGCAGTCGCTGAAATGACAATTTCAACAGGAGCTCCACCGAATAATGAAGAAACCATATCTGCCAAGCTACTAATAATCGTTAATGTATCTACATTGACATCAGTATTTGCGATTTCACCATTGATTTTACCGAACGCAATATTGGCTCCGATATTTAAACATACCATTGCTAAGGCTCCACGGATAACCATTGGATTAACAATTAATTTTTGTAAATGAAACCCTTCTTTAACCTTAGGGCGTTCGGCAAGATTATTGCCTTCTTTTTTAGTAAATGCATACACCACACTAGATAAAATAACAGATGCTGTGATTGTGTATACTAAGTCCTTCGTGGCAAAGTAGACGATGAAAGCACTTAACATTGAAGCGATACCGACGATGCGATCACCTTTCGCCATGTCCCATGCCACTTTAGAAAGCATAAGTCCAACACCGGCCATCATACCTGCCGTAATGATAGGTCCAATCCAATCAATAATAGTTTCTAAAATACCAAAAAGGCCGATAATTAATAAAATTGCAGCGCCAAAGAAAATCATAGAGAGTCGTTCCCTCATGTTTTTCCCCATTGTACCAGCTAATGTAATCGTTTCAGCCTGATACGAAATAACTGCGACATTACTCGTTGCTGCATTCCCAAACGCACCGACCATAAATGCAAGTGCAGTAGGAATGGAAGCGAAACCGAATGTAAGTGCGAGCAGCCCCTGTGGTAAAGCATTTAATACTCCACTAAGTGCTGCTAAAATGTCCTTCCAAATGTCCATCTTGTTCTCCCCTCAACACGCCACCATATGCGGAGCAACAAACGACACTATTCGTGATACAAAACCTCATGAAGATAAAGGCCTAATAAAGTAATTGAAATGCTATCTATATAAAAAAGAAATGCTCTCTATACAATAAAAAAATGCGCTCTATACAATAAAAGAAATGCACCAACCATAGTAGAGCAATTAAGGTTGCTCCGTAGAAACTCCTGAACCCAATTATCAGGACTATATGGGGGTGATAGATTATTTAATCAGATAATAAAATAGCATATTTGAACTGATTTCACAATTACTAAATCTATTTAAATACGAATAATTATTTATTTTTGTGTTTTATTGTTCGTTAATATAGCGGTATATACGCGTTGTTAGCGTAGAAACTAATACGAAGAATATTTTTTTGCGAACAAAAGTTAAAGGTTGAAAGGGTGTGGAAATTATTTCAATGAAATGAAATTAATGAATTTTTTCTAGATTATTTACCACTCAACACAAAACCCATTTCTGTTAGGATTAAATGGCTTATATAAATCAACTTAAAATTTTTGCCAGTGACCGGTCAAAACAATCTAGTGGGAGCAAAACCTGGCTGTATCCGAGCAAAAGCCCGGGATGACCGGTCAAAAAGCAACGGTATCCGAGCAAAAAGTCACTACATCCGGTCAAAACTCAGATAGTATATAAAAAATTTAAATCATCTGCTGTTTGGTTTATAACAATACCATTCAGCATCGATTTTCGTTAAAATAAACATGGTCGATTTTCACAAAGTATAAATGTACTTGTGTTTGATAATGAGTAATGAAGCATGATATAAGTGTAAAAGAAGTAGAACAGTTGGCTTCATATTTTTGACTGATAGTTTGAAGTGGTATTCATAATGAGAGGATTGAGTTTAAATTGATAGATAATTTTTGGCGTGATTTACCACGACCATTTTTTGTACTTGCACCAATGGAAGATGTGACCGATGTTGTTTTTCGTCACGTAGTAAGTGCAGCCGGTCGACCGGATGTATTTTTCACTGAGTTTACAAACTCGGATAGCTATTGTCATCCAGAGGGCATGAAAAGTGTGCGTGGCCGTTTGATTTTTACAGAAGATGAGCAGCCCATGGTGGCACATATTTGGGGAGATAATCCCGAATATTTTCGTCAAATGAGTATTGGCATGGCAGAGCTCGGGTTTAAAGGCATCGATATTAATATGGGCTGCCCTGTACCGAATGTGGCGTCGAGAGGGAAAGGCAGTGGTCTTATTCTACGTCCAGACGTTGCGGCAGAGCTGATTCAAGCAGCAAAAGCGGGTGGACTGCCTGTCAGCGTGAAAACACGACTTGGCTATAGCGATGTCAATGAGTGGGAGGAATGGCTAACGCATATTTTACAACAGGATATTGCGAACCTTTCGATTCATTTACGTACAAGAAAAGAAATGAGCCAAGTAGATGCGCATTGGGAGCTAATTCCGGAAATCAAAAAATTACGTGACCGTATTGCACCAAATACACTACTAACCATCAATGGAGACATTCCTGACCGTCAAACGGGGCTGGAGCTTGCTGAAAAATATGGTATTGATGGTGTGATGATTGGGCGAGGTATTTTTAAAAATCCTTTTGCCTTTGAAAAGGAGCCGAAAGAGCATAGCAGTAAAGAGTACCTGGATCTTTTAAGGCTGCAACTTGACCTTCAAGATCAATATGCAGAAGTACTACCACGTTCCATCACAGGGCTTCATCGCTTTTTCAAAATTTATGTCAAAGGATTCCGTGGAGCGGGTGAATTAAGAAATCAATTAATGAACACGAAATCCACAGATGAAGTGCGTGCATTGCTGGAGCATTTTGAATCTAACAATGTGGACTGACGATAGAATGATGTAATTGCAAAAAGTTAGCGCTTATGAAGTAGTAAATTGGTAGGGATAAATGGGGGATTGAACCTACTAGCATCACATATGTTGTCGTGTAAACCCAGCACAATGTGTAGAAGTAGCTTTGCTTGAAGAATGGTAACCACAAAATAAAGTCTTGTATTCCAAAATCCATTAAAGTCTTGTCAATGCATTGCTTCTTCATAAATGATGAAAACAGGTTTGAAAAGCGGTCATAATGGGATCGAAAATGTTTAAAAATGAGGGCAATAT
Source organism: Lysinibacillus sp. RU7 (assembly GCF_057837305.1). Taxonomy (NCBI): domain Bacteria; kingdom Bacillati; phylum Bacillota; class Bacilli; order Caryophanales; family Bacillaceae; genus Lysinibacillus; species Lysinibacillus sp. RU7. The sequence goes on along the minus strand of NZ_JBYQFK010000004.1, from coordinate 128,924 downwards.
CTTTAATCCTCAAAGATGGAATGCGGTTTTAGGTGGAGAGAAGATGTGGGGAATTTATTTTAAATGAACTTAAATAGGCATTATAGTAAAGGCAATGTTACCAATGAGGATGGAATATAAGTAGAGAATTTAAAGAAATTGGTGAACAACTACAATACGAATTTGATACTCTATAAATTAATTAGAGTGAAGGGGCGACTCCTCGTGGAACAGCATTTCTCTTGAGTATATAGGATCAGGTAATGCTCTCTGAAATCGTTCCTATAAAGAGAAGTAATTTCCTTAATAATAAGAAAACACCATTTTCCTTAACGAGAAAAATAGTGTTTTTTGAAGTTGCCCCTAGCCTCTATTTTTATTACCAATTATAAACAAACTCAAATAATTCTTTAATTTTGGGATGTTGTTCTAACTGTTCAGGTTCTTCTAATAGAGTATGAACTCTTTTCCAGGTTTCAAAAGGTTTATTTTTTGAAGCTATAGTACTATCTGAGCTCCAAAGCAAATGCTCTAATGTATCTTCTACTAAAAAAATTGGTTGACCATTAGCTGCAGTTTTTATTTTTTCATTTGCATTATAAGGATCGATAGGTAATATGGTAGATAACTCCTCATTTGATCTATTTTTTCTATCTGTATCATGCACTATTCTAAAAGGAATACCAAAAGCGATTAATAATTTGGCGAAGGGGACAATTGTCCATTTTCCACCACATGATACTATAGTTGTATTATTATAAATGGTTTCTTGGATTCCAAAATAATTATGCAATTTACTTGAGTGATTAAATAAAGCTAATTCAGTATCACCTTCTACTAGGACAACTCTTTTAGCAAAAAAAGCTTGATTAACCGTTGGATTAAAATCCAAGGCGGCTCTTAAAGCATTCTTTTCATCTTCACGTGTTTGAAGATCGTTAAAAGGATCATGTGACAGTTGATTTTTTTCAGGTGAATCATTAGTTTGATTTTTACTTAAGATTACTAATGATAATGGATTATCTACAACATCAATTAAGAAAGGCGAATGTGTACTAATTAAAACTTGCCAGTTCTCTTTTTCAGAAATACTCTTTAGAGCAAATTTAAGTCTATTCATCAAATGAGGGTGAAGATACAATTCTGGTTCTTCGAATAATAGTATCATAGACTTATGTTGTCCCTGTTCTTCAATACTTGAATTTCTATTAGCAAGAACTTCAATTAGAGCGAAAATTAATGATCTTTGAGCACCGTGACCTTGTCTACCTATTACAGTTTCAGTACCATCGTCCATTAATAATGTAGTATTTGATCCAACAAATTTATTTGTATCAGGTGCAGACATTGTAATTTTCACACGTGATTCTATTATTGAAGAAAGTCTATTGGTTATATCTTCGGTTAATTCCTTTATAATTGGGACACTATCATCTGTATCAACTGATAATTTTCTTGAAATATTATTTACAACATTTATTAACTCATTATACTCATCCATTTGTTGGATAGCAGGTAGTATGATTTGGTTTAATAATGTTCCAAAAATTGTTGTGTTTGATGACTTGATTTCATCTTCTGCATTTTTTACAGCAGGTATTATAACAGCTGTGGGTAATGCTTGTTTTAATGCAGCAGAAATACTAATATTTTCAGAAGTCCAGTCTTCTCCAATCTCTGTAAATAGCTCAGGACATTCTTGAATTAACTTTTCTTTTACTCTTTCCTTATTAGCTTTAGTCCTCCATAATGTTCCACTTTCGATTTCTAAAGTTGCAGCTATTTCTTTAATTTCAGGAGCTAAGTCTACCCATTTTTCTGCCCAGCCTACTATCTCATATTGCTTAATAAAAGCTTCGTAAGTAGTTTCAACTTTACCTTCTCTTTCAATTCTTGCTACAACTCTGAGTTTGATACTACCATTATTTACTATTCCGGCTATTCCAGGAGTGTTCCTTTCCCACTCATCAAGATCTTCAAATAATCCTTCAATAATTATTTCTTTATCTTCAAACCCTTTTTTCCATTCATCAGCACTAGGTTTTACTTGATTAAGTAGAATTTCAATAGCACGAATAATTGTTGATTTCCCACAATTATTGGGACCGATAAGACTAGTGAAGTCAAATAAATTAAATTCCATTTCATCGATACTTCTAAAGTTTATTATGCGAATTTTGCTTAGTTTAATAGTAAAGCACCTCCAAAAATATATTATTTTACCAATTTATGATTTCGACATAAAATTACAAAACTCCTTCTTAAAAGATTTAAATTTAAATAGTCTTGCATAAATATGAAATTTTTTTATTTTTATAGTATTGATAAATTTAGAGGTAGAAAATATGTATAAAGAAGTTATTTTATTTTTTTAAAATATGTAATTATATCCATAAATTTTACGTACTTATTCAATTTAATGTATAATTTAAATATTCTATTAAACAAGTAAAAAAGTATTTTTCTAGGAGATTTACAATGAAATTAGATTGTTTAATTGTTGATGATGAGATTGCTTTAGCTGAAACAACTTGTGAATATTTTAATATGTTTGAAGTCAAAACAGCATTTGTACCAAGTGCTGAGGAGTGCGAGGTTTTTTTGGAGGAACATGAGCCATCACTGATTCTTCTAGACATTAACCTCGGACATGCATCAGGGTTTGATTTATGTAAAAAGTTGCGTAAAACGACGCAGATTCCAATTTTATTTATAAGTGCTCGTTCCAGCGATGACGACGTTCTCATTGCACTTAACATCGGAGGAGATGATTACATTCAAAAGCCATATACACTCAGTATTTTACTAGCAAAAGTAAAAGCAGTACTCAAAAGATATGGCAATAGTTCTAGCGACCAACAAGACATTTTAGAGGTTGGACAGATCCAAATTGATACGAAACTTCATCGTGTTCGAGTAAAGGGGATGGATATTCAACTAAAAACGATGGAATATAAACTGCTATATTATTTGGCGAATAATAAAAATCGTATCATCACTAAAAATGAATTGTTTCAAAATGTATGGGGAGATTCCTTTGTCGGGGATGGCACCCTAAATGTACATATTCGGCATTTACGCGAGAAAATCGAAGACAATCCAAAGAACCCGCAATTTATAAAAACGATATGGGGAACAGGATATGTTTTAGAGGATAACAAAAAATGAGAGTAAAACTCCTTATTAGCATGATTTTAGTTATTTTTTCTACGGGAATAGCTTTTCAAATCATGATGATGAACAATAAAAATATTTCAGAAGTGAATCTTGTAGCGATTAATGAAGTCGTTAAAATCGTCGAAAAAAATTGGGGGAACATTACTACACAAACAATGGATAGTAGTGGCTTTCAACAACCACTTACGATTATAGATAACTTAGAAAACGTAATGTATCAAACACCGAACAATCATTTTAACAATGTATACGATGCCATTAAAAATAGAGATACGATTATAGATGTAATGCAAAATGATAAAGTCGTAGGGAAAATAATTATCCGCAATAACGAACAAGAAATAGTGCAACAAATGAAAAAAGAACTACTAATAACCTTCAGCTTAATAGTAGGTTTATTAGCGATTGTTAGCATTATATATATTTTATATATTAATAGAACATTATTGAAACCTTTTCAGCAACTGCAACATTTCGCAGCCAATGTTGCTAGAGGTAATTTAGATATTCCTTTAAATATGGATAAGAACAATTACTTTGGGGCATTCACGGAAAGCTTTGATTTATTACGTGAAGAACTTTATGCTGCTCGTCAAAGAGAGTATGAATCCAACCGTAGTAAAAAAGAGCTTGTAGCCACAATAAGTCATGATATTAAGACACCTATTGCCTCGATAAAAGCGGTTAGTGAGTTAATGTTGATGCAAATAAAAGATGAAAAGATGATGAAACACGTCAACACAATCAATTCAAAAGCAGAGCAAATTAACTTACTCGTTACGGATATGTTTCACGCTACTTTAGAAGAACTACAACAGTTAAAATTAACCGTTACTGAGGAACCGAGTGAAATACTTGCTGAAATGTTTGAAAACGTCAATTACGATCATCAAATCGTCTATGAACCAATTCCACCTTGTATTATTTTAACCGATCCCGTACGAATGCAGCAGGTAATAGATAATATTATAAGCAATTCATATAAGTATGCAGGAACAGGAATTTCGATTAAGTCACAAATTATCCAGGATTATTTGGAGCTACATATTGAAGATTTTGGACCGGGAATTAACGAAGAAGAATTGCCTCTACTGTTCAACAAATATTATCGAGGTAAAAATGTTGAAGGGAAGAATGGGTCAGGACTAGGTCTCTATATATCGAAGTACTTCATGGAAAATATGTACGGCCAAATTTCTTGTTACAATCGAGCGGATGGCTTTACCGCAATCTTGAGAATAAAGCTCGCGAGTTAATTAAGGATTAATTAAGAATTACACAAAGACTTAATAAGAATTCATTTTGTATGCTAAGACTGTAATCTTCATTACGGTCTTTTTTCTTTGAGTTAAAAATCAATTAGGGGAGAGTGCAAATTTCATTATGACAGGGATTATTATTAAAACAGAGAAGCTATGTAAAACTTTTTCGAGTGGTGGGATTCAACAGCATGTTTTGAAAAACCTAGATATCAGTTTAGTGGAAGGGGACTTTACAATTATCATGGGGAGTTCAGGATCTGGGAAATCTACTTTACTTTACGCAATGAGTGGTATGGATAAACCAACGTTAGGAGAAATCAATTTTGCTGGAAAAGAGATATCTCGATTAAACAACGATCAACTAGCGATATTTAGAAGAAACCACTGTGGCTTTGTATTTCAACAAATCTATTTACTAGATAATATGAGCGTACTCGATAATGTACTTGCAAGTGGTCTTTTAGTAAATAAGAATAAGCGTGAACTCGCACAAAAAGCGAAAGAATTATTAATACAAGTAGGGATCGATGAAAACGCATGGTCTAAATTTCCGACACAACTTTCTGGTGGTGAGGCGCAACGAGTGGGGATTGTTCGGGCATTGATTAACAGTCCGAGAATCCTTTTTGCAGACGAACCAACTGGTGCATTAAATTCTGCTTCTAGTGAAAGTGTGTTAGATGTATTAACAAATGTCAATCAAAACGACCAAAGTATTGTCATGGTCACGCACGATATGAAAACAGCATTACGCGGAAATCGAATTTTATTTTTGCGAGATGGTGTCATTTGTGGTGATTTACAGTTAGGTACATACAGTGAACAAAATAATCTCGAACGGCAGGAAAAGCTTCAACATTTCCTAGAAGAAATGGGGTGGTAAGGTGAAAATCATGAACCTAGCCATGGCGAATATTAGAAAAAGTAAATCTGCTACCATGTCTTTATTTATATTCATTTTAGTTGCTGCACTACTTCTGAATATGGGGTTAATGGTCCATACACAGCTCAATGTATTTTTTGATCAAAAAAACGAACAATTAAACGATCCTCACGTAACATTTATAATGGACCAAGCAAGTTATCATGCGGCTCATAACGAATATTTAGCAAATTATGCTGGAATAAAAGAAACTGAAACAGAAGAAACTATCAACTTGCACACTGCTAAAGTTATTTTTGGTAATGGTGAATTAACGGATAGTTTTATTATTTTTAATGGGGATACCAAACGTGCTATTGGACCGTTGAATTTAATTGAAAAGTCGAATACAACGAGTATCAATGATATTTATGTGCCTTACATTTTTAAAACAAATGGGGGCTATAAATTAGGCGATGACTTTACCATCACCTATCAAGATAAGAACTATGACTACCGGATCGCTGGTTTTTTAGAAACAACGATGATGGGTACAAATAACAGCGGTGTAATGAAATTTATGTTAGCAGAGACCGCCTATGAATCACTAGCAGACGAACTAGCTAATCAATCAAAAGGTGTCATGATATCTGTAGTGATGGAAGACAAAAAACAATCTTCGAAATTAATCAATGATTTTTTTCAAAATGTAAAGAAACCTCAAACAGTGGAATCAACTTCTTATATCGGGAGTTTAGATATTGAAATGCTTAAAAATGTAGATTCATTAGTTATTAAAATTATCGCTACAATATTAATAGCTTTTTCGGCAATTATTGTGATTGTCTCATTAATTGTCATTAAGTTTCGTGTTTCGAATAATATTGAAGATGACATGGCAAACATCGGCGTGTTGAAATCCATTGGTTATACAAGTAAGCAAATTCTTTCATCAATTATGCTTCAATATTTCTTAATTACGCTTAGTGCTAGCGTAGTAGGAATTGCATTGTCATATGCTCTTATGCCGTTAATCGGAAGTATCATTTCAAAATTATCTGGATTAGTATGGATTAATAGCTTTGATGTGATGATTAATGTAATCAGTATTTTCTTTGTGACGGTTTGTGTTGTCATCGTAACATTACTATCAGCCTTTCGAGTACGAAAAGTTCTACCTGTTGCAGCACTGCGTGGGGGTATTCAGACACATAGTTTTAGAAAAAATTATCTTCCTTTGGAAAAAGTAAAAGGCGGGCTTCATTTTTCATTAGCTATTAAGTCAATGCTGGCAAATGTGAAACAAAATATCATGATCCTTTTAATTATTATGGCGTTAACTTTTGCTACAGTTTTTTCAATAGTACTGTATTACAATATTGCTTTTGACAAGACAGCATTTGTTAACTTATTTGGCGAAGAACCGGCGAATGTGATGATATATGTTGAGCCAGATACAAATACAAGTGAACTTTTAAGTGACATTAAACAGATGGACGAAGTAAGGAACGCAAATATAGTTGATCTTATTTCAATAAAAATTGATGATCAGTCTGTATATACGAATGTTACGGAAAATTTTAATCGGTTAGAAAATAATGTTGTCTATGAAGGTCGTCAGCCTAAATATGAAAATGAAATTTCTATATCTTGGGTTGTGTCTGATCGAATTAATAAAGGAATTGGTGATACGGTTAACGTAAAATATGGAGATGAAACAGACAATTATTTAATAACAGGTCTTAGTCAAACAGTTGGTAATGTAGGGCAGACAGCATCATTAACAATGGAAGGTATTCAGCGATTACAACCAAACTATAAAGGTACTACATTTTTTGTATATTTAGATGGCATATCCAACAAGGACTTTATCAATAATGTCCAAAAACAGTACGGAGATTATATAGTTGATACATTAGATCTCGATAAACAGGTAGAAAGCCAAACAAGTATGTATACAGATGCAGTATTTGCTATTATGGTAATCATTTTGACAATTACTGTGTTAGTTGTTGTATTGATTTTATATCTAGTCATTCAAACAATGATTATAAAGCGTAAGAAAGAGTTTGGTGTTATGAAAGCAATTGGTTATTCAACAATTCAACTGATGAATCAAATATCTATCAGTTTGCTACCAATAATCATCACAGGTGTTGGTATTGGTGGCTTGTTAGGGACATTCTTCACTAATCCTATACTTTCTGTATTACTTTCAAGTGCAGGTATTAAACGTTTGGAATTTACCATCCATTTACCGATTATTGCAGTGGTTTGTGTAGGACTCCTTATGTTAGCCTACATTGTCTCAATGCTCGTATCTTTAAAAATTAAGAAAATATCTGCTTACGGTTTAATTACAGAATAATGAGAATCAGGAAAATTATAAACAGGGTGTGTTCCATTTTAAGGGGGATGAATTTATTGTATTTGCTAATAAATACACCAGCGAAAATTATGTTGCCTCATTGTGAATTAGTATAGATTTTATAGGAATGCATTCTTTTAGGGTGCATTCTTTTTACATATTGCGGCCGTTTTGTTGACGAAATAATAGATACTCCGTTAATTTAAAGGGAAGAATACATTGTTATTACAATTATAAGGAGACTTAAAATGTCAAAGAGTTTAACAAAAGAGCAGCATACGGAGTTAGTACAGACCTTAAAGGATAGATTTGAGAAAAACATGAATCGTCATGAAGGGATTGAATGGGAACAGATACTAGCAAAGCTTGAAGAGAATCCAGACAAGCTATGGTCGCTTCATCAAATGGAAGCTACGGAAGGTGAGCCTGATGTAGTAGGTCTGGATGTGAATACAGGAGCGTATATTTTCATGGATTGTTCAGCAGAGAGTCCAAAGGGGCGCAGAAGTGTTTGCTACGACCACGAAGCACTAGAGTCAAGGAAACAAAATAAACCACAGAACAGCGCGATTGGTATGGCTGCTAATATGGGGATTACGATTTTAACGGAAGAACAATACCGTGAGCTACAGCAGTTAGGGAATTTCGATATGAAAACATCGAGCTGGGTAAAAACACCCGAAAATATTAGAAAGCTAGGTGGCGCAATCTTTTGTGATCGTCGCTACGATACGGTCTTTGTGTATCACAACGGAGCTGAATCCTACTATGCTGCTAGAGGCTTCCGTGGCTTGCTAAGGGTCTAATTTTTGCTGTGAGGAATCAGTGCAATATAATGAAGGAACGAATTTCTAAAGGTGAAATTCGTTCTTTTTTTATTAAGGACTAACCTCATCTTTTCCACTTAACTATAAATTAACAAAACCTTTAATCATTTGAATAAAAGGAGAATGATATAATAACAGGAACAGATTTAATCTAAAAAGGGGTGGGTGGATGAAGCTAAGTAGGGAAGAGAAATCGTGGATACTGTATGATTGTGGGAATTCTGCTTATTCTATGGCGATTATGACGGCTTTGTTTCCGATTGTATTCGGTATGTTTGAGGAAACAAATAGTATGGACCTTGGCTACTTTAATTCCTTAGCCAGTATTTTGGTTGCTATCCTTAGCCCGATATTAGGCACAATCGCTGATTATAAGGATAAGAAAAAACGCTTCTTTATGTTTTTTGCATTACTTGGCATCCTAGCAACATGCTCTTTTACATTTATCTCTCCTGAAAGTGGTCAGTGGCAGCTTTTAATCCTACTTTACGTATTATCAGCAATTGGCTTTGCTGGTGCGAATATTTTCTATGACTCTTTTTTAGTTGATGTAACGAGCGATGAAAGAATGGATAAAGTGTCCACTAGCGGCTTTGCTTACGGTTATATCAGCAGTGTCATTCCATTTGCGATTAGTCTTGCCGTCATTTTCTTTATGGGGATGGATCAGGCAATCGGGTATCAGATTGGTTTTATGATTACGGCACTTTGGTGGGGCTTATTGACGATACCGATGCTTAGAGATGTACGGCAGCGCTACTATATTGAGCCAGAACCTAAACCTATAGTGAATAGCTTTAAAAGGCTAGGTGCAACCCTATTACACATTAAAAACTATAAAGTTGTGTTTCTTTTTTTAATCGCCTACTTTTTCTATATTGATGGAGTGGATACGATTATTAAAATGGTCGTTCCATATGCCACAAGTGTGTTAGGGAATGACGCATTTAATACGTTCACATTACTTGGTATTTTACTAGTTATCCAAATCATTGCATTTCCTTGTGCACTTCTGTACGGAAATTTAGCGAAAAAGTATTCAGCACGAAAGATGATTATTGTTGGTATTTTTACGTATATCGTTTCCTGTATAGCTGCATTTTTCATTTCATCAGTATGGCATATTTTCATTCTTGGTGCACTGATTGGGTCCGCACAAGGTGGGATTCAAGCACTGAGTAGGTCCTATTACGGAAAAATTATACCAAAGGAAATGTCGAATGAATTTTTTGGCTTCTATAATATTTTCGGTAAGTTTGCCGCTATTCTAGGTCCATTTTTAATGGCATTAACTACGACTGTAACGGGTAACGCAAAATTAAGTATTTTATCGATTATTCCCTTATTTATCATTGGGCTAATTGTATTTTTAACATTACCAAAGGAAAAGAAAATCAGCGGAGAAGTGATCGGATGAGTTCGAAATCAAAGCATGAGAAATATGTAATCGTTATTTCTTACGATGCCTTTTCTCAGGACAACTGGGAGATGGCTAGTCAACAGCCTAATTTATCGAAGCTAATTGGAAATGGTGCATGGACGACAAAGCTAAAAAGTGTCTACCCAACCCTCACATATGTGATTCATACGTCTTATGTAACAGGAGTTTATCCGAATACGCATGGTATTTATCATAATAATCCGTTCCAACCATTCATTCCCGAACAGGACCAGAGCTGGCACTGGTTTAGACGCGATATAAAAGTACCGACTGTTTATGAGGAAGCAACAAAGCAGGGGATGAAGGTAGCCGGAATTTTATGGCCAGTTTCAGGAAAGGCATCGATCCAATATAATATGCCAGAAATAAAGGCCATTAAAAATGAAAATCAAGCATTAAAAATATTAAAAAATGGTAGCCCGTTTTACAGTATGAGGATGGAATACAAATACGGTCGATATCGGAAAGGGATTGAGCAGCCGTATCTAGATGACTTTTCAACCATGTGTGCAGTTGATACGATCAAGCGTAAAAAGCCAAATCTTCTGCTGCTCCATTTAATCGAACTAGATGATACGAAGCATGCGCTCGGCACAAAGGGAGAGCACATTGAGCAGGCGATTAGGCGTATGGATAAACGGCTAGGCGATTTAATGCATGCAGTAGAAGAAGCAGGCATCAAAGAGCATACTACTTTTATCGTAGTAGGTGACCACGGACAGCTAGATGTGCGATATAAGGTGTATTTAAATCGGTTGTTGAAAGATAACGGGCTCATTTATGAAGAAAACGGTGAAATGAGATGGCGAGCCTATGTACAAGGAGCAGGTGGAGCAGCTTACTTGCATGTTAGAGAAGGCGACCCTGAAGCACAAGTACGAGCACTCGAAGTACTCGAAAGAGCTCTTGCTGAAGATTGTTATGGAATTGAAAGCATCTATACAAGAAATGAGCTCGACGGCTTACATGTAGACACTGACAAGTTCCACTACATGCTAGAGGCGAAGGAGGGCTATGCCTTTGAAGATGCAGCCGACGAACCAATTATCGTTGATTTGCATCAGGGCGGTATCAAATATGCTACACATGGCTATTCCCCCAATAAACCTAACTATACAAGTGTACTTGTCATATCAGGCGAAGCGGTTAAAAATCAATTTGAACTAGGTGAAGTAGAAGTCATCGATATTGCACCAACTATCGCTACTATCCTAGGTATAAACTTTACTGATTGTGACGGAAGAGCTTTGACGGACATATTTAAAACAAATGGTGTAACCGTGTAGCTTCACGTAGACACAAAGAGGCAGACGAATGAGAAATTCAATAGTGAATTTCCCGTTCGTCTGCTTTTCGTTTTAACGTAAACATTGCTCTAGTAGCACTTCAGATGAACGGAACCCTTTTTCATGCCTATTCCTCTAATAAGTCTATAATTTGCATTAAATTTGATACGGTATAAGTACTCTTCGGGGAATGCAAAGGAGGTTCACTTTTTTTCGGGTTAAACCATATGCAATCAATTCCAACATTAATGGCGCCCTGAATATCCGATGTTAAACGATCACCAATCATTAAAAATTCTTCCTTATGATCGGTATGAAGAGCATCAAAAATATGATAAAAGAAATTTGGATTTGGTTTTTCATAACCGATTTCTTCAGAGATAAAAAGTTGCTCAAAATAGTCTTGCAGCTGGGCATCTGTTAATCTTTTTCTTTGTGTTTTTCCGACACCATTTGTGCCGACATAGAGTTGATACCCTTTCATCCGTAAAGCATTTAATAACTCCTGTGCAAAAGGTATTGTTTCATGCCCTTCATTTAAATGCTCACGATATATCTCTTCCACTTTTGCTCCGTTTTCCTCAATATTAAATTCCTTTAGGAAAAGGGAAAACCGTGTATTTAGTACATCTTCTCGAGAAATTGAGCCTTTTTCTAAGGCGCTCCATAATTTTTCGTTAATCTGTTTATAAACGGCAATTGTTTCTTGCGTATAAGGTAACTTGTATCCCAGTATAATGTGCTTTAAAGCTTTTTGCTCCGAATCTTGAAAATCAAGTATCGTGTCATCTAAATCGAAAATAATATGTTTGTATTTGCTCATGATGATCCACCTCTTAATAGTAATATACCGAAGGCCGGAATATAATAATAGGAGATATCTCACATTGAGGTGATGAAATGAAGAAAATACTATTGAAGGATTATGCCGAACATTTTGTGGATATATATCATGATCTTCAGAAAAAATTTCCGAAGTCTGTATTAGACCAAGCCTTTGTTTATAAGTTTGTTGCTAATGAATACATAGTACGTTTTGATGAAAACATGCCGTACTTATTTTTCGTCATAGATGGACGAGCAAAAATATATAGAGTCCATGAAAATGGAAAGCGGACGTTAATTCAATTTCTAAAGAAAGATGATTTGATTGGGGAATTATCTTTAATTGGCGTAGAGGAGAATTTAAAAGATGTGGTGGCGATCAATGACTGCACGTGCTTAGCGATGTCGTTGTCTTCATCGAAGGACCTTTTGTTAAATAATAATCTGTTCCTTTATGATTTATCGAAATATTTAGGGGATAAATTACTAAAACGGACGAATCATTATACAGTGATGCAAGACTATGAATTCAAAAATCGATTGGCAGAATATATTCTGCAACTAGAAAATGACGGCTATTTCAGGGAAAAACATACCGAAACAGCAGAGTACCTAGGTGTAAGCTATCGACATCTCATGCATACATTAAATCAATTTCAACAAGATGGCTTATTAACGAAAGACGGAAGGCAGTATTTTATCCTGAATAAAGAGGAATTAGAAAAAATAAGTTCAAATCAGATGAATGAAATGTAATATAGGTGAGCTTTTTACTTTAAATCGACTATACCTGCTAAACAGTGACATAGTGAGAGGTTAATTTAATATGGCTTGAAACATAGAAAGCAGATGGGTAGAAGTTCAGTAGTGAATTTCTCATTACCCATCTGCTTTTATTATGTTAATTCGTTAAGTTACATAGAAAAAGGAAAGGAGAATCTAACGCCTCTCATAAATTTATTTTCCTTTAATTTGTAATTTATTCTTGAAAATTGAAATTGAGGTGTTATAATTTTACAGACAGGCAGTCGGTCTATAGGGGGAGTAGAAATGAGAAAAGAAGCAGGGGAACGCAGGAACGAAATTTTGGATGCGGCAGATGAGCTTTTTGGTCAGAAAGGCTTTGACGGAACAAGTACAAATGACATTCTCGAAAAGGTCGGAATTGCGCGGGGAACATTGTATCACCACTTCAAATCGAAGGAGGATATTATGGATGCACTAATTGAGCGGTATAGTATTCGTCTTTTAGAGACAGCGCAGAAAATTGCTGCAGACAAGAGTATACCTGTAGTTGATCGCATTATCCGTGTTGTAATGTCAATGAACATAAGTGGTGAAAGTAGTCAGGAAATTATGGAGCATATTCACAGACCGCAGAATGCACTTATGCATCAGAAAATACAGAAGGTCGTCATCAACGGCCTTACGCCGATATTGGCAGAAATCATCTATGAGGGCATTGAGCAAGGGCTATTCAACACACCATTCCCGTATGAATGTATGGAAATGGTTGTGACATATGCAAATACAATCTTTGATGATGATCTGGTTCAAATGACCAATGAGGAGCGTGCTACACGTATTCAGGCGTTTATTTTTAATGTAGAAAGGCTACTTGGTGTTGAAAGCGGGAATCTTATGTCAGTTATAAAGATGTTTGGTAGCAATGAATAATTAGAAAAAATCTTCAGTAGCGGAAAGTGATATTTCTCTTCTTATCATAAGAGTACTGATATGTGTAACCTAGGTAATTCTGTACAATGATAAATCGGTAAAAAGTTTGAAAACAGAGGTGACTTATGTATTTCAGGATAATCCGTAATGACATGTTAAAGAGCAAATTAATAACGCTAATCACAGTAATATTTGTCGCTATTTCAGCGATGCTCGTTTCGCTTGCGGCGATATTGATGGTTAATCTTTCAAGTGCGCTAGACACACTTATGATAAAAGCTAAAACGCCACATTTTATGCAAATGCATTCGGGTGAAATTGATACTGCACGACTTACATCTTTTGCAGAGCATAATAGTAATGTCGATGAATTTCAGATAGTAGAATTTCTCAATATAGATGGTGCGCAGATTATATTAGGTGAGAGTGCACTTGCGGGTAATGTTCAGGATAATGGCTTTAGCGTACAAAATAAAAAATTCGATTATCTGCTTGACCTTGAAGGGAACATCATAAATGTATCTGATGGAGAGCTTTATGTTCCAATAAGCTATATGAGAGATAACATGACAAATGTTGGTGACAAGGCAACAATAAGCGGGAAGGAATTTACCGTTGCGGGATTCCTCCGCGATTCGCAGATGAATTCCACACTCTCCGCTTCAAAGCGATTTCTTATTAGCGAAAATGATTACGAGGAAATAAAAAGCCGTGGAAGTATAGAGTATTTAATCGAGTTCAGATTAAAGGATTTCTCTAAGTTAGGTGCATTTGAAACGGCTTACGCTTCTGCAGGACTTGAAGCCAATGGACCAACAGTTACCTATAAACTGTTCAAAATGATGAACGCACTTTCAGATGGAATGATGATTGCCGTGATACTTCTTATAAGCGCACTGATCATTATAATCGCATTTATGTGCATACGCTTTACGCTTCTTGCGAAAATCGAAGACGACTACCTTGAAATTGGTGTTATGAAAGCAATAGGTTTACGTGTTTCCGATATCCAGAAGATTTACCTTGCGAAATATGCAGCGATTGCTGTGGTAGGTGGCATTCTCGGGTTTGGACTTTCCATCATGTTTAAAGGCATGCTTCTTGAAAATATACGGTTGTATATGGGGGGAAGTGAAAATTCTTCGTTTGCTGCAGCTTTAGGTATTATCAGCATACTGCTCGTACTATTTTTGATTCTCTTCTATGTAAACAGAGTACTGAAACGTTTTCGAAAAATATCGGCTGCAGAGGCAATACGTTTTGGTACTTCACAGGAAAAAAACATCGGTGCAAAGCGTTTTGTACTAAGCACAAACAGGTTGTTTAATACGAATATTTTTCTGGGGATTCAAGATGTTCTCGCAAGAAAAAGACTATATGCCACAATGCTTGCGGTGTTAGTGATTTCGGCATTTATACTGATTGTTCCTCAGAATCTATACAACACGATTTCCTCCAAAAGCTTTATCGGATATATGGGAGTCGGTAACTACGATATGCGGATTGACATTCAGCAGACGGATAATATTGCTGAAAAAGTCGCTGTAATTTCAAAGACGATCAGCAGTGACACGACCATTTCAAATTATACCGTTCTTACAACAAAAATATTCAAAGCAAAAATGGAAGACGGATCGGAGGAAAATATAAAAATTGAACTTGGCGATCATATGACATTTCCTATCGAATATTCAGACGGTAGAGCACCCGCCAAAGAAAATGAAATTGCGCTTTCAACTATGAATGCTGATGAAATGAACAAAAAGGTCGGCGATGCTCTTACGTTAGTAATAGAAGGAAAGGAGAAAGAGCTTACAGTGAGCGGAATATATTCTGATATTACCAACGGCGGTAAAACGGCAAAAGCTATATTTACCGACAAGTCGACAGATATTATGTGGAGCATTATCAGCGCTGAATTTTCAGATCCATCTCTTGTTGACAGAAAAGTCTCTGAGTATGCAGATCGGTTTAACTTCGCCAAAATTTCAGACGTTGATGAATTTGTTAAACAGACATTCGGTTCGACAATAAGTTCTGTTAAAATGGCTTCCTATGCTTCAGTTACGATTGCACTCATTATCACAGTGCTAGTGACACTATTATTTATGAAAATGCTCGTGGTAAAGGACAAATATTCCATTGCTGTAATGAAGGTGCTAGGTTTTACTAATAAAGATATCGCGGGGCAGTATATTTCACGGTCGCTATTCGTTCTAATTAGCGGAATTATTCTCGGCACGCTTCTCGCAAATACGCTAGGAGAGGTACTTGCAGGTGCAGTGATCTCCTCGTTTGGGGCATCGTCATTTAAGTTTACGGTCAATCCACTTTCGGCGTACCTATTTTCTCCACTGCTAATGATGTGTGCGGTACTTATCGCAACCATGCTTGGTACATCGGACGCCGGACGCATAAAAATTTCAGAAAGCATAAAGGAGTAGGGGATATGAGCAAGATTATTATCGGTGACCATATAGTAAAATCTTTCGGCGAGGGCAGTGAAAAGCATAATGTTCTCGACGGAGTGTCTGTTGAAATAAACGAGGGAGAGTTTGTTGCAGTGATGGGGCCTTCGGGATCGGGAAAATCGACGCTGATGTTTGTATTGAGCGGAACAGATTGTATTAATAGTGGAACAGTTAGTTTTGACAGCAAAGATTTATCGGAGATTCGGGAGGAGAAGCTTTCAGATATACGTCGAACAAAGATGGGATTTGTTTTTCAGCAGCCTACTATGTTGAAAAATCTGAATGTTCTAGATAATATTATTCTTCCATCGATGCGTGATAATAGAAAAAATGCTGCAAAAATTACGGAGAAAGCAAGAGCACTTATGAAAAGAGTAGGGATTGAGCAACTTGAAAAGCGTGATATTACACAAGTTTCAGGAGGGCAACTTCAGCGTGCGGGCATATGCCGAGCGCTTATGAACAATCCCAAAATTATCTTCGGTGACGAGCCTACAGGTGCCCTCAATTCAAAATCTGCGCAGGAGATTATGGCCTTATTTTCTGAAATTAATGCGGATGGTACGGCCATTATGCTTGTCACTCACGATGTAAAGGTTGCAGCGTGGACAGAACGAATTTTGTTTATGCGTGACGGAAAAATTGTAAGTGAGATGAAGCTTCCGAAGTTTGACGGTACGGATATGGATGACAGGGTCCAAAAAATAACAGTGAAAATGCTAGAAATAGGCATATGATTTATTGTTTCATAGTCATGAGTTTTACTAATAATAATTTAGATCTAATATCTCCTAAGTAGTTGTTTTCTTCTAAGAGGGTATAAAACATTGAAAACAGAAAACTTTACTCGTTGTGTAGGGTAGTATAATTAGCGTAATAATGTAAGAACGGATACCTGATTAAAGGGGATGCGTTCTTTTTTTATGTAGTACTCTACGGAGCGTTTGTTGTTGAAAAAGCGATTACGAACTATGATGAATGTATCAGGAGGTGAAGCGATGGATTGTAGCAAAATTGGCAACTTGATCTTAACGTTGCGAAAGGAAAAAGGGCTTACGCAAAAAGAATTGGCGGACCAAATGCATATTTCTGACCGTACCATTTCGAAATGGGAGCGCGGTCAAGGCTGCCCGGATATCTCGCTATTGCAGGATTTGTCTTCCCTCCTCGGTGTAAACATTGAAGAGATGTTAGATGGTGAACTTACCATCAACGATTTTGTAGGAGGAAATATGAAAAAATCAACATACTTTGTATGCTCGGCCTGCCATAATATTGTCTTATCTACAGGGAACGCCACGATCTCTTGCTGTGGCAGAAAGCTAGATGCGCTAGTACCGACCAAAGCGACAGACGAAGAAAAGCTGGAAATTTCAGTGGTTGAAGATGAGTGGTATATTTCAAGTAACCATCCGATGAACAAAGACCATTATATTTCATTTATTGCTTTTGCTACAGGAGAGCAAGTGCAGATGATCAAACAGTATCCAGAATGGGCATTGCAAACACGTATTCCGAAACGTAAACATGGAAAGCTGCTATGGTATTGCACACAACACGGATTATTTTATCAGTTGATTTAAGAAATGATATATTCATCTGTGATAATCCTCATTATATTTCCCCATCAATCAGGAGAATATAACGATAATACCTGATACCTGAGGAGCTAAAAGCATATGAAGGAATTTAAAGTCACCTATTTTTTCGATGAAAACCATTATATTCGACGCTTCATTCATATGGAATCCCAAGAACAAGCAGAGGAGCTGATTCGAAGTGAGCGCGATCAGTATATTTCATTTACCGATAGTCGAGGCATGTATCACGAGTTGCACATGAGACATGTAAGGGTTGTGCAAATTTCGGAATATCATCGCATCGACAAAAGTAAAAAATAATTTCACGCACATTCAGTCATAATAATCCTTCTTTGAGGAAACATAAAAGCAAACAATCAAGGAGGTTTATGCATGACCAATAATAGCAATAATAAATTTACTTCTTCTGGGACAAATATAGACGACGTCAAACGAAAAAATGCGGCTTCGGGTTTATCGTACAATCAAATAAAACGAATGCTTGTGCAAGTAGATGGATACGATACAACGAATAATGAGGAAATCGCAAAGGAATTTTATCACGAAAAGAACCCATCCAATAAAAATAAATAAAAAAGAACGGAGAGATGCTACGGTGCATCTCTCCATTTTCTATTTGTAAGGATATGAGACAATGTTACATATAAAGAAATGAAAATATTTTAGTGAAAGCATATGCCTTGGGACATAGCGATCCCTTTTGCGTTCACTTCACATTCAATAAGATTTGTCGGGACTCAGCAGGCGCTTACGTCCAATACCATAAAAATAATGAAAAATACATCAGCAATATTTAAAGGAATCCAAAAGTATTAGGTATCATCATTTGTCTTGTTTCATACTATGTTAAAAACATGCCCTGAATGGAGGGATGGTCATCGACATTTTAAATAAAGTCAGGGGCTACCGTGAAGAAGAGGATAGGTTGAAGTGGGAAGGTACATTTGCTGAGTATTTAGAAATTGTAAGGGAAAGACCAGAAGTGGCTCAAACAGCGCATTCGCGCGTGTACCACATGATTAAAAGTGCTGGTGTAGAGGAAAGAAATGGACACAAAATGTACCAGTTTTTCGGTCAAGAAATATTTGGGCTTGAAACAGCACTGGAGCGACTAGTGGAGGAATATTTCCACCCAGCAGCTAGAAGATTAGATGTTCGAAAGCGAATATTATTATTAATGGGACCAGTAAGTGGTGGTAAATCCACGATTGTGACCATGTTAAAAAGGGGACTTGAGCAATATTCCCGCACGGATGAAGGTGCCGTTTACGCAATAAAAGGATGCCCAATGTTTGAGGATCCACTTCATCTCATTCCACACCATTTACGTGATGATTTTTATGAAGAGTATGGCATTCGAATCGAAGGGAGCTTATCACCATTAAATACAATGCGTCTAGAAAAGGAATATGATGGACGTATTGAAAACGTAATGGTAGAGCGTATTTTCTTCTCAGAAGACAAACGGGTTGGGATTGGTACATTTACGCCGTCTGATCCGAAATCACAAGACATTGCCGATTTAACAGGCAGTATTGATTTTTCAACGATTGCTGAGTTTGGTTCAGAGTCTGACCCGCGCGCGTATCGCTTTGATGGGGAATTGAACAAAGCGAATCGCGGTATGATGGAATTCCAGGAAATTTTAAAACTGGATGAAAAGTTTTTATGGCATTTATTATCGTTGACGCAAGAAGGAAATTTTAAAGCAGGCCGATTTGCGTTAATTAGCGCGGATGAATTAATTGTGGCCCATACGAATGAGACGGAATACCGGTCTTTTATTGCAAATAAGAAAAATGAAGCACTCCACTCCCGGATTATCGTGATGCCGATTCCTTATAATTTGAAGGTGAGTGAGGAAGAGCGCATCTATAAAAAAATGATTAGAAATAGCGACATGGCAGACGTGCATATTGCACCGCATGCTTTAAAGGCTGCTGCTATTTTCTCGATTTTGACAAGGCTAGAAGTCCCGAAAAAACAAGGCATCGATCTTGTGAAGAAAATGCGTTTGTATGACGGCGAAAGTGTAGAAGGGTATAATGCAGTGGACGTAGAGGAGCTAAAAAAAGAATATTCATCTGAAGGTATGAACGGTATCGATCCACGTTATATTATTAATCGAATTTCTTCTGCTATTATCCGGAAAGAAGTACCGTCCATTAACGCGTTAGATGTTTTACGTTCATTGAAGGATGGACTAGATCAACATCCTTCGATTTCAGAAGAAGAACGAAAAAAATATATGAACTACATCGCGGTAGCGCGAAAAGAATACGATGAAATTGCGAAAAATGAAGTGCAAAAGGCATTTGTGTATTCATATGAAGAATCCGCAAAAACACTCATGAATAATTATCTTGATAACGTCGAAGCATATTGCAATAAAAATCGACTGCGAGATCCGTTAACAGGAGAGGAAATGAATCCTGACGAAAAATTAATGCGTTCGATTGAAGAACAAATAGGCGTATCAGAAAATGCGAAAAAGGCATTTCGTGAAGAAATTTTAATTCGTCTTTCAGCGTTTGCGCGAAAGGGGAAACGGTTCGACTACGATTCGCATGAAAGATTACGAGAGGCCATTCAAAAGAAAATGTTTGCTGATTTAAAAGATATAGTGAAGATTACAACTTCAACGAAAACACCGGATGAATCGCAACTGAAAAAGATGAATGAAGTCATTGCTACATTAATCGATGAGCATGGCTACAATTCAACTTCCGCAAACGAATTACTACAATACGTAGGCAGCCTCTTAAATCGTTAAACTTTTGAACGGAGTGTCCAATGCTTTTTGGGCGCTCTTTTTTCTTACCCAAATTATGTACAAAAACTTTCAACACAGTCATAACATATAAAAAGTCAGGTGTGTTGATTATCAAAATATTTCCTGTATAGAAGCGTGTTTCTTTAGCAAAAACGTAATAAAAAATGACTTGCCAGTTGATTGCAGCGGAATCGGCGAGACTCCTACGGGAATAGCAATAAAGGAACGAAGGCTAAAATCGTCACGTCCTGTGACAACGCCTTCGTGACCAACGTCGTGTTGGCCCGAAGACCCCGCAGGAAATTTATTTGCGACGAAAGCGTAGCGACAGGAGCAGTGAGGTACGAGCGACGAGGAGGCTGAAGCCATGCCCGTGGAAAGCGAGCCGAATGGAGCGGAAATCAACGTTTCACACGATTACATTAACAATAAAAGGTAAATCAACACGTTTGATAAAAAGTGAATGTTGTTCGCTTTGTGAAGCCCCTGGCAGATGTCAAACAATGAAAAGATGGAGGAGGATGAAAATGAGTGAAAATCAGCATAACCGATTTGTCGTTTCAAAAGAAAACTGGTCACTCCATCGCAAAGGCCATCAAGACCAACAACGCCATATGGAGAAAGTAAAAGAAGCGCTAAAAAATAATTTGCCTGATTTAATCACTGAAGAAAGCATTGTCATGTCGAATGGTCGTGAGGTTTTGAAAATTCCGATCCGGTCATTAGATGAATATAAAATTCGTTACAACAATGATAAATCCAAGCACGTTGGTCAAGGGAAAGGCGATAGTAAAGTCGGTGATGTAGTAGCACGAGATGGAAGCCCGTCACAGCAAGGAGCGGGGAAAGGGAAGGAAGCAGGCGATAAGCCGGGAGAAGATTACTATGAGGCAGAAGTAACGTTTGAAGAAGTAGAGAACATGTTATTTAAGGAATTAGAGTTGCCGAATTTAGAGCAAAAAGAAATGGCAGATATTACGACCGATAAAATTGAGTTTAACGATATTCGCAAAAAAGGGCTAATGGGGAATATCGATAAGAAACGCACGATTCTTTCTGCTATTAAACGTAATGCGATTAAAGGAAAGGCAGCGATTAGCCCTATTCATAATGATGACTTACGATTTAAAACATGGGATGAAGCCGTGAAACCAGAATCAAGGGCAGTCGTGCTTGCGATGATGGATACAAGTGGTTCCATGGGCTATTTTGAAAAATATTGTGCAAGAAGCTTCTTCTTTTGGATGACCCGATTTTTACGTTCGAAATATGAAACCGTTGAAATTGAATTTATTGCCCATCATACAGAGGCAAAAGTGGTAACAGAGGAGGAATTTTTCACGAAAGGAGAAAGTGGTGGAACAATCTGTTCATCTGCTTACGCAAAAGCATTAGAACTCATTCAAGCGAAATATAGCCCGGTAAAATACAATATTTACCCAGTCCATTTTTCGGACGGAGAGAATGTGTCAGCAGACAATGAGAAATGTATTAAATTAGTACAGGAGTTAATGGGGGTTTCTAGAATGTTCGGCTACGGGGAAGTGAATCCTCATGGCAGATATTCTACACTAATGTCCACTTATAAAAGAATCGATAACCCGAAATTCCTTCATTATGTTTTGAAACAAAAAAGTGATGTGTATAAAGCATTAAAAACATTTTTCAAAAAGGAAGATGCTTTCGTTTGATTAGAAAGTCTAAGGGGGATGTAGATGGAAAAAGAACTACACCGAGCCATCGATGAAATAACAGAAATTGCGGCTGGCTTTGGACTTGATTTTTATCCAATGCATTATGAAATTTGTCCAGCAGATATTATTTATACGATCGGGGCATATGGCATGCCTACGCGATATACACATTGGAGCTTTGGTAAACAGTTTTATAAGATGAAACTGCAATATGATTTAGGCTTAAGTCAAATATATGAGCTTGTTATTAATTCCAATCCTTGTTATGCATTTTTGCTCGATACGAATTCATTAATCCAAAACAAATTAATTATCGCTCATGTATTAGCCCATTGTGATTTTTTCAAAAATAATGTTCGATTTTCGAATACAAGACGGGATATGGTCGAAAGTATGTCCGCAACAGCAGACAGAATCGCCCATTACGAACTACAGTATGGGAAAGAGGAGGTCGAAAAGTTTTTAGATGCTGTATTATCCATCCAAGAGCATATCGATCCATCGATTTTAAGACCGAAGCAGTTAATTGAGAATTATGATTTAGAAGTAGAAGACGAAGAAGTAGCGGCTCAAAAAACATCGTATGATGACCTTTGGAATTTAGATAATGAAGGACCAAAAGAAGATGTACCGAAGCGAAAGCGAAAACCATTCCCGCCGAAGCCTGAAAAGGATTTATTGCTATTTATTGAACAATTCAGTCGGGAATTGGAAGATTGGCAGCGAGATATTTTAACGATGATGCGAGAAGAAATGCTGTATTTTTGGCCACAGTTAGAAACTAAAATTATGAATGAAGGCTGGGCATCCTTTTGGCATCAGCGCATACTGCGAGAGTTAGATTTAACGACAGCTGAAACGATTGAATTTGCCAAATTAAATGCAGGTGTTGTGCAACCATCGAAGACAACAATTAATCCGTATTATTTAGGACTGAAAATTTTTGAAGATATTGAGAACAGGTACAATCATCCGACAGAGGAAATGCGAAAGGCAGGGGTTTTACCAAACTCTGGTCGAGAGAAAATTTTCGAGGTACGCGAAATTGAATCGGACATTTCTTTTATTCGTAACTATTTAAAAAAGGAACTAGTAGAGCAAGAAGATCTTTATTTATTTGAGAAGAAGGGCAATGAATATCGTATTACAGATAAAGACTATGAAAATGTCCGCGATCAACTTGTTTCCATGCGTGTGAATGGTGGTTTCCCTTATATTGTGGTAGAGGATGGCGATTACAAAAGAAGCGGCGAACTCTATTTAAAGCACGGTTATGAAGGAACCGAGCTAGACCCAAAATATTTAGAGCATGTGTTACCGTATATTTATCAACTATGGGGACGCCCTGTTCATTTAGAAACGTGTGTAGAAAATAAACAAACGATTTACTCCTATGACGGGAAGAAAAGCTCGCGTAGTGTAAAATAAAATAAACAAACGAAGGGGCGTCCAAGAAGTTATTCCTGAACGCCTCTTTTCTATTATTGACAGTAGCATACTTCTTTACTGATCTTCTATAACAATATAGGTCATTTTCACTGGTCCGTGAACTCCTACTACAAGGATCATTTCGATATCTGCTGAGTTACTTGGTCCTGTAATGAAATTTACACATGAAGCGACTTGTTCACCATTTTCAATCATGTCATGTATCTTTTTAGCCGCTTGTGTCATACGCGGTACGATTGTGCTTTTAGGTATCAGTATAATGGAGTTTTCAGGTAAGAAGCTAACAGAACGGCCACGATGTTTCCCGCTATATAAAACGGCCGTACCCGATTCGGCAAGCGTCATTTCACTAATCGTCATGCCCACTTTCGCCTGCTCAGCAAATCGGATGTTGTCAACCCCAGCCTCTTCATGCCAATAATGAAGTTGGATATTTTCACTTGGCCATTGCTCATGCATGAGTGTGTCTAGTCCAAATGTTTGAAAACGCTCATCTTGCCATGCGACAACGGGTCCTACGCCGTATGATTTGACAACGTCGTTCACGACAGTAGGTAATGTATGTGAATTTGTCACAATTATATTCGTATGAATGTTTTTACATTGTTCAATTAATACTTCTAACAGCTCATCTTGACTTAAGCCCGCTAGCACTTGATGTTGCGGCTCGTATTGCCACGTAGGTTTTGTGATAGTCGTCAAACGTTCACGACCAAGTTTACTCGCAATGTTTGTTAAAAACTGATCGCGATTGTGAATCGTTCCACTCATGTTATTTGCCTCCCTTCGTGCGCTCTTTCATCCATTGGCGGAAGTTTTCTTTATTCGGGGCAGGGAAGTCACGTTCCTCTGTCCAAGCTTTTAATGGTCCTGGCCCGTTTGTAATTTTATCGCCTTTTGTAAAAGGAGACATCACAGGTTTCGCTATTTTATTTGCTAAGCCATATAATCCTGAAGATGTACTACCAAAACCAAATGCTTTCATCATCATTTTTTCGGAGAAAGGTGCTCGTCCTTCCTGCTCCACAATGACTTGACGGTGTTTATGGAGCAATTGGTGGAGTGGAATTTTCACCGGGCAAGCGTCTGTACAAGCACCACATAAGGTAGACGCGTATGGTAATTCTTTATAATCGTCATAGCCACCTAAAAGAGGCGAAAGTACGGCGCCTACTGGACCTGAATAAATCGAGCCATATGTATGCCCCCCAACATGACGGTACACAGGGCAAACATTGACACAGGCAGCACAGCGAATACATTGTAAAATTGATTGGAACTCGCTACCTAAAATATCTGAGCGACCATTATCGACAATGACTAAATGGAATTCTTCTGGTCCATCTGAATCCCCTTCATCGCGCACACCTGTTAATGTTGTAATATAGCTTGTCAGCTTTTGTCCAACCGCACTCCGAGTCAGTAAGCTCACGAGCACTTCCATTTCTTGAAACGTTGGTACGATACGCTCCATTCCCATGACGGTAATTTGCGTTTTCGGTAAGGCAGCGACTAAATCTGCATTTCCTTCATTCGTTACAAGTGTAATGGAACCACTTTCGGCGATGGCAAAGTTACAGCCCGTAACGCCGATATCGGCTGTTAAATATTCTTGGCGTAATTTTTCTCGTGCATGAAGCGCCAGTTCTTCCGGCTTGGATGTTTTATCATAGCCTTGTTTCTCTTTAAATACATCGCGAATTTGTTCTTTATTTTTATGCAGTGCAGGTACAACGATATGAGAAGGTGGCTCATGATCATCTACTTGTAAAATATACTCACCGAGGTCTGTTTCAATCACTTCACAACCGATTGCCTCGAGCGCTGCATTCATATGAATTTCTTCTGTCACCATCGATTTGGATTTGACAACTTTCTTCGCTTGTTTCTCTTTCGCTACTTGTTGAATATAGTGAGATGCTTCTTCAGCGGTTTGCGCAAAAAATACATGACCACCACGCTTCACTACATTTTCACTAAGCTGATGTAAATAATAATCTAAATGATTGAGTACGTGCTGGCGAATTTCTTCACCGTGTGAACGCCATTCCTCCCAGTTTCCGAGGGTTTCAGCGGCTGCTAGACGCCGTGTTTGGAAACGTTCCTGTGCAGCTGATACGGCACCACGCATAAACGTATCAGATAAATTATCTGTCACACGTTCTTTAAATTGTTTATCACTCGTTTTCATCGACATTGCCAATCCCCCCTTAGCGAGTATTTAATACTTCTGCAATATGCATTACTTTAATAGGTTTCCCTTCACGACCGATACGCCCACGGATATTAATCAGGCATCCTGCATCTGCCCCAATTAAATAATTCGCCCCTGTCGATTCGACATCTTGTACTTTCTCATCAACCATTTGTCCAGAAATGTTCCCCATTTTCACAGAAAATGTTCCGCCGAATCCACAACAACGGTCCTTACCTGGTAACTCAACAAAAGTTAAGCCTTCCACATTTTTTAACAATGTCAACGGCGCATCTTTCACACCTAATAGTCTTGTCATATGACATGAGCAGTGATACGTTGCCGTCCCATTTAATTTCGCTCCGACATGTTCCACTTTTAAAACGTTAACGATAAAATCCGTTAACTCATATGTTTTATTTGCAAGTGCTTGTGCTTTTGGTGCCCAAATTGGATCCCCTTTAAAAATTTCTGGATACTCTTTCAACATATAAGCACAAGAACCTGAAGGCGAAACGATATATTCCGCATGCTCAAATGCAGTAATCATTTTTTTCATCGCATTCTTCGTTTCTTCTACATAACCGCTATTGTATGATGGCTGCCCGCAACAAATTTGATTTTCTGGAAAATCAATTTCACACCCTAAACGTTCAAGCAATTCGACAGTTGCTTTTCCGACATTCCCTTGGAACATATCGACTAAACATGTAGCAAAAAGAGTAACTTTCAAAGTTTCCACCCCTTATTATATTTGTATAATTCAACAGGTCATCTGATGACTTGGATATTTAATAAGTATATTACTACAGAGGTCAACAAAAAAGAAAGCACTTTAGGCGAAATTTTCAAAAAAATGTTTGGAAAAAGGGAACGTATGGAGTTAGTGAGACAAAGAAGAGGTCGAGTAGACAGGCTAAAGTTCTGTTCATTGATAACGTAAAAGGGTGCATCCACTTTATGGACACACCCATCTTAAAATGTCTTAACCGTGAGTTGATTCGAAATATTGCATTAAAATAGCACGAACATTTTCTAAATGTAAATCCATACATTGCTCTGCTAATAATTCATTGCCCTCTTTAATTGCAAGGTAAATGTTCATATGTTCTTCAAATAGTTGCTCACTCGTTGCAATTTTCGAATATAGCCAAATGCGGCGAGTTTCACGCATCGTTTCAATCATCGTTTCAGAAACTTGGTTGAGTAAATTGACGAGCATTGGGTTTTGGGATGCTTTTGCAATAGCGGAGTGGAATTGAAAATCTGTTTTTTCACCGAGTTCTTCATTACCATGAGCCTGTTTCATTTGTTCTAAAATAACTTCTAACGTAGCTATATCTTCTTCATTGCGATTTTTAGCAGCATAGCCAGCCGTCCCAACTTCAAGGATTTTCCGCACTTCCAGTAAATGTTCGATGTCTTGTTTCGTCAGTTGAGGAGCGTATGGAAAAACAATTTCTTGTTTTGGTGTTTCTTTCACAAATGTACCAGACCCTTGCTTAATTTCAATTAGTCCCATCGCCTTCAAAGCGGAAAGTGCTTCTCGAACGGCCGGTCGACTCACCTGTAATTGTTCTGCCAGCTGTTCAACGGACTCTAGCCGATCTCCGGGCTTTAATTCTCCTGAACGAATAGAGTGTAGTAGGATCTCCGTTATTTCCTCGTAAATCTTTTTCGTTTTAATTTTTTTATATGCCAAAGGTTACACCTCTTTATTATTCACATTGTTTTCATTATACATGAAGTTGCTTTTGAAATTTGAAAATAAAAATTTTTTCAAAAAAGTTATTGAATGTTTAGAATTTAATAATTATAATCAAAAACATCAAATCATCTGATGACCTAATGATAGCGAGTCGTCAGATGGAAGGCAATGTATAAAAGAGGGGGAGAATAATGTTCACACAAGATTTTACTGCTGTAGGAGGGAGCCTTCGGTGGTCGGCCCTTATTGCGATTATTCCAATCTTATATTTCTTTTGGACTTTAGCTATCAAAAAGATGAAAGGACATATCGCTGGTTTTACGACGCTACTCGTTTCGTTAATATTAGCTGTAATCGCTTACAAAATGCCGGTCGAAACAGCAGTTATGTCTGCCACGCAAGGCGCTGTATACGGTTTATTGCCAATTGGTTGGATTATTGTAACGTCGGTTTTTGTATATAACATTACCGTGAAAACAGGACAATTTGATATTATTCGTTCTTCCGTCTTATCCATCACGGAAGATAGACGGATTCAAGCGTTATTAGTAGCGTTTTCATTCGGCGCATTTTTAGAAGGAGCGGCAGGATTTGGCGCACCGGTAGCCATCTCAGCAGCGTTGCTCGTTGGTTTAGGATTTAATCCGTTATATGCGGCAGGTCTGTGCTTAATTGCTAATACAGCTCCAGTAGCATTTGGGGCAATCGGCATACCAATTACTGCGATGGAAGGCCCGACTGGTGTTGCAGCGATGGAAATATCGAAAATGGTTGGTCGACAATTACCATTTTTAGCTGTCATGATTCCATTCGTTTTAGTCGTCATTATGGCTGGTTTTAAAAAAGCTTGGGAAGTGATGCCTGCTATTTTAGTTTCTGGTATCACATTCGCCGTAACGCAATATTTGAGCTCAAACTTCTTAGGTCCTGAATTGCCTGATGTATTATCGGCATTAGTTTCTTTACTAGCTCTCGCATTATTTATGAAAGTATGGCAGCCAAAAACCATTTATCGTTTTAAATCAGATGATGAACAAGAAATGGTTACAGAACAACGAACATATACAGGTGGACAAGTAGCAAAAGCTTGGTCTCCCTTCATCGTATTAACTGTATTCATCTCTTTATGGGGGATCCCTACGATTAAGAAGGCGTTAATCGGTTCATATGAAGGATCGAATGTTATTTTGCAAAGTGTCAATAAACTAGGCAGCTGGTTAACGTATTATCCAGAAGTACCGTTTTTACATAACCAAGTCATGAATGGCGCTACGGGCGAGCCGATTGCAGCGTTTTATAAACTGGAAATTTTAGGTGCTGCGGGTACGGCGATTTTACTTGCTGCCATTGTAACCAAGTTTATTTTTGCCGTGAAGTGGGGCGATTTCTTCCGCATTTTGGCTAGTACAGTCAATGAAATTAAATACCCTTTACTGACAATTTGCTGTGTCGTTGCGTATTCATATGTGACAAATGCGGCTGGGATGATGACAACTTTAGGGTTAGTGTTAGCGAAAACAGGGGCACTATTCCCATTCTTCTCGCCAGTGCTGGGGTGGTTAGGGGTATTTATTACAGGTTCTGATACTTCATCAAACGTCTTATTTGCTAAGTTGCAGCAAGTAACTGCAGAATCTGTTGGCATGGATCCAGTACTCGCACTTGCAGCCAACTCATCTGGTGGGGTAACAGGGAAAATGATTTCACCGCAATCTATCGCTGTAGCAGCTGCTGCTGTAGGTTTAGTAGGGCGTGAATCAGAATTACTACGCTTCGCATTAAAATATAGTATTTGGTTACTGCTGGCGATTTGTGTGCTGACGTTTTTACAAAGCAATATATTATCATTCATGATTCCATAAATACGGAGGGGAAGAAATTTGAAACGTATAGAGAAAATTCTTGTAGCAAACCGTGGCGAAATAGCCATTCGTGTTTTCCGCGCATGTACAGAATTAAAAATTAAAACAGTAGCAATTTACTCAAGTGAAGATAGTGCTTCTTATCATCGTTATAAAGCAGATGAAGCTTATTTAGTAGGGAAAGGGAAAAAGCCAATCGATGCCTATTTAGATATCGAAGGCATTATCGCCATTGCAAAAGATGCAAATGTCGATGCAATCCATCCAGGGTACGGCTTCTTATCAGAAAATGTAGAGTTTGCCCGCCGTTGTAAAGAAGAAGGGATTATATTTATTGGTCCTACTGCGGAGCATTTAGATATGTTCGGGGACAAAGTAAAGGCACGTGAACAAGCGATTAAAGCAGGAATTCCGGTCATTCCAGGAACAGATGGCCCTGCAACACTTGCCGAAGTAGAAGCTTTTGCAGACCAATACGGCTTCCCCATCATGATCAAAGCATCTCTTGGGGGCGGCGGTCGCGGGATGCGATTAGTACAAGCAAAGGAAGAATTAGCGTCTGCCTATGAACGCGCGAAATCAGAAGCAAAAGCAGCATTTGGCTTAGATGATGTGTACGTTGAAAAAGGTATTGTGAAGCCGAAACATATTGAAGTACAAATTGTAGGAGACGCAGAAGGAAACATTGTTCATTTATACGAACGCGATTGTTCCATTCAACGTCGCCATCAAAAAGTAGTGGAAATCGCCCCGTCAAATGCGCTTTCACCATCTTTACGCGAGCGCATTTGTGATGCGGCAGTGACGTTGATGAAAAACATCAATTATGTGAATGCTGGTACAGTAGAATTTTTAGTAGCAGGAGACGAATTTTACTTCATTGAAGTCAATCCGCGTATTCAAGTGGAGCATACCATTACAGAAATGATTACGGGTATTGATATCGTTCATGCACAAATTAAAGTAGCACAAGGCTATACGCTGCATAGCAAAGAAATTGGTATTCCGATTCAAGAGAAAGTCCCGTTGTTTGGCTATGCCATTCAATCACGTGTGACGACGGAAGATCCACAAAATCACTTTATGCCAGACACAGGAAAGTTAATGGTGTACCGTTCATCAGGTGGCTTTGGCGTAAGACTAGATGCGGGGAACGGCTTCCAAGGGGCAGTTGTAACACCGTATTATGATTCTTTACTTGTGAAAATTTCAACGTGGGGCATGACGTTCCACGAGGCAGCCGCAAAAATGGAGCGTAATTTAAGCGAATTCCGTATTCGTGGCGTAAAAACGAATATCCCGTTTTTAAGTAATGTCGTTGTACACGATCAATTCCTTACAGGTAATTTTGATACGAGTTTTATCGATACGACACCAGAGCTATTTGACTTCCAACCACGAAAAGATCGTGGGACAAAGCTATTAAGCTATATTGGAAATGTCACATTAAATGGTTTTCTGGGTATTGAAAAACGTACTAAACCAATCTTTGTACAACCAACGAAGCCAAACGTGGACATGATAACAGCACCAGTAGGAACAAAGCAAATTTTAGATGAGCGTGGGGCAGACGGTCTTGTGCAATGGATTAAAGAGCAAGAAGATGTGCTGTTAACGGATACAACTTTCCGTGATGCACACCAATCGTTACTCGCAACACGTGTCCGCTCTTACGATATGTTTGATATTGCAGAGGAAACGAGTAAACTACTACACAACCTTTTCTCATTAGAGATGTGGGGTGGCGCAACCTTCGATGTTTCATACCGCTTCTTAAGTGAAGATCCATGGGCTCGCCTGGAAAAGCTACGTAAGCAAATTCCAAACGTACTATTCCAAATGCTATTCCGTGGTAGTAATGCAGTTGGCTATACGAATTATCCGGATAATGTCATTCGTGCTTTTGTGAAAGAAGCGGCACAATCAGGGATTGATGTGTTCCGTATTTTTGATAGCTTAAACTGGGTAAAGGCAATGGAAGTAGCGATTGATGAAACACGTAACCAAGGTAAAATTGCAGAAGCGGCCATTTGCTACACGGGTGATATTTTAGATGCAACGCGCACGAAATATACAGTAGATTATTACAAACAAATGGCACGTGAATTAGAACAAGCAGGTGCACATATTTTAGCGATTAAAGACATGGCAGGACTATTAAAACCAGAAGCAGCCTATCGTTTAATTTCAGAGCTAAAAGAGACGGTTGATTTACCGATTCACCTGCATACACATGATACAAGCGGAAACGGTAATTTCCTCTATGCAAAAGCGATTGAGGCAGGTGTCGACATTATCGATACGGCGCTCGGTTCAATGGCTGGTTTAACGTCACAGCCAAGTGCTAATTCCCTTTACTATGCATTAAAAGGGGCAAAACGCCATGTACGTGCTGATATTAAGGGACTAGAGCAACTTTCAACATACTGGGGTGACGTGCGTAAATACTATGTTGACTTTGAATCGGGCATGAACGCACCACACTCTGAAATTTATGTTCATGAAATGCCTGGCGGTCAATATAGCAACTTACAGCAGCAAGCGAAAGCGGTTGGACTAGGGGATCGTTGGGAAGAAGTAAAAACAATGTATTCACGTGTCAATCTACTATTTGGAGATGTTGTAAAAGTAACACCATCGTCGAAAGTTGTGGGAGATATGGCATTGTTTATGGTGCAAAATAACTTAGATGAAGACAATATTTACGAGCGCGGGCAAACGCTTGATTTCCCAGACTCTGTTATTGAATTTTTCCGAGGCTACCTCGGTCAGCCGTATGGAGGGTTCCCAGAAAAATTACAAAGTGTCATTTTAAAAGACCGCAAAGCGATTTCTGTACGTCCAGGTGAGTTGTTAGAGCCAATTGATTTTAAACAGCTGACAGAGGAGCTAGCAAAAAAAATAGGGCGCCAACCATCCGAACAAGATGTGTTAGCGTATGCGCTTTACCCGAAAGTATTTGAACAATATACAAAAACAGCAGAGCAATACAGTGACTTATCCGTACTCGACACACCAACATTCCTTTACGGCTTAAAGCTAGGTGAGGAAATCGAAGTGGAAATCGAAAAAGGGAAAACACTGATTATTAAGCTCGTATCCATTGGAGAATCACAACATGACGGTACACGCGTTATGTACTTTGAGTTAAATGGTCAATCACGTGAAATTGTCGTAAAAGATTTAACAGTTGAAGTGGACGGTAGCTTATCCGTAAAAGCGGATCCATCTAATCCGAAGCAAATCGGTGCCACAATGCCAGGTACTGTATTAAAAGTGGTCGTGTCGAAAGGAAGCAAAGTGAAGCGTGGCGATCATTTAATGATTACAGAAGCGATGAAAATGGAAACGACTGTTCAAGCACCACAAGACGGTATCGTAAAAGAAATTTATGTAGAGGCAGGTAACTCCATTTCAACAGGAGACTTGCTCATTGAATTAACGTAATTTGCACCCCCCTTAGTGCATTTTATATAGACTATTAGCTAAAACAGGTGACGAAAATAGTGCGTCACCTGTTTTTATCATTTTCCCAGAAGACGTTGCTCCTCAAGCAAGGGGAAATGGGGAATCCTGTGAAGATTGCGATACATTTGCACCAACTATTAACATATGAAATTTAAACAAAGTTACCTAGTATTAACTTTCGACTTTTTTTAAAAAAAACTCTATACTGATAGCATTCGAATACTACAACATTGAAGGAGCATCTATGTCGAACTACACACATATTTTTCAAGGAACCGCTTTTTCGAGCAACTCTCCAAAAGAACTTCAAATATTAGAAAATCATCTTTTTTGTATCAATGCAGAGGGCATGATTGAAAAGATCGTTGCACCAACAGAGGATGATTATGACACATTACTAAGCACGTATGAGGGCAAGGACAATTTTCATCGGTTAGCGGAAGGGCAGTACTTCCTTCCAGGATTTGTTGATTTACATGTGCACGCACCTCAATGGGCACAATCAGGAACAGCATTAGATATTCCGCTTTTCGATTGGCTAAACACTTATACATTCCCGATTGAATCGAAATTTTCGGATGTATCCTTTGCTAAGAAGGTATATGAGGATGTTGTCAGTACGTTACTAGCAAATGGTACGACAACAGCTCTTTATTTTGCGACAGTGCATAAAGAAGCCAGTATTTTGCTTGCGGAAATTTGTGCGAAAAAAGGACAACGAGGCTTAGTTGGAAAAGTCGTAATGGACGATCCAGAACAGACTCCAGCATATTATCGCGATGCCGATACGAAGACAGCGCTAGTAGATACAGAGGAATTTATTGTAGCGGTAAAGGAATTAGCGAAGTCCGTAAAGCAAGGTGTTTACCCTGTTGTGACACCGCGTTTTATCCCAAGTTGTACAAGTGAAGGGCTACAAGGCTTAGGGAAATTAGCGGCTAAGTACGATACGTATATTCAATCGCATTGTAGCGAAAGTGATTGGGCACATCAGTATGTACAAGAACGTTATGGTAAAAATGACGCCTTTGCCTTACACGATTTTGGGCTTTTACGTGAAAAATCAGTTATGGCGCACTGCAACTTTTTAGATGATGCCGATGCTGAATTATTTGCACAAACAGGAACGGCGATTAGTCATTGCCCTATTTCTAATGCGTATTTTGCCAATAGCGTAATTCCGCTTGCGCATTTCCATGAAAAAGGGGTTGAAATTGGTCTTGGCTCCGATATTTCGGGCGGTTTTTCTCCTAGTCTGTTTGATAATATTCGTCAAGCGGTTATGTCCTCTCGTATGTTAGAGGATGGGGTGAATCCAGCGCTTCCTGCAAATGAGCGCGGTGTACCGAATGCACGCATTACGGTAAATGAATCCTTTTACTTCGCCACTGCTGGTGGTGGGGAAAGCTTAAGCTTACCAATCGGGCGTTTAGCTGAGAATTATACGTGGGATGTTCAAGTGATTGATACGACGATTCCATCAGCTAGACTCCCAATTTACGAGGAGAATGAGCCTTTACACGATATTTTCCAAAAAATAATGTATTTGACCCGCCCAGAAAATATTTGTGAAGTATGGGTACAAGGAGAAAAGGTGCATTCACGTTAGTTAAATGTTTATTAAAATAGTGCACATATCGGATACACTATGTTCTATGTAACCTTGCATTTAATTGAATAGCCAAATGGATTGCACATATTCAACAGAACCTTTACTATTTACGTAAGAGCATTTTCCATTAAAAAAGGTTGTGACAGTGGCAGCTGTCACAACCTAGTAGTGCCTGAAAATTTTTAGGTGGAGTATAAGGCAAATGCTTAGGTAAAAGAGTAATAGCTACTATTACTCTTTGCCTACTGCTAATAGACGTTTATGTGTTTCTTTTAACTCACCAGCAAGCTCTTCAATTTTCTTTAACGCTTCGCTGCGTTCTTGTTTTTGATGTTCGATTGCTTTTTTAGCTGTCGCTTCCCATTGCTCTTGCGAATTTTCAAGAAGATCTAAGATAGCATGGTTCGGTTTCCACGTGAAGGATTGTACCTTTTCGTTAATGTCCTGTAAACTGTCTAGCCAGTTTGTTACTTGATCTAATTGCTTATTTTTATTCATCTCATTTAAACTGACCTTTACTTTATCTTGCCATTCTTTAGAAGCTTTTTTCGATTCTTCCTCAATTGAATTTAATGTAGACACAGTAGATTTTAACCATTCTTTTTGACTTTCGACTGCTTGTATAGCTTTCTTCTCTACTTCATCTTGAAATTGGTGAACTAATTTAAAGCTGTTTAACCATCCATCCCAAAGAGTATCCATACTTTTTAGTAATACATCATTGTTCATCATTGTGCCTCCTGTTAATTACCTTTTATTTTTATAATGAATGCAACGAAGTGCATAACATCCAAAGATTATTTTTCGTTTTTCGTTTGTCTAGCAGTTCTCGTATTTCTTCTTTTTCGAACAGTTGTATTTTGTTTAGGCGCATTCGTTTCTGAGATAGTAGTAGTCTGAGTAGTTTTTTTTGCTGCTGAAGCTGTTACGGTTTGTTGTTTTTCTTGAAGTGACTGACTTGGAGTATAAAAAGGATTGTATAAATTGAAAAAATTGTTCAATAACTTCTGGTACTGGTTTAAAGAACCTGCCCACATATCTAAATATTTTTCGCCCGCTTCCGTAATGGAATAAATACGTTTTGCTGGACCACTTGAATTTGTATCCCAATTGGATGTGACAAGTGAATCTTTTTCAAGCTGCCTTAATAAGCGATAAAAATTGCCTTGATCTACAGAGTTGATGCCAAACGTCGTTAATTTTTCCATCAATTCATAGCCGTGCGAATTCCACTCACGTAGATGTAATAACATAATCGGAACTAAAAAATTTTTAGGTGCCCCAATATTCGGATTTTTTGCTTTGCCATTACTTTCCTCTGATTGCATGATTTATCACCACCTACAGTTAATTAGCTTATAAGTGTAATTTACACCTACACGAATATTTTGTCAACAATTAACATACATAAATTATTAGTACCAAAAATTACAATTGTGTTTTTTGTGTAAAAATAATATTTTTGTCACAATAACATATTGAAAAAATTTACATATATGGTAAATTTTAATTGTTGGGAAAATTCTAAAAATAGGAGAGGATTTATATTGACCAATAAAACTCCATTTGAAGCTTTCAATTTGTGGAAGGATTTGTATGACAAAGCAGAAAGTTCTTGGCGTGATATTATTCAAGAGACGTTAGAACAAAAATCTTTTTCGGAAGTACTAGGGCAAGTACAAAGTCAATATTTACAGCAACAGGAATTTTTTAATGTCATTACAGAGTCTTACTTGAAGCAAATTAATGTCCCTACTCGTGAGGATGTGGCTAATACGGCATCATTAATTATCAATGTTGAAACGAAAGTTATTGATTTAGAAGATCAATTAGATAACGTAACAGAAAATACAGCAAAAGAAATTGATTCTTTAAAGAGAGCTGTCACGAAATTAGATAAAAAATTGGATACGGTCATTGAATTACTTTCTAAACCGAGTACCCCTCCCGCTTCGCCTCCGCGTAATTCAAATAGCTAAGTAAAATATATTTACAAAAAATTGAAGTAAATGATATTTCGAAAAAGCAAATGAATATTAAATTAAGAGGAGAGATTGTTAATGTCAGTATTATTACAAGAAAACCAAGTTGAGATTCAAAAACCATTACTAGGGAAAGTGGCGATTGTGACTGGCGCATCACGTGGTATCGGGGCAGAAATCGCAAAAACTTTAGCAAAAAATGGTGCAAAGGTAGTAGCGACTTATCAACAAGGGACAGAATGTATGCTTGAGGTAGTTCAGCAAATTGAAGAAAATGATGGGACAGTTTTAGCGGTTCAAGCGAATGTAGCCGTTCCAGAAGATACGCAAAAATTAATTGATGAAACAATCAAGCATTTCGGTAAAGTGGATATCTTGATTAATAATGCTGGTATTACGAAAGACCGTTCATTCCGTAAAATGAAAAAAGAAGATTGGGATCAAGTATTAGATGTCAATTTAACAGGGGTTTTCAATACAACAAAACAAGTGATTGAACATATGTTGGAACAAAAATTTGGGCGCATTATTAACATTAGTTCAATCGTTGGTCAGGCGGGGGCATTTGGTCAAACGAACTATGCTGCAACGAAAGCAGGTTTATTAGGTTTTACAAAATCTTTAGCTTTAGAAACAGCTAGTAAAGGGATTACTGTAAATGCCATTTGTCCAGGATATATTGAAACGGAAATGGTTGCAGAAATGCCGGAAGATGTAAAACAATCGATCGTTTCAAAAGTGCCGATTCCACGATTAGGTCAACCAAGTGAAGTGGCAGAGGCTGTCTTATATTTAGTGCAAGCTAGCTTTGTAACAGGCCAAGCAATTAATGTTAATGGTGGACTATACATGTAATTTTTGCGTATTGAGCATGAAACCATTAACTAGGAGGAGTTCCATGATTAACTTAGATACAAAGCCACTTGAGGAATGGATGGATCGTTTTGCTTATTCAATCCCATTTTCAAGTGATATTGAAAGATTCAAACGTGTAAGTGCAGTGCTTACGAAGGATGCTGACCCGCAAGTTGGTCAAACACCAAAAGAAGTAGTGTGGACAAAAAATAAAGCGAAGTTATACCGCTTCCAACCAAATACGAAAAAAACAAATAAAGTGCCGATTTTAATGATTTACGCACTGATTAATAAACCATATATTTTGGATCTTTATCCAGGCAACAGCCTTATTGAACATTTAACGAATAAAGGTCATGATGTTTATTTGCTAGATTGGGGTACAGCAGGTTACGAAGATCGTCATATGAAGTTAGATGATTATATCGTAGACTATATACCTCGAGCAGTGAAAAAGATACTGAAGGTTTCAAATGCGAAAGAGATTACGATGTTTGGATACTGTATGGGTGGTACAATGACGGCGATTTTCACAGCATTGTATAATGAGATCCTACCAATTCGTAATTTAGTATTAATGACAACACCAATCGATTTTGAAGACGCTGGTTTATATACAAACTGGTTAGATAAAGATTATTTCCAATTAGATAAACTCGTTGATACATTGGGGAATATTCCATTTGAAATGATTGACTATGGAAATAAATTGCTTAGTCCAGTTTCCAATACATTAGGAACATATATCAATTTAGCGAACCGTGTGGATAATGAAGAATCGGTTTTAAATTGGAAATTAATGCAAAAGTGGTTGAATGATGGAGTGCCTTTCCCAGGTGAAGCATATAGACAATGGATTGGGGATTTTTATCAGGATAATAAATTAATGAATGATGAATTAGAAGTCCGTGGACAGCAGGTGAAGTTGGCTGATATTACAGCGAATTTATTGAATATTTGTGCTCTTCGTGACAATATCGTTTTACCACAACAAATTAAGCCACTGAATGATAAAGTGTCAAGCAAAAATAAGACATTGCATGATGTGCAAACAGGTCACGTTTCTGTATGTACAGGTCGTCGTGCAGTAAATGAAATTTATCCTTATATTGAAAAGTGGCTTAAGGAAAATTCACTTTAGTCGTTAAAAGAGAGAGCACTCAATCGTTTTGTCGTACAAAATGATTGAGTGCTTCTTTTGTCTGTTTACGTATTTTTTTGAAAAAATCAAGCGTATTAACAAGAGGAGATTGCTGTGGGAAAGCATTATACTAGAAGGAAAGAGACGTTTATGCAGTCTATTTCACTTCCCACAACCCGTTTCCTGTAGTAATTCGCTGAACCCCTTCTTCACATACCCCGTAAGAGCGCCAAGAACATGTTTCACAAACGATGCCAATATCACTTGGAATGACATGTTGTTGGACGGATGATTCAATGTCTTCCCAACTTAAAATTTGTCCGATATGAAGACCTAACTTTTCTAAAATGACAGCATCTCTATCGTAAATATTATCATCTTGGCAATGGTATTCCCCGGAGTTAGGGTACTTTTCGCATAAATGGTCGGGGCCTTTAACAAGCTGCACAAGTGTTTTTGGATTAGCCCTCAATGTTTGATGGATGCGCGTCATATTTTCTACGTATTCTTTAGAGTAGCCCATTCCTCGATACCCTAAAAGGCAAAAAAGGTGATGCCCGCGTAGTTTGTACATAATACTTTCCTCCATATGTAATGATTTTATGTAAACGTTATTGTGTTAGTAGTTAACTTATATTTTATCATACTAGAAGAGGGAACATACATGCCTAGATAAAAAGGGAGAACTCATGCGATTACGACATGAATTGAAGTGGAGATACTTGTAACATATTTGAAAAGCCTTCTTGCTATTTCAAAATTTGTGTAATAGAATAATGGTTAAATTCATAATAATTGAATAAATTGAAATTTTACTAGGGGATCCCTTGATAAGGGCTGAGAAGAAAGTAGTTACTTTTAAACCCTCACAACCTGATCAGATTTGCATCTGCGTAGGGAAGTAGAGTGATGTTGGGGTTTTTTTGTGTACTTTTTTGTACATGGATCTTATTCAAACAGAACCACTTTCCTTTTCGGGAGAGTGGTTTTTTTATTTGTGAAAAAATCACAAAAAGGAGGGCATATATCTAACATGAAGCTGATGGCAGTAACGGATGATTCGCATACAGTGCTTGAACTAGCAAAGAAAATACTTCAAATCCAGCATAACGTCGATTTTATTCAAATACGAGAAAAGACGAAGACGGTAAAAGAAGTTATGACATTGCTTCACTATTTAGATGAGGGTGGTATTGAAAAAGGGAAACTGATTTTAAATGATCGGCTAGATATTGCATTATGTAGTGGCATTCAAACGGTACATTTGCCAGAAAAGGGACTGCCTGTGCAAAAGGTGAAGGCGTTATTTCCCCATATCAAGGTAGGGAAGTCTGTACATGATTATGCAGGAGCACAAGAGGCGGAGCGACAAGGGGCTGACTATGTGTTATATGGTCACTGCTTTGAAACGAATAGCAAAAAAGGAAAGGCTCCGCATGGTCTTGCCCCAATCCTTGAGATGAAAAAACATTTGAAGATTCCTGTCTTTGCAATTGGTGGTATCACTTTAGACCGGGTACAGGCATTACAACATATACAAGC
Source organism: Lysinibacillus sp. RU7 (assembly GCF_057837305.1). Lineage (NCBI taxonomy): Bacteria > Bacillati > Bacillota > Bacilli > Caryophanales > Bacillaceae > Lysinibacillus > Lysinibacillus sp. RU7. The sequence goes on along the minus strand of NZ_JBYQFK010000004.1, from coordinate 88,868 downwards.
GGACGGCATTGCTGTGATGTCAGGTATTTTTTTAGCAGAAAATCCATTCGCTGTAGCAAGTCAATTCGATGAGGTGGTCAAATATGAAAACAAGCTATGAAGTAGCCATCATTGGTGGCGGAATTATGGGAAGTGCCATCGCCTACTATTTAGCAAAAGAGCAAATCGACGTAGCGGTGTTTGAAGAAAACCAGATTGGTGCCAAAGCAACAAGTGCAGCAGCAGGTATGCTCGGTGCTCATTCGGAATGTGAAGGGGATGTCAATGTCTTTTTCCCTTTTGCGAGATATAGTCAGTCTCTTTATTCGAAGTTGAAAGATGAATTATATGAGTTAAGCGGTATCGACTTAGGGTATAGAGAGGGTGGAATTTTAAAGCTTGCCTTTTCTGATCGTGACAAAAAAGAATTAGGGGACATATTAGCGCAACCTACTGTTACATGGCTTGAAGCAGATGAAGTAAGAAAACTAGAACGAGATGTTTCCCCTCATATAGTAGGTGCAGCATATATCCAAGACGATATCAATGTGCTACCGATTGGTGTATGCCAGGCTTTTGCTAAAAGTGCTCAAGTTCTGGGTGCATCGACTTTTGACTATACAAAGGTGCTACACATAAAAAAACAGCATGACGCTTTTCTAATTGAAACGACACGAGGACTTGTGGAAGCGAAGCGCGTTGTGATTGCCAGTGGTGTTTGGAGCACTACTTTCTTTAAAGAGCTAGGTTTACAGCATCAAATGACACCAGTTAAAGGGGAGTGCATATCCGTTACGGATGAACAAGCTGTTTTAAAGCATACGATTTTTCATGATAAATACTATATTGTTCCAAGAAATAACGGGAAGCTTGTCATTGGCGCAACGATGAAGGAGAACGACTGGACAGAACAAGTGAGTTTAAATGGTATCGAAACATTAATTCAAAAAGCGAAAGAGCTATTGCCTACTAGTGCTCATATGAAAATCGATGCTGTTTGGTCAGGATTACGACCACAAACGTTTGATCAAAAACCATTCATCGGTCATCATCCGGAAGATGAATCCATTTTATTTGCAACAGGGCATTATCGCAATGGCATTTTGTTAGCTCCAGCAACAGGTGAGATGATTGCCAATCTTATTTTGAAAAGAGACGTAAAAGAAGAGTGGATAGAGGCATTTCGAATTGACCGAGGAAAGCCATTAACTGTTTAGGAGGTGATGAAAGCATGTCCATGATTGTAAATGGAAAACAAATTGACCTGCCAGAAACAGTTCATACTGTTCAAGGATTGCTGGCTCATTACAATTTAGAGAATCGTATTGTTGTCGTAGAAGTGAATCAGGAAATTATCACAAAAGAAAAGTATGAGACGACTAGCCTTTCACATGGCGATGTTGTAGAAATTGTTCATTTTGTTGGAGGAGGATGAAATATGTTAAAAATTGCAGATCGTACGTTTCAATCAAGACTTTTATTAGGTACGGGGAAATACCCATCATTTGAAGTACAGAAAAAAGCAGTAGAAGTATCACAATCCGAAATTTTAACGTTTGCTGTGAGAAGAATGAATATTTTTTCAGCGGAACAGCCGAATTTTCTTGAGCAACTAGATTTAACCAAATACACGTTACTACCGAATACAGCAGGGGCTAAAACGGCTGAAGAAGCGGTGCGTATTGCCAAACTGGCGAAAGCGTCTGGGTTATGCGACATGATTAAAGTAGAAGTCATTGGGGATGATCGTACACTTTTACCAGACCCGATTGAAACATTAAAAGCGTCTGAAATGCTGCTTGCGGAAGGGTTTATTGTATTGCCGTATACATCGGATGACGTAGTGTTAGCGAAACGCCTTGAAAATCTCGGTGTTCATGCCATTATGCCGGGCGCTTCACCGATTGGATCTGGAAAAGGAATTATTAATGCTCTTAATTTAAAATTTATTATTGAACAATCAGAGATTCCAGTCATTGTCGATGCAGGCATTGGCGCGCCTAAGGATGTTGCCTATGCAATGGAGCTAGGAGCCGATGCGGTGTTACTTAATACAGCCGTATCCGGTGCAAAAGATCCGGTGAAAATGGCAGAAGCGATGAAACTAGCAGTAGAAGCTGGTAGATTAGGATTTGAGGCAGGACGAATCGAAGAAAAAGAATATGCTGTGGCAAGTAGCCCTACAACGGGAATGGTGACATCTTGAATAACCGCTATGCACGACAAGGATTATTCTTAGGGAAGCATGTGCAAGAAAGTATGCAGCAGGCGAAGATTCTCATTATTGGGGCAGGAGCACTTGGCTCGGCTAGTGCTGAAATGCTAGCAAGGGCTGGCGTTGGGCAGATAACGATTGTCGATCGAGATTATGTGGAATGGAGCAATTTACAAAGGCAGCAGTTATATGTAGAGGAAGATGTTCAACAGAAAGTGCCAAAAGCGATTGCTGCTAAAAAACGACTGGAGCAAATTAATAGTGAAATCTCCATCGTAGGCATTGTTGAGGATGTACACGGACTCAATGTTGAAGAATTAATGAAAGATCATTTCATTGTCGTAGATGCAACAGATAATTTTGAAACGAGTTTAATTGTCAATGATGCAGCGATGAAGCAAGGAATTCCGTATATATTTGGTGCTTGTGTAGGGAGTTATGGGTTGACATTGCCGATTATTCCAGGAGAGACACCTTGTTTACATTGTTTACTCAATCATTTGCCAATAGATGCAATGACGTGTGATACGGTTGGTGTCATTAGCCCAATTGTGCAAGTAACAGCTGCCTATCAGGTGACAAAAGTATTCAAGTGGCTTGCTGGAAAAACATTAGCACCTATTGTACAATCCATCGATCTTTGGAAAGATGAACGAGCTGAAATCAATGTGCAAAAGCTCAAAAACCCTTCTTGTCCAAGTTGCGGAGAGCAGCCAACGTATCCTTTTTTACAATTTGAAAATCAAATGAAAACACATGTACTTTGCGGACGAGATGCTGTTCAACTCAGACCGGGTATCACACAAACATACTCATTGGAAAAGATAGCGAACAATATAAACGATCAAGTTACAAACCTGGTGTTAAACCCGTATTTGCTATCCTGTCACTTTGAGGAGTGTCGAATCGTCTTTTTTGCGGACGGGCGTGCCATCATCCATAGTGTCACGGACCCTAAAATAGCACGAGCGGTGTATAATCGATTTATGCAAATTGGGGTAAAATAATATAGTCATAGATAAACTTGCCGTATCGACTTTTGTCTGCGTGGTTTATCTATGACTTTTTGTTTAAAGTGTTTATATCATGTCTAGAGATACGTGATATGTGATGCATAATATTGCTTGAGTGTGATGTTTTTGGAGGTCCCACTGCATTAAGTGCCCTGTTATCCAATGACTAAATGAAATCCAAAGCTGAGTAAATAGCCGATTAATAGGAAAGTTAGCACATTGATTTTCGATGTAGCTCGAATGTTATGTACAATAAATTCAGAAATACTAGTACTAGCGATTAACCCAATGGAAATGCCTATCAAGATTCCTTCAGATACATTACTGAGATTCGTATAATACCCAAGCCATACAAACACACCAAAGAAAGCGGTAAATCCTGTGAAATAAAGAAGCAATCCGAAAAGTTTTTCACCTTGTGAGAGCATAATAGTGGTGATGGCAAAACCTTCAGGAAGATGATGGAGCACGATAGAAGCTGTAAGAGCAATCCCGAGTGTCGCGTTGCCAAGTAAATTGCCGATTGTGAGGCTAAGTGGAATCGTATGAATCAGTATAGCAATGGTGAGCAAGTAGACAGATTGTTTTTGTAAATTTGTCTGATAGAAAAAATGGTGCAGTATGAGAAAAAGCAGATGCCCAATGAGAAAACCAAGTATAAGGCTTAACAGCTCATACATCTGTATAGAACTAGGGATAATTTCGAGTAGAAGTAATCCAATCAAAAACCCGCCACATAGTAGCGATAAATGATGTGTTGTCTGGCGAAATAGCGCTGAAAAGAGCCAAGCAATGCCCCCACCAATACTGACACTTAAAAAAATAAAGCCACTCACAATCATAACATTCAATAGTATCCTTCTTTCTATCGAGAGTAATCGGAGATCGATCTATAAATTATATGTGTGGGAAATACGTATATTCTTATGTGTCGTTCCTTGAAAACATATACTTTTCTATCCATCAAAAAGACCAGTACATTTATGCACTGGCCCGAAATTTTTAAATCGTAAAATTTTGTATCGCTTTTGTAGTCGTGATGTTTTATTCACTTCGTAGCTTATAACGATGGATGCTAGCTTTCATTTGTTCAGCTGTTTCGAGAAGCTGGTGAGCACGACTTGCTACTTCTTGTAGGGAGCTACTGGATTGTTCAGCAGAAGCAGCTGTTTCTTCAATACCTGCAGCAGCTTCTTCCGTGACAGCAGCAATTTCTTCAATTATTTTACCGACATTCTCACTGTCTGCTGTTACTTGGTTAATACGGTGAGACGTATCTTGAATATTTTGTGTAACGAGATGAACAGCTTGATTGATTTTATCAAAGGTTTCGCTTGTTACACGCATCTGTTCAGAGCCTTTTTCAATCTCTGTATAGCCATTTTGAAGCGAGTCTGTGACAGTACGTGTTTCGAACTGAATTTTATCGATAATTTGAGTAATATTGACAACCGAATGAGAAACTTGCTCTGCTAACTTTTTTACTTCAGATGCCACAACAGCAAAGCCCTTTCCAGCTTCCCCGGCCCGAGCTGCCTCAATAGCAGCATTCAGTGCAAGTAAATTTGTTTGAGCTGAAATTTCTTCGATGACCGCAACGAGTTGATAAATTTCTTGTGATTGTTTTCCTAGTTCTTGTACGTTCACAACAGATATTTTAAAGACATCATTAATCATCGCCATTTGAGAAAGCGATTGATTCATCAATTGTTGACCATGAGTTGTCATTTCAAGAATTTCATCCGATTGAATCGCCATTTTTTGCCCGTTGTCATTAATTTCATTGATGTTTTGTGTGAATGATTCAATCTTGCTCACCATTTCACCTGATAGGTTTGCTTGTGCCTCCGCACCTGTTGCTAGCTCATTCATAGTCATGGCAATCTGTTTAGAGCCATTACTCACTTCTTTTGTTGAGTATGAAATTTTGTGGCTACCTTGATATAAGTCATCAGCAGCCTGTTGAATTTGCTGAAGTAGTTTATTATTATTTGCGCTGACGGCATTGGTAGCATGCATTAGCACACCAATTTCATCTTTTAAGTTGACTGTAAGTGCTTGATCACTCAAATCTCCATCGGCAATTTTTTGGAGTCGGTGCATAACACGGTTAACTGGTTTAACAATGCTGTTTGTGACATAGAGAGCAATAAGCAACCCAATAATCACGATGATTGTAATGAAAATAATATTAATTATCATAATACTAGTGCCTAATTGGCTAATTTCATCCCCTTGCTTTGCCATGATTGCTTCGCGGTTAGCCGTCATTTCATTGTAGCCTGTCATTAATTCCCGTGCTTGTATTTGTGCCTCACCACTTAATAAGGCAATCGCTGCCGCTGCCTCTCCTTGGTCATATAAAGGAAATATCTCATTTTCAACCGTATTCTGCCACTGTTGACCTAATTGAATAAGATTTTTTACTTTATCGGAATCTGAGTGTGCGATTAGCTGTTGTTCTAAATCGATTGTTTGTTTGCTATATCGTTCAAATTCCTCTTTATAACTCGTATCACCTGTAAGCACATAACCACGCGCTAATGCAATTTTTTGTGCAATATTGAATGCCATTGTTTCATCTAATACGAGTAAGTTTACTTCCTCTTTAATGACGATTTCTGTTTTTTGATGAATGTACTTCATTGTCAAAACGAGATAGCTCGATAACGTTAGCATAAGTAGTAAAACAATACCGAACCCCGCTAAAATTTTTTTCTTTACTGATTTTAATTGAGTAATACGCATGATAAGCTCCCCTTAACTTTTCCGTAAGTATCTATCTATCTATCTATATATGGTTTTATTATAATGCTAATTGGCTGTTTTTAAATTTAGTTAAATATATTTTTTTCCTGTTAAAGAGAAAAATGTGCGAAAAAAGTCACAGGATAATCATCTTGTATAGTTATCACATGATTATTCAGTACGTTCTTTGCCCGCGTTGCATAGGATAATTTGAGAAATGTACGAAAGGGTGGAAGAAAATGTACTATGCACCTTGGATGTATTCATATCCAGCTTCTCCTTACATGTCTATGCCAATGTGTAATTGTATGGGACAGCTGAATTATGGGATGACAATGAATGGTACGTCCCCATTTGGATTTGGCCCATCTACAATGGAAAGAAGTCATATGGAGTTAAAAGATTACGGACCGAACCCGTTTGTCATTAATATACATGAAGCATCGGAACAGAATAACACGTACCGGACGGCTTTATGGACAGGGAAGTATTTGCAAGTAACATTGATGAGCCTTAAACCGGGAGAAGATATTGGATTAGAAATACATCCTCAACTTGACCAATTTATACGGATTGAACAAGGGCAAGGGATTACTCAAATGGGAAAAACAAGAGAACAGTTAAACTTTGTCAGGACTGTACAGGATGATGATGCCATTATCGTACCAGCTGGCACATGGCATAACTTAACGAATACAGGGAATATCCCGCTCAAGCTGTACTCGATTTATGCCCCTCCACAACATCCATTTGGCACAGTACATGTAACGAAAGAAGATGCAATGCGTGCAAAAGGACATCATTAAGACCATTATGTATTGAGTGTTCGAAACCTAATTCGTATGAATGAGTTAGGTTTTTTTATATACTAAGGATTTTAAATTTTGAATAGTCTGTATATTTGGTATATGATTATGAAAGAAATTGACTCATTTAATAGAGTAATAATGGGGTTGAAAAATAAGGAGTGTTATAGATGAAAGCAGTTGTGCATGAAAAGACAATAGGCTTTGAAGGTCTTACATATCGAGAGATAGAAAAGATGCCACCAAAAGCGGGGGAGGTGCGAGTAAAGCTTAAAGTAGCTGGATTTAATCACCGCGATTTATTTGTCCTTAACCGTCATCAACCAACAGATCCCCCTCTTATTATCGGATCAGATGGTGCAGGAATCATTGATGCAATTGGTGAAGGGGTATCCGATGTTCAAATAGGTGATGAAGTTGTCATTAATCCAGGACTTGGCTGGAAAGAAAAGAGTGATGCGCCACCTGAAGGATTTGAAATTCTCGGTCTACCGTTTCATGGTACATTTGCGGAATATGTTGTCATTCCTGCTGAAAATGCAGTACCTAAGCCAGGGCATTTAACATGGGAAGAAGCGGGGGTATTATCTCTCGCAGCACTGACAGCCTACCGCGCTCTATTTACGAGGGGACGTGTACAGTCAGGAATGAAAGTACTCATTCCTGGTATCGGTAGTGGTGTCGCCACGTTTTTATTACAATTTTCCAAAGCAGCTGGCGCGATCGTGTATGTGACATCACGCTCAGAAGAGAAGTGTAAAAAGGCGTTAGAGATGGGTGCTGATCAGGCAATTGATAGCAATACAGATTGGAACGAGGCACTCCGCGGAGAAAAGATGGACCTTGTCATTGAATGTGTAGGCGCAGCGACATTTAATAAGTCACTAGAGCAGCTTCGTCCAGGTGGGACAATTGTTACTTTTGGGGCTTCGGCAGGGGATGTGGTGCCACTCGATCTTCGCACATTCTTCTATGGTCAGTTTAGCCTTTTAGGTTCAACAATGGGAAGCGCCGAAGAATTTGGTGACATGCTGCAATTTATAAAGCAGCATAACATCACGCCAATTGTTGATGCAATGTATCCTTTAGAGCAGTTTGAACAAGCATTTAAGCGATTAGAAAATGCAGAGCAATTAGGGAAAATCGGATTTGTCATTGATTAAAGGGTTAACTAGGAAAAACTAAAGATTTTCTATACATAAGGGGGAGAAACATGGAAGAAAAAGTGATCAAAGCGATTCAAGATGATTATCCAGATGATTTTGCTGGGTGCTATGGATGTGGACGATTAAATGAACAGGGGCATCATCTTCGTACAGGTTGGCTTGGTGAGAAAACGATTACGATTTACACACCAAGACCAGAATATACAGGGGGAATTCCTGGATTTGTGTATGGTGGGGCACTTGCATCGTTTATCGATTGCCATAGTGCCGGCTCAGCCTCTTTGTATTTGCATCGTCAAAATGGATATGAAATAGGTGACGGGGTGAATCCACCACGCTTTGTAACAAGCTCGTTACAAGTAAACTATAAACAACCAACTCCAATGGGCGGGCCATTAAAGGCAATCGGTACAATAGAAGAAATCCATCCGAAAAAGTATAAAGTGTACACTGAAGTATTTGCGGATGATCAACTCGTTGTAACGGGAGAAGTAATCGTTGTGTTAATGCCTAAAACATTTCGGAAGGAAGAATAAAAACTAGAGTCATTACTGTTATTTCACTCGTATCATCATTACTGTAGCCCGAAAATGCGATAAAGCTTTTCGGGCTTTCTTCATATGGATAGTTGCAAGCATCTTAAATGACGAAAACTAGTGAACATAATGATGGCCAATATGGCTAACAATATGAATGAAGGGAATTAATATATTGATCATTTTTAGTAAAAGGAGAAATCGAAATATATTAAAAAGAGGGATTAAATGAGCAAAAATCCACATTATTTTTGGGCTGTTCCATTACCAGATACGATTAAGAAAGTCATTCATGCTGAACTGCTAAATGTAAAACATATTTTTCAGTTTAACCGTTGGGTGCATATGGCGGATTACCATATTACTTTAGCATTTCTAGGCGCTGTAGAAGGGCAAACACTTCAAACGATGATTGATAAAATAAGTGACGCTATAACCGAAGAACAAAGCTTTTCTTTGCAAATTACAGGGCTGAATATTTTCGGCAATGAGCAAATACCGCGAATCTTTTGGGGAGCAGTAAGTGAGGAACGTGCATTATTTCAACTGCAAGCCATTGTGCAGCAACAATGTTTAGATGCTGGATTTACGTTAGACACTCGTCCGTACCATCCTCATATTACATTCGCACGGAAATGGTCTAGTGCTGAAAGGTTCGATAAGGAGCTATTAACAAAGCATAACCCCTTTCAAGCTAAGCCATTATCTTTTCCTGTAGATACAATTGTATTATATAAAACCAATATGGAACAAATCCCTAAATATGAACCAATTACAACTATTTCAATCAAATAAAAGTTTAGTTTGATGTGGAAATGTGTACGTATCTTCATATATATGTATATAACTTATTGGTAAAATTAAGGAATAAATTGACTAAGTAAATATGATATGGTAATTTAAGGTTGATAATAGGTGGATCTACTAAAAATAGAGGTGCAAAATTGCAATATCTAAAGCGTTAGATGCTAGGATGGGTGAACTATACGAGCATATTATTGATAGTCAGTGATACTTGGTCGATTAGTGAAAAAAGTATGCTATTCCATTTGCTAATACAAGAAAACTACTTTCCCGGAATATAGCGACTTCATTTTCCATCCATTGCACGAACTGAGAAATAGATCATCCATATCTATGCTGCAGTTATTATGATTTTCTTGTTAGCCTATTGTTTAAATAGGCTTTTTTAATTGCCTCTATTTCATTTTTAGGCAAACTTACTGGCAATGAGTTAAAGGGAATGTTGTATGTGTAGCTTTTTTACAAAATATTATCATTACATTAAAGGCAGCTGTTCATTACAAAAGTATAATTAATAGAAACGTAGGGAGGTAAAATTTTGAAATTTACAAAGAATATGTCATTAAAGAACAGATTGTTATTGATCGTTTCTTTTGCTGTTTTAGTACTTACTACTATTATTACAGCCCAAAGTATTAATGAACTAAATAAGCGTATGGATGCAGATCTTGAGCAAGAACTCAAAAGTGTAGGCATACTAACAGCGATGACCCTTGATAAGGAAGAAATCCAATCTTTATTATCTATAAAGGGAGAGGATAATGAAACTTTCCAAAAAGTACAAAAGCAGTTAGATGCTATTCAAAATGAACAAGGGATTATGAGTTGGAGTTATCTTTGGAAAATAGAAGATAACAACATTATTCCCATTGGTTATACTTCTAATTTAAATGAAGTATACGAAGCGGGGGAAGCCTTTTCTGATTTAGCGCCGGAGCATACTGAAACAGCGAAACTAGCACTTGATAATAAGCAAGTAGAAGTGACGCAAATTTTTGAAGATGCTTTCGGTACGTGGCGAACAGTATTTGCCCCAATTAAAGACGATACAGGAAAAATTATTGCGTTAATCGGAATTGATTATTCAGCAGATTATATTAATACCATTATCAAATCAAGTATTATTAAACAAATTGCGATTACAGTAATTGGTCTTGCTATTTTATTAGTCTTACTTTACATACTCATTGTACGACTGTTTAAACCACTCGGAAAAGTAGTAGAGATAGCAAATCAAGTAGCCAATGGGGAATTGAAAGATGTAGAGTTGGAAATTACGAATGATGAAATTGGTCACTTATCTCAATCTATTCAAACGATGGTTTCAAATTTACAACATCTCATATTAAATATTCGAAATGCATCGAACCATATTTCTGCTGCAGCCAATCAGCTAAATGCAAATGCAACAGGCGTATACGATAGCTCTACACATATTGCAAAGGACATAGAGCGAATTACACGAAATGCGGAAGAGTCTTTAACCACAACAGAAGAAACAGCTACTGCTATGGAAGAAACAACGATAGGTATACAGCAAATTGCAGATTCGGCAAATAGTGTAGCCGAATCATCTAATTCTTCCTCTCAAGCTTCCAGACATGGGAATAGTGTTGTGCAACAAGTTGTTTCCCAAATGCAATTAATTAATGAATCCGTTGAGCAAATTGGAAAAACAATTAATGGTTTGCATGTAAATACAAATAAAATTGGTGACATTGTTAACATTATTACGGAAATTGCAGATCAAACGAATTTACTGGCACTTAATGCCGCAATTGAAGCTGCACGAGCGGGCGAACATGGTAAAGGATTTGCCGTTGTGGCAGATGAGGTAAGAAGATTAGCAGAACAATCATCTCAATCAGCCACTGAAATATACAATTTAATTAGTACAATTCAATCTGATTCGAATGCCTCTCTTATTGTGATGGAAAAAGGAAAAGAAGATGTAAAAGCTGGGATGGATTATACAAATGAAGTGGGCAAAATCTTTAAGGATATTTTAACTTCTTCAGAAGAAGTAGCGAGTCAAATTAGAGAAATCTCTGCAGCATCTCAACAAATATCAGCTTCTTCAGAAGAAGTGACAGCATCGGTCAATAATATTAGCCACTCAGCACAAAAATCTTCTGCATTTTCAATGAATGTGTCAGAGGCTACACAGGAACAGCTAGTGATGATGCAAGAAGTAACGCAGGCTTCTGCTTCCCTAGGCGAAACAGCAGAGGAATTACAATCACTCGTAGCTAAATTTAAATTGGAGAATGATCGTTAATGGAATTTGATTTTACGGGAAAAAATGTATTGATTACAGGGGCAAGTAAGGGGATAGGAAAGGCAATTGCATTAGCGTTTGCAGAGCAAGGAGCCAATATTCTAATAAATTATATTGGAGACGAGAAAGAGGCAGAACAGGTGCGTGTGCAAGCAGAGAAGTTTGAGGGACGTGCGTTGAAATTTCATGCTGATGTGTCGGATTCTCAGCAAGTTCAAGAAATGTTTCGTTATATGGATAATGACTTCGGTATGATTGATATATTAGTAAACAATGCTGGATTTGCACAGTCTTCTAGTATCATAGATTTAACAGATGAGCAGTGGGATCGAATGATTAAAGTGCATCTGTATGGTTGCTTCTATAATAGTAGAGAAGCGGCGAAAAGAATGAAGCAAAAAGGTAGAGGAAAAATTATTAACATTTCTTCTGATCTTGGTAGCTTAGGATGTGAAGAGTTTACACACTATTCAGCTGCAAAAGGTGGTATTAATGCATTTACAAAAGCTTTAGCAAGAGAATTAGCTCCACATATTTTAGTAAATGCCGTAGCTCCTAGTGGAACGTATACAGATATTTTAAAAGAATTTGGCGAAAATTATATTGAAGAAGAGTCTGCTAAATATCCTTTAAAACGACTAGCGCACCCAGAAGAGATAGCAAAAAGCGTGTTATTTTTAGCTTCAGAACATGCTAATTTTTATACAGGTCAAATTTTAACCCCTAATGGTGGAGTCGTTATGAATGGATAAGGAGTATTCAAATGTTAAATATCCTTGTATTTAGCCTATATTTAATTTTTATTTATTATGTAGGTTATAAAGGCTACAAACGTGTACAAACAGCAGAAGACTTAATTGTAGCAGGCTGGAGTATGCCATTATCTGTTGTAACAGGAAGTTTAATTGCCGCCTTATTGGCGGCACCATTCTTTTTTGCGGCTGTTGGATCAGGTTATACGAGTGGTGGGTTCGAAGGGACGGCCACAATGGGTGGACTAGGTACTTGTATGATTTTAGGTGGACTCATTTGGACGAAACCGCTTAGAAGATTAAAAGGTTGGACGCTAGCAGACTACTATGGACTAAGATACGGTAGCAAAAAATTAGGTGCTTATACAGGGATTGTAATGGCTATTGCATTCGGTGTTTTCAATGCAGCTGCATTAACTGTTGGCGGAACGTATATTATTCAGCAATTGTTACAAATTGATTTTCTGCCAGCCGCGTTATTATTTGTTTCATTAACCGTATTATATTCAGTAATCGGTGGACTATGGGCAGTAGCCTATACCGAGATTGTACAAGGTGCACTTGCGATTGCTGGTATTTTAGGGATTACTATTTTCGTTTTATTTTACTATCCTGATATTACATTTAATCCGGAATGGTGGAATATTAGCGAATTATTCAATAGAGCGGGAGTAGAATTTTGGTCGTTATACCTTGTGCTAGCGCTTGGCGATATTCCGGCAGTGGACTTGGGACAACGGGTTGCCGCAGCAAAAAGTCCAAAGGTAGCACAGCGTAGTATGATGATTGCGGGTGCTGTCATTATTGCAATTAGTTGGATTCCTGGGATGTTAGGTGAGGCGTTCAGAACGATTTATCCAAATAGCGATAATCCAGAAACCTTGATGCTAGCTTTTGCACAGGGGTACTTTCCGCCTCTTATAGCCGCCATTTTCTTAACGGCAATGGCAGCTATGGGAATGTCGACAGTTGCGGCATGTTATGTTGCTACTTCAGGCATTATGACGAAAAATATTTATTTAGATTTTATTAACCCAAATCCGCAACCTAAAACATTATTGCGTTTTTCAAGACTCGTGATTCTTTTAAGTGCTTTGTTAGGCTTAGTATTAGCGGTTAGCTTCCAAAGGGTAATCGACTTAGCGTATTTAGCATGGGATATTATATTCGTGACGATTTTTTGGCCGATTGTATTAGGACCATTTTGGAAGCGAGTAAGTACACCTGCTGTTTGGGCAAGTATATCCGTAGGGCTCATCTATTACATAGTGACTTCATTGACATCGGTTCCTGCGCTCCCTATACAATCAGAAGGGTTTATAGGATTACTGCATGAACTATGGTTAGCTCCTGTTTTCTCTGGTGTTGTGATTTCAGGAATTACAATTATTGTAGTGAGTTTACTTGTTCCTCCGACTGAACATGTACTAGAGATGCACAGAGTTGAAAAAAATAAAGCATTAGATGATGTAGAAAGTAAATAATATAATGAAAATGGCGAGAGACTATCAATGTATAGACCTCGTCGTTTTTTATTGAGAACGAATATTTACTTTCTTTTATACAACAGCTATAAATATCAATGCTTGTGAATTACTGTATTTTCAATTAGAATAAAATACTGTTTAACAAATGGTTCAATATCAAAATATATTCTTGATTAAAAAATATAGGATTTTAAAAGCACATGGAGTGAAGAATGAGCGACGAGGAGGCTCGACCTCGCCCGCGGAAAGCATCCGCCCGTAACGGAATGTGTAGTCAATTACACGTTTTGGTGAAGAACCATTATAATTACGATAAATTTTCTCATTATTATTTATTCATGTTAGGTTTTGTTTGGATATAGCACAATAGTACAGGAGGTTTTTATATGACAAATAATGATATATTAATTCGCTTACGCTATGCACTAGATATTAAAAATATCGACATAGTAGAGATGTTTAAGCTTGGGGGCATGCACTTCACAAAAGAAGAGGTACTTAATATGCTCATCAAAGTAAGAGAAGACGAGGAAGCACCCGAAAACTTCGTCAAAGTAAATAATAAAATGCTCGAGGCATTTTTAAATGGCTTTATTACATTTAAGCGTGGACCGCAAAAAGATAAAGACGGAAATGTAGCAGGACCGATGCCCGTCACAGGCAAGGAAAGTGCTAACAACATGCTGTTAAAGAAAGTAAAGATTGCTTTACAGCTAACGAGTGAAGATGTACTAGATTTGTTGTATGAAGGTGGGGTAACGGTATCCAAGGGAGAGATGGGTGCCATTTTACGCAACACGAGTCATAAAAACTATAAGGAATGTGGCGATCGCTTCGCACGTTGTTTCTTAAAAGGTTTGACAATGAAATACCGCGGATAGTGTATTTCTTAATGGATAATGATTAAGGATTGAATTGGGTGTTCTGAAAGTTGTTGCTTTCTGGATGCCCTTTTTTCTACATCGTAATTCCTAAAAATGTAAGTGTAAATATTTCAGTAAACGGTATGATTAAAATAGGTAATCTCAACATTCACTATGAATCAATCGCAAGATTATCAGAGAAATTATCGGAAGTATCAGAAGGATTACTAGGTTTAGCTAACACGTTCAAGGTGAAATAATGAAAAAAGAGGGGGAAAGCGGCACAGAATGGCTCTTTTGTGTCGCTTTTCATATTTGTGTAGCTATTTATTTTCATTTTTATTAGACTGCTGATTTTTATCGTGGTTGGTCTTATTGTTTTTATTTTTTGCTTTCGCATCAAATTCAGCAGCGAATTCCTCGTTTAAATTGTCGTTAGGATTATTGTTATTGCTATTCGTGTCATCTAAGTCTGTGCTTTTATATAGACCATATGGATTGTGTGTACGTGTATTCATTGTTCTCTTATTATTTTTACTCATCGCTTTTCACCTCCTAAAGTGTAATGTGCGCAACATAGAACGTTTTATGAGCTGTTAAAGAAATATCATAAAAAGGACAAATGTAGCTGAACTCGTTATGATAGTAGTAAAGCAATAGGTAAATGTAGGAGGAAAGTAGAATGGAGATTGGGTTAACGACATTTGTTGAAACGACGCCAGATGTAAATACAGGAAAAACGATTAGCCATGCTGAACGCATTCGAGAGGTACTTGAAGAAATTATACTGGCAGATGAAGTAGGATTAGATGTGTACGGTGTGGGTGAGCATCACCGAAAAGATTATGCCTGTTCCACGCCAGCTGTGTTCCTCGCCGCTGCTGCCCCGCTGACAAAACGAATTAGGCTAACAAGCGCGGTGACCGTACTCTCTTCTGATGATCCAGTAAGAGTATTTCAAGAGTTTTCAACAGTGGATGCACTGTCAAATGGACGTGCGGAAATTATGGCAGGGCGAGGCTCTTTTATCGAATCGTTCCCGTTGTTTGGCTATGATTTAACAGATTATGATGCATTATTTGATGAAAAATTAGATCTGCTATTAAAAATAAGAGAATTTGAAATCGTTCAGTGGAGTGGGAAGCATCGTCCTGCCATTCATAATCGAGGGGTGTATCCACGTCCAGTCCAGGATTCTTTACCGATTTGGATTGCAAGTGGTGGTACGCCGCAGTCTGTTGTACGTGCAGGCACTCTTGGCTTACCGCTTGCTTTAGCCATTATTGGTGGCAGTCCGTTACGATTTGCACCACTCGTTAAACTGTATTATAAAGCGGCTAAGAAAGCGGGGCATGATATTTCGAAGCTAATGGTTGCTACGCATTCACATGGGTTTATCGCAGATAGTACGGACATGGCTGTCGAAAAATTTTTCCCACCAACACAAGCTGTGATGAATGCTTTAGGGAGAGAACGTGGTTGGGGACCTTACACACGTGAAACATTTGAGGATGCATGTAGCCTAGAGGGAGCTTTGTATGTTGGAGATGTCCAAACCGTAGCAGAAAAAATCATTTTCCTTCGTAAACAGGTAGGCATTACACGTTTTATGCTCCACTGTCCAGTTGGCTCCATGCCGCATGCAGATGTGATGAGATCCATTGAGCTACTAGGAAAAGAAGTCGCCCCTATCGTTCGAGAAGAAATTGAACGATGGGAAAAAGAAGAACACAACCGTGCAGATTAAATAAAACACAGGAGGAGCACATCCCCCTGTGTTTTAAATTTCAATGACAAGCGGTAGAAGCATTGGCTTTCGCTTTGTATGGGTAAATACATATTGACCAACTGCTTTTTTGATCGCTTGCTTCATCGCAAAAGGATTGGCTTCCTTAAAACGGTCAATGCTTTCTTTGACGAGTGTATTAATATTGTTAATCAAATCCTCTGCATCCTTTGCATAAACAAATCCACGAGAAATCGTATCCGGCTCAGAAATGAGGGAGCCGTCTAACTTACTAATCGTTATGACAATGACGAGCATTCCATCTTCAGAGAGTTGCTTCCGGTCACGAAGTACGACTTGTCCTACTTCACCAATGCCGTAACCGTCGACATACGTATCTCCAGCGATTGTTTTACGCGTTTGCCGTGCTACCCCATGTTGAATATCAACAATATCGCCGTTGTTAATAATGAATGTATGCCCTTTTTCTACGCCGACTGATTCAGCTAATAAACGGTGTTGATGAAGCATTCTATATTCCCCGTGAATTGGGATGAAATATTTTGGCTTCATAAGTGTTAACATGAGCTTTAAATCCTCTTGATAACCGTGTCCAGAAACGTGCATACCGGTAATACTTGAAGAGCCGTAAATGACATGTGCGCCTAATTGGAACAAATTATCCACGATACGTGAGACATCTTTTTCATTTCCTGGTATTGGAGAGGCAGCCAAAATGACTGTATCACCAGGATGAATTTTGACATCTCGATTGCTACCGGTTGAAAGTCGAGCAAGCGCGGCAAGTGGTTCCCCTTGGCTCCCCGTACATAAAATAGCAATTCGTTCAGAAGGGAGTTGATGGATATCACGTGCATCGACCATCATCCAATCAGGGATATCTAAATAGCCTCGCTCTCTCGCCACATGTACGACATTGACCATACTTCGGCCAAGCAGTGCCAGCTTACGATTCGTTTTCAAGCAGGCATCGACGACTTGTTGCACCCGATTGACGTTGGAGGCAAATGTTGAAACAAAAATTTTGCCTTTTCCTTGTGCTTTTAGAAAAGCTTCTTCAAGATGACCACCAACAAGCTGTTCAGATGGGGTCAACCCAGGGCGCTCAGCATTTGTACTTTCGGATATTAAAGCAAGTACACCTTCTTCACCGATTTTAGCCATTTTATGAATATCCGAATATTGCTCGTTTACAGGTGTTAAATCGAATTTAAAATCGCCTGTATGAATGACCTTTCCTTCTGGCGTATGAAACACAATGCCTAAACAATCAGGAATACTATGACTGACTTTAAAGAAGCTCACATCCATCTCCCCAAACGTTAAATGGGTATCTGCGTTAATTTCATGAAGCGTCGATTCCCGTAAAATTTTATGCTCTTTTAATTTTAGTTCGATTAATCCGAGTGTAAAACGTGTAGCATAAATAGGGATATTCATTTTCTTTAAAAAGTAAGGAATACCACCAATATGATCCTCGTGTCCATGTGTCACAATTAATGCTTTAATTTTTTCTCGATGCTCTTGTAAATAAAAAACGTCTGGAATAATTAAATCAACACCTAGTATGTGATAATCAGCAAATTTCGCACCACAATCAACGATGACAAGATCATTACCATATTGCACAACATACATATTTTTCCCGATTTCATTGATTCCGCCTAAAGCTAAAATAGATAATGCATTATCAGGGCTTGTCACATTTATTCCTCCTTTAGTTCGAACTGTATTTGCTACAATACTCTTTAGTATTACTTTGAATTTTTAGCTCTATACAAAGGAATGAAAAGTTCATAGGGAATTCATCTGTTTTATGAATAAATGAAAAAGTCCACCTTCGAATAGTTCGAAGATGGCATGATAACCACTAAAATACCTTTTTCGTATCGCGGTCGTCTTTTAACATTTCGACCGCTTCTCTAAATCGGAGGGAGTGGACGATTTCTCGTTCTCGCAGGAATTTTAAGCTGTCATTTAAATCTACATCATCTGACATATCGATGATCCATTGGTAGGTGGCACGTGCTTTTTCTTCAGCAGCAATATCCTCATATAAATCCGCAATTGGGTCACCTTTTGCCTGGATATAAGCAGCTGTAAATGGTACACCTGAGGCATTATTATAAAAAAGAGCGGAGTCATGTGCAACATAATGATCACCAAGACCTGCTTCTTTTAATTGTTCAGGTGTTGCATCTTTCGTCAGCTTATAAATCATGGTCGCAATCATTTCTAAGTGGGAAAATTCCTCCGTTGCGATATCTGTTAAAAGACCAATCACCTTATCAGGAATGGTGTAACGTTGATTCATGTACCTGAGGGCAGCTGCTAATTCCCCATCAGCTCCCCCGTATTGTTCCACTAAATACTTCGCTAACCTTGGATTACATTCACTTACTTTCACGGGGTATTGCAGCTTTTTTTCGTAATACCACAAAGGCGTTCTTCCCCCTCAATGATGAGATTTACACTTGCCATGGCCACGGTGTGTCAACCCAATTCCAAGGATAATTAGAGAAACTTCTTCCAAAATTCATTAACGGTCCAAATTGTTGTTCAAAGTGAACCTTTAATTCCATACTTTTCTGGGCAGTTTCATTAAATTGTTTAATCGTTTCAAAATCATGAGGGTGTGTGTCTAAGTAGAGGTTTAATTCGACTAATACAAAATCGATCGCTTGAATTTCTTCGAGTAGTTTATAAAATTCTGGGGGCATTTTCTTATTCATTTTTTGTCCCCCCCTTTTTGGGGAGCTGGATAAGGGCTGTAAAGCTGAGGCCAAAGTGTCCCGTGCCTTAAAGCTAGTTGTGGAGAGTGAAATTGTGCAAGTCCGACTGGCTGAAAACCGATGTATAGTTGTGGAGGTGTTGCATAGCTTTTAATCCGTATAGGCTTACATGGATCAAACGGGCTAATATAAGGCTTCCAATATTTATACTGTGTAAACAAAAAATCCTCCTTTCTGCTTTACACATTAATTAAATTATATGAATACGAAATAAGGTCTAATACAAAAAATAATTACTTAAGAAGTTCTTTGTTACTGGAATCAATAAAGCGTTATGTAAATATATATTAATTAACTCATAATGCATAAATATTTAAACATATATTACCATTTAAATAACTATTAATTTCCGCTCTAATGCCAGCTCCTCGTGACGCTTCCAAAGTCTGTTCGTGTAGCAATTTTCATTAAAAGGGGGATGACAACAGGTGAGACAAAAACCAAAAAGATTAAAAAAGGGAGACACAATCGGCATTATTTCTCCATCTGGACCATTCCGAGATGGGCAAATGGAAAAGGCCGTTCTTTTTTTAGAACAGCTCGGATTAAATTATAAGCTTGGGCAGTATGCAAGTAATCGATGGGGGTATTTAGCTGGGAAGGATGAAGAGCGTTTAGCAGATCTTCATGACATGTTTATAGATACAGAGATTAATGGGATTATTTGCTCTCGGGGTGGCTACGGCGCAGCAAGAATGACAGACAAGATTGACTTTGAGCTCATTCGAAACAACCCAAAAGTATTTTGGGGGTACTCCGACATTACGTTTTTGCATACATCCTTTGGTCAATTGTCCAACTTAGTTACGTTCCATGGACCAATGCTCACATCTGATGTGGCTAGCGCTGATTTTGCGGAACTGTCAGCTAAAATGTTTGAACAGTTATTTGAACCAACAACACTTGTCTATGATGAAAAAATAAGTGACCTAGCGGTGCTTAGTCAAGGCACAACGAAAGCAGAAATGATCGGCGGGAATTTATCATTATTAGTGCAAAGTATCGGCACAATATTTGAAATCGAAACAAGTGGCAAAATTTTATTGATTGAAGATATTGGAGAGGAACCATATCGTGTGGACGGTATGTTAAATCAACTGCGTCAAGCAAATAAGCTAGAGAGGTTAGCTGGCGTAGTTATTGGTGATTTTGCCGATGCATTATCAACGGGGGATAAGCCTTCATTGACATTAGAGGAAGTGCTGGACGATTATTTTAAAGACCGACCATACCCTGTTATGAAAGGCTTTAAAATCGGACATTGTCAGCCGCATTTTGCGATTCCTTTAGGAGTTGAAGGGGAGCTAGATACTTATAGTAAAACGCTACGCCTCTCACCAGGTGTCGAGTAAGGAGCGGGATGATGAAGATTCAATCGATTGAAACGTTTGAAGTCGCTGTACCTTTAATCAAGCCATTTAAAACGGCGCTCCGAACTGTGACAACAGCACAATCGATTTATGTCGTTGTAACAGATGAGGCTGGAAAAAAGGGGTACGGGGAGGCACCACCGACACATGTCATTACAGGGGAAACCCTCGTTAGTATTAAACATACGATTGACCATATATTAGCGCCTGTATTAATCGGAAAAGATTTAACAAATTCAGAGCGATTATTTACCCTTCTCCATGAAACCATTATCGGCAATACAAGTGCCAAGGCGGCATTAGATATGGCGATTTTTGATTTGCTTGCACAACACGTCAACCAGCCACTATCTCGTTATTTAGGCGGTTACCGTGACACCGTAGAAACGGATTTTACTGTTAGTGTGAATGAACCAAATGAAATGGCAGATGATGCCGAAAGCTATGTTGCCAATGGATTTGATGTACTCAAAATAAAAGTGGGAATCGGCGAGATCAGGGCGGATATCGCGCGTATTAAAGCAATCCGAGAGCGTGTAGGTTATCAAATCAAACTACGCCTTGATGCGAATCAAGGATGGGAAGCAAAGGAAGCCGTCAGAGCGATTCGCCAAATGGAGGATGCGGGACTAGCAATTGAACTAATTGAGCAGCCGGTTAGTAAACACGATGTGGAGGGATTAAAGTACGTTACTGATCATACGTATACGCCTATTATGGCAGATGAATCTGTCTTTTCATCACATGATTTAAAGCGTATTTTGGCAATACGCGCCGCAGACTTAGTGAATTTAAAGCTCATGAAGTCAGGGGGCATTTATAAAGCATACCAAATGAATAAGATGGCAGAAGCGTATGGGGTGGAATGTATGGTAGGGAGCATGATTGAGACAAAAATCGGTGTATGTGCCGCAGCCCATTTTGCGGCGAGTCAGCGTAATATTACGCGCTATGATTTTGATGCACCACTAATGCTTGCCAAAGAAACGATTGATGGTGGTATTCAATACAATGGGCGTGTCATTACGTTTCCAGAGGGTAGCGGGTTAGGCATTCAGGGCATAAAGGGTGGAATGTTGCATGGCTGAACACTATGTATGTAAAGTAGCTGTAGCATCTATTTGGTCTCATCCAAACATGGTGCGGGAAATGGATAAACATGCCGTTTCTAACCCAGTTTCCATTTCGGAGTGGATTGAGGAGATGATGAAAAAAGAACGTGATGCACTATGCCGTGAAAATCGTCTTCATACACAAGTATTATACGGAGAACTACTTGAAGTAGATACCATTCACGGTGAATGGGCAAAAGTGAGAGCGATTGAACAGCCATATCGTGATGTCAATACAGGTTATCCGGGATGGATACCGATTACACAATTACAAAAAAAGTGGAGCGAGAGGTAATCGGCTATATGAGAGTGAAAGAGCCGCGCACCCAACTTTATGATCAAGAAGGTGTACCATTACTCGTTTTGTCATTTAATACAGTTTTACCGGTGCTTTCAGAAGAGAGCCATTATTATATTGTGGCGATACCACAAGGACAAGGACAAGTATTAAAAGCAGCGGTTGATTTTACGACTAACAAATCCGCCTTTCCAAAGAAAACAGCACAAGAGTTGGCGGATGAAATGTTAAAGTTTTTGGATATTCCTTATTTTTGGGCGGGTATGTCTGCATACGGCTACGATTGTTCAGGACTAACTTACAACGCCATGAAGGCTTGTGGCTACCAAATTCCAAGAGATGCAAGTGATCAAGCAAAAGGTGGACAAAAAGTAAGCCTAGAGAACAGAGTTGCTTGGCAAGTGGGCGATTTACTGTTTTTTGCCTCGAATGGTGAAGGGCGAGTAAGGCATGTAGGGATTTATATAGGGAAAAATCGCCTGTTACATACATCCATTGCGGGAGGCAAAGTAGAAGTCATTCACCTACAAGGGCATCAGCTTGACCAAGAAATTGTACAGGTTAGGCGTTACATCTAGGGGGTATGGAGAAAGAACCAGGTCACTATGTTACGTGTCATTTATACAAACAGTAAATTGATTGTACGACACCACAGTCTTAGTTGTAGATTGTGGTTTTCCTTTTGTCCTATTAAAATGCAAACCATAAGCTATAAAGTGGTGTAAAGTGTTAGAATAGATAAAGCTAAAAGAAAAGATAAGGTGAAATAACTTTGAAAACATTTAAGAAAGTCTATATCGAAATTACGAGTGTGTGTAATTTAGCTTGTAGTTTTTGTCCGCCTACGCAACGTGCCAAAGGGCTTATTAAAGTAGAACAATTCGAAAAGATTTTAGATCAAATTCGTCCGCATACTAAATATATTTACTTGCATGTAAAGGGAGAACCGTTACTGCACCCACGCATTGACCAGCTATTAGACGCGGCACATGAGCGTGGCTTTAAAGTCAATATTACGACGAACGGGACACTCATTAAAAAGCAACGTGAAAAATTGCTAGGCAAGCCAGCACTTCGTCAAATGAACTTCTCGCTCCACAGTTTTGACGGGCATGAAGGGTCAGAAAATCGCGAGAAATATTTAGGGGATATTTTAGATTTTGTACGTGAAGCACGTGAGCATAACGTTATTTTCTCGTATCGCTTATGGAATTTACAACGGGATGACCAGACAGAGACGGATCGTCGTAAAAATGCTGAGACGCTAGAACTTCTCGAACAAGAATATAATTTACCGTTTAAAATTGAAGAGCGTGTAGAGCCAGGAAAAGGTGTGAAAATTGCACGGAATATTTATTTGAATCAAGACCATGAGTTTAAATGGCCGAGCTTACTAGAGCCTGAATATACAGGGAAAGGCTTCTGTCATGCGCTGCGTAGTCAAGCTGCTATTTTAGTGGATGGAACAGTCGTACCTTGCTGTTTAGATGGTGAAGGGGTCATTAATTTAGGGAATGTGAATGAGCAATCGTTTTCAGAAATTGTGGAAAGCGAGCGAGCAAACAATTTAGTCGATGGTTTTTCGCGCCGTGAAGCGGTGGAAGAGCTATGCCGTAAATGCGGCTACCGCCAAAAGTTTGGTTGATTAAAAAACGATTCGAGTTAGTTGCTCGAATCGTTTTTTGGTGCTTGTAAAAATGTAACCGTCATTTGCTCGCTATCATATAAACACCAATCACGTGATTCTACAACGGCCCCAACATTAATTTCGTATGTTCGGTCGCCGACATATATCGGTTGATTGTACTCGATTTTTGTCCGCACGCCGTTTATGTAGATAGCAGCACGATGACTATGTCCGAAAAATAATAACGGTGTTTCATATGAAGGGAAAGTGGGTTCGAAATGCTCGTTCCAATCAAACTGATGTCCGTGCATGAGCGTCGCATTTTCAATGACGATTTTTTCTTTATAATTCAAAAATTGTTGTATGCCTGTAACGAAAGCAATACGTTCCTCTTGATTGCCGATAATCGAGGGGAATGTCAGCAGTTCAGTAAATTTCTTTTTAATAATAGTGGCTTGCTCGAGTGGGACATGCTCGGTTAATGCAGCTGCTTTTCGTTTCCCAATCAGGCATTCATATAAATCGCCAAGGCCCATCATTTGTGCATTTGGTGCTATTTCTTCAATATGTTTTAAAACAGCTTTTGTATTTTTATAGTTTGAGTGTAAATCACCAAGTAGTGCGTATTGCATCATTAATCCTCCGTTTCCTTCATTTATAGTAAAAAATTTTATTGTTAAAAATCAAGTCTCATTGTAAAGTGTGATGAATTTTCATTGCTATCAAACTAACTGAATTGTTAAAATATTAATAGATTTGAATTTTCTAGTTTCAGAAGGACAGCTGAAATTATGAAAAGGATTATTGCCAAAAAGATTTTGAAATACAAGGCTTAAAAAATTAGTAGGCATGTTTGGAAGGTTTGGCTAGGGAAAAGAAGTTTTCGGTTTGTACACTTTTCTGATTAAGGGCGACTTTCGCTCAGTTTCCACCCAGTGCATGTGGAAAAGTACTAACACATGCGTTAAGACCGTCACAAAATGTTGAAACAAAGGGGATAGGAAAATGACAAATGTATATATCGTAGATGGAGCAAGAACAGCCTTTACAGCATTTGGTGGTTCATTTGCAGCGGTAGATGCGGTACAACTTGGAACAGCAACAGCAGTAGAAGCATTAAAACGTTCGGGTGTTACGCCGGAGCAAATTGACCATGTTATCTATGGGGGCGTCATTGCAACAGGCGTAAATGCATCCTACTTAGCGCGTCATATCGGACTATATGCAGGTGTACCGCAGGAAGTACCCGCATTAACACAAAACCGTTTATGTGGTTCGGGTATGCAATCAGTCGTGACAGCAGCTCAGCAAATTTTACTCGGCGAAGCAAATGCGGTACTAGCTGGTGGGGCAGAAAATATGTCACAATCCCCATATTCGAATTTTACACAGCGCTTTAGCGGAGCGAAAATGGGCGACTTACAATTTACCGATATGTTGACAGCCACATTAACGGACCAGTACACAGGGAACGGTATGGGGATGACGGCTGAAAAATTAGCGGAGCAGTATGAAATTTCACGTGAGGAGCAAGATGCTTTTGCGCTACTTTCGAATGCGCGTGCAGTGGCAGCACGTGATGCAGGGAAATTGAAGGAAGAAATCGTACCTGTTACCGTGAAAACACGTAAAGGCGAAACAGTTATTGATACAGATGAACATATAAAAGAAGATGGTACGATGGCTTCACTTGCTAAGCTTCGACCAGCGTTTCAAAAAGATGGTACCGTAACTGCTGGGAATGCATCCGGCATTAACGACGGTGCGGCATCTGTTGTTGTAGCAAGTGAACAGTTTGTACAAGAGCATGGTTTAAAGCCAATAGCGCGTATCGTATCGTGGGGAGTAGCTGGGGTGGATCCAACGATTATGGGGATTGGTCCAGTGCCAGCGATGAAGCAGGCGTTAGAACGTGCGAGTTTAACAATAGAAGATTTAGATGTAGTAGAAATCAATGAAGCATTTGCTGCACAATATTTAGCCGTAGAAAAAGCCCTTGGTTTAGACCGTGAGAAAACAAATATCAATGGTGGTGCGATTGCGCTTGGTCATCCAGTAGGGGCAAGTGGTACACGTGTCATTTTGAGTGCCGCATACGAGCTGAAACGTCGCGGTGGTAAATATGCCGCAGCAAGTCTTTGTATCGGTGGTGGACAAGGGATTGCATTAATTATTGAGGCGGTTTAATCGGAAAAAACTAGCGTAGCCCAACATGGGTTATGCTAGTTTTTTTATGTGGAAAGGAACGAGAAAACTATTAAAAATTTGCGGGACTTTCCGTGTGACCACTACACAAAATGTGATAAACTAAACATTAACGAAATTAAACTAAAGCGAGTTGAATAGATAATGGTAGTAAAAGAACAACCATTTTTACCAATATTACTAGGTTCAGATATGAATGCATACGGCATGGCACGTGCTTTTTATGAAGCATATGGATTAAAACCACTAGTGCTAGGTCGCTCACATTTGACGGCTACACAAGATAGCCGCATTTTAAATTTCCAACAAATTGATGAATTAAACACGCAAGCAGTATTTGTCGGAGCGATGGAAAAGGTCGCTGCTCAATTTCCAAATAAAGAGCTGCTATTATTAGCATGTGGTGATGATTATGCGAAGCTCATTATTAAAAATAAACCAGCATTACAACAATGGTTCACTGTACCGTATATTGATGAATCATTAATGGATGAAATTTTACTAAAAGAAAATTTCTATAAAATGTGCGAGAAGTATCAATTCAAATACCCAGGTACAACAACGGTCACAGCTCAAGATTACGAAACCTTTACACCGCCCTTTGAGTATCCGATTATTATTAAAGCATCAAATTCAGTGGAATATTGGGCATGTTCATTTCCAGGGAAAAAGAAAGTATTCGTGGCACATGATGAAGCGGAAAAAACGGCGATCTTAAAAGCTATTTATAGCTCCACATACCAAGATACGATGATTGTACAGGAGTTTATTCCTGGGGATGATTCGTATATGCGCGTATTAAATGCGTATGTCGGGAAAGACGGTAAAGTGAAGTTAATGTGTTTAGGGAACCCGATTTTAGAAGAACATTCCCCAGAAGGAATCGGTAGTTATGCAGCGATCGTGACAACATACGATAAAGAGCTCATGGACCAAGTACGCTTCTTCCTAGAAGATATCGGCTATACAGGCTTTGCGAACTTTGATATGAAATACGACGTGCGCGATAAGCAGTACAAGCTTTTCGAAATTAACTTACGGAATGGTCGCTCAAGCTACTATGTAACAGCAGCTGGCTATAATTTAATGAAATATGTAGCAGATGACCATATGCTTGATATTAAGCAAAACTTAACATATGCAGATAACGAGCATTTATGGATGATTATCCCAAAAGGCGTGTTATTCAAATACGCATCAAACGAAAAGCTGAAGCTCAAGGCAAAAAGCTTGATTCGTGAAGGGAAGTATACAAACTCTTTATTCTTCAAGCAAGATATGAATATGAAACGTTGGGCTAAATTAACGCTCAATAGTTTGAATTACTACCGCAAGTATAAGAAATATTTTAATAACAAAGGTTTGTCAGAGTAAATGAAGAAAATATTAGGTATTATAGGTGGGGTTGGCCCACTTGCGACGATGCTCATTGGTGAAATGATTGTGCGTCGTACAAAAGCGGATAAGGACCAAGAACATGTCCATACAATTATCGATAATGATACATCGATTCCAGATCGTACGGCATATATTTTAGATCAAACGAAAGAAAATCCAATCCCGTATTTACAGCGTGATGCGAAAAAGCTTGCAGAGTATGGAGCTGGTGTCATTTGTATTCCTTGTAATACCGCCCATACGTTTTATCAAGAAATGCAAGAAGCAACATCTGTACCGGTACTCCATATGATTCGTGAAACAGCGAAACGGGCAAAAGAGCTAGGCGCAAATCGTGTAGGGATTTTAGCAACAGATGGTACACTCGCTTCCAAGATGTATCAAACGGCGCTGGAGGAGCAAGGCATTACACCTGTTGTACCCGATGCACAGATTCAGCAGCAAGTGATGGCGGTAATTTACGATTATGTAAAAGCCGGGCGAGATGTAACCCCTGAATTATGGGCGCCAATTGAAGCGGTGATGACGGACTGTGACCGCATTATTTTAGGGTGTACAGAACTTTCCATCGTGAATCGGGATTTAAAATTAAGCACACAATATATTGATTCACTCGTCGTATTAGCAGAAGCAGCTATTGCAGCATGTGGCTATGACATCAATCAGTAATCGTAGACCTGTCGTTTGAGACAGGTCTTTTTATTCGTTTATATGGTACACTAAAGGCAAGTATAAAAGAGGTAGGTAAAAACAATGTCAGCTATACAATTATTAAACGAAACATGGCAAAAAAAATGGTCATTCGAATCAGAGATGAAGATTCAGCAAGAAATGATTCCAGCGATGCTTAATGGGAAAGATATCGTCGCAGAATCACCGACAGGCTCAGGAAAAACACTTGCTTATGTATTACCCATTTTAAATAAAGTAGATGGTACGAAAAAACAAACACAGGCATTAATCGTTGCCCCTTCACAGGAACTGGCGATGCAAATTGTCGAAGTGATTCGCGAGTGGACAGAGGGGACGGATATTACCGTACAACAATTAATCGGCGGTGCAAACTCAGCACGTCAAATTGAAAAGTTAAAGAAAAAGCCGACGATTGTAGTAGGGACACCGGGGCGTTTAAATGAACTAGCCCGTGCAGGAAAGCTCAAGCTAAAAGAAATCGAAACGGTTGTACTGGATGAGTGTGATCAGCTACTTAGCCGTGAGTACCGAGTTGTCGTGAAATCATTTATCGATGGTGCTGCATGGGGACGCCAAATTGTTGTCGTATCGGCTACGATTACAGAAGAAATTGAAATTGTGGCAGAGCGCATGATGTTCGAGCCAGTACGCATTAAAATTAAGCCAGAAGATATGCTAAAGGTCGGCAAAGTCATTCATTCCTTTGTTAAGGTAGAAGAGCGTGATAAAACGGATTTATTACGTCGTTTAGCCAACATTGAAGGATTGCGCGGCTTAGCGTTCGTGAACAATATCGACCAAGTATTAATGAAAGAAACAAAATTAAAATACAAGGAAGCACCGATTGTGACGCTGCATTCCGATATGAAAAAAGAAGAGCGTAAAAAAGCGCTAGATGCTTTCCGTAAAGGAGAGGCACGTATTTTAATCGCAACAGATATTGCAGCGCGTGGTTTAGATATCGCTGGTCTGACACATGTTATTCATGTTGATGTACCACGTACGATTGAGCAATATTTACACCGCTCAGGCCGTACAGGGCGTGCAGGGGCCGACGGAGAAGTGTTAACGCTGCTGTCCTATAAAGATGAAAAAACATATAAAAAATGGACACGTGAAATCCCAGTCAAACCGGTTCAAAAAATTTGGACGCAAGGTGAATTAATCGAAGGGAACGCGAAGACAATCGAAAACGCACCACAAAAAGACAACAAGAAACCGTATCAATCAAAAAGTGGGAGATCAAAAAGAGTATTTAAAAAGGAGAAATAGGATATGACTTTTGGAGAAAAGTTAGCGGCATTTGCAGAATTAGCTGTGAAAGTAGGCGTCAATATTCAACAAGGGCAATACCTTTTAATTAATACTTCTACGGATACATTAGAATTTACAAGAGAGGTTGTCAAAAAGGCATACGAAGCCGGTGCAGGACGTGTCCATGTTAACTTAACAGATGCTGTTTTTGAACGTGCCTTTTTTGAACATACAACCGTTGAGGAGCTTGAAAAGTTTCCAAAATGGATTGTGGCACAGCGTGAAGAATTAATCGAACGTGGCGGGGCACTGTTATGGATTGATGCAGCAGACCCGGATTTACTTGCTGGAATCGAAGTAGAGAAAATTGCTACCCAGCAAAAAGCAGCAGGTGCAGCACTTGTAAATTACCGAAAGGCAGTCATGAACGATGATATCGCTTGGTCGATTATTGCCGTTCCTTCTGCCAAATGGGCGGCAAAAGTATTTCCACATTTACCGGAAAACGAGCAAGTAGATGCATTATGGGATGCTATTTTCAAAACCGTTCGTATCGGTGAAGGGAATGCTGTAGAAGCATGGCGTAAGCATGTCGAAAATTTAGAACAACGTGCAGCTGAGCTGAATAAAAAGCGATATAAAAAGCTTCACTATAAGGCACCAGGTACAAATGTAACAATTGAGCTTCCGGAAAAACATTTATGGTTAACAGGTGGTAGCAAAACGCCACAAGGGACCACATTCATTGCGAATATGCCAACGGAAGAAGTATACACAATGCCAGCGAAATACGGTGTGAATGGCACTGTGTCGAATACAAAACCACTTGCCTACAAAGGCAATATTATTGACCAGTTCACATTAACATTTGAAAAAGGGAAAATTGTTAAGGCACATGCAGAAGTAGGCAATGACTTACTACAACAGCTCATTACGACCGATGGAGGATCAAGTTATTTAGGCGAAGTAGCACTTGTACCACATGAATCGCCTATTTCTTCATCTAATATTTTATATTACAACACACTATTTGATGAAAATGCATCCAACCATTTAGCGATCGGTGAAGCCTATCCAACTTGTTATGAAGGTGGACGTGAGCTAGGGCAAGGGCAGCTTGAAGCACTAGGCATTAATACATCGATTACACATGAAGATTTCATGATTGGTAGCGGAGAAATGGATATCGATGGTGAGTTAGCGGACGGTACAATGGAGCCGATTTTCCGTCAAGGCAACTGGGCATTTTAAAAAAATAATATGGAATAGGAGAGATGTAAGGTGAAAAAACTGTTTATATGTCTCCTTGCATCTTTTCTGTTTACATCGAGTGCTTCCGCGAAAGAAATCTACGTCGCACTCGGTGATTCCCTGGCAGCAGGACAAACGCCGTATTCAGAAATTGATGCAGGATATACCGATTTCATCGCGATGCAACTCATGCGCACTGGTCAACTCCAGTCATTTACAAAACAGCTAGCATTTCCTGGCTACTCGGTAGGGGATGTATTAGAGCGGGTACAAACAGAAGAAGCGGATGCGCTTTTACGTAATGCGACAATCATCACCATTTCAGCTGGTGCGAATAACTTATTGCCTCTTGTGGCGCACAATCCACAAAACGGCACAATGAGCTTTTCGCAGCTCTCTGTTAATTTTGCATTAAATAAAGCGCGCGAAGATTATATAGAGCTATTAAAGTATGTAAATGAAGTAGCACCAAATGCAGATGTGTATGTCATGGGGTATTATTTTCCTTACGTCAGTGTCCATGCCGAACAAGCGGTAGGGGTAAAACAACAGCTACGTCTGCTAAATGACATTTTAGCAACTGTCGCTAGTGCGTATGATGCGCAGTTTGTGGACGTATCGTTCGGTGATGAGGCAAGTCGCTATTTACCAAATGTAGCAGACGTACACCCGAATATGGAAGGATATCGGGTGATGGCGAATGCTTTTTTAGAGAAGCTAGGTGTCATGCCAATAAGTGCGGCTCAAATTCCTGAACCTAACCCACTCACATTCCAAGAAATTTTACAAATGCAACAACAGCAACAGCAGACAATCGAAGAACAAGTAGCGGTAAAGCCGATTGAACAATACGTGGTGTACTATGGCTACGACCGATTTAAGCGACTCTTTCTGTAGGGAAAGGGTCTTTTTTAATACAATATCATGTTATCCTATGAAAGCTATCTATTACAAAGGGTGAAATGTCCCCTGAATTACTAATATAATAAACATCTTAGGACACTTGCCTGAAGTGTTTTTATTACCAAAATTAGAACGTATGTTTGATTTTTGTGTATTGATGTAGTATATTTAATGCAATAGTAAGAATATATGGATAATTTATAAGGAGGCGGTAGAATGAAAATTTTTCATACAGCAGACTGGCATTTAGGAAAGCTTGTGCAAGGCGTCTATATGACAGAAGATCAGCGCTATATTTTAAATCAGTTTATAGAAGCAATTGATGTAGAAAAGCCAGATGTCATTATTGTCGCAGGGGACTTATATGATCGGGCAATTCCTCCTGTTGATGCCGTGGATTTACTCGATGATACATTTGCTGACATTGTACTTAAACGCGGTATTCCCGTTATCGCGATTGCTGGTAACCATGATAGCCCGACTCGCTTGCAGTTTGGGAGTAAACTAATGAAAGAATCAGGGCTTTATTTAGCAGGTGAGATGAGAGCCGACTTAAAGCCTGTTGTATTAGCGGACGAGCATGGGGAGGTCCATTTTCATCTTATTCCATTTGCTGAGCCAAGCATTGTACGACAATTGTTTACGGATGATTCGATAGCAACTTGCGATGATGCTATGCAAGCTATTATTAAGCATATAAAAAAAGATATGAAACGGGGAGTTCGTCATATTGCAATAGCGCATGCGTTTATCACACCATACGGAGAACAATCAGCCAATACAAGTGATTCAGAGCGCCCCCTTGCTATTGGCGGATCTGAATGTGTGAGTGCAGAGCATTTTGAGCCATTTCACTATACAGCATTAGGGCATTTACATAAAGCTCACTATGTTTTAAATGAAACGATTCGCTACGCCGGTTCGCCGTTAAAGTATTCACTATCAGAAGCGCAACATGAAAAAGGTTTTTATATTGTAGATTTAGCGGCAGACGGCTCTGTTCAAGTAGAAAAACGCAAGCTTACGCCACGAAGAGAGTTACGTATTGTGGAAGGGGACATGCAACAAATTTTACGTCATCCTGAAAGTGACGACTATGTATTTGTTCGTTTAACAGAACCGACACCAGTAGTGAATGCGATGGAACAAATTCGAACAGTGTATAAAAATGCGATGCATGTAGAACGGAAAACGATGCATCTAGCTACACAAGAGGAAAAAGAAACTATCAAACGAGAAAAATTAGATGATTTCACATTATTTAAAGCGTTTTATGAAGAAGTGACAAAGCAGGAACCGAGTGAAATGATGCAGCAATTATTTACAGAGGCGTTAGCAGAACTACTTGCTGAAAAACGTGAAAGTCAGGAGGTTGCTGTGAAATGAAGCCACTTAAATTAATGATGCGTGCATTCGGCCCATACAAAGGGGAAGAAGTTATCGATTTTACAAAGCTTGAAAATCATCGGTTATTTGTTATTTCAGGGAAAACAGGTGCGGGAAAAACAACCATTTTTGATGGCATTGCATTTGCGCTATACGGTAGTGGGAGTGGTTCGGATCGTAAAGATCACAAATCGATGCGCAGTCAATTTGCAGAGGATCACGTGCATACGGCCGTGGAGCTTTTATTTGAAGTAAAAGGACGGACATATCGCGTATTTAGGCAGCTTTCCCATGTGAAAAAAGGGCGTAAAACAGCAACTGGGGAAGAGTATGCATTTTTTGAAATGGGCCCAAATGGCGAAGCCCTGAAAATAGTGGAGCGGCAAAAAGCGAAAGAAATTAATGCAAAAATAGAAGAAATCATCGGTTTAACATACGACCAATTTAACCAAATTATTATGCTTCCACAAGGCGAATTTCGTAAATTGCTTACTTCTCAAACGGAAAATAAAGAAGCTATTTTACGTAAAATTTTTAAAACGGAACACTATGGTGAAATTGCTAAAAAGTTAGAGGATAAAAAGCAAGCAGCAGAAACGCAAGCAAAAATGGCAAAAGCGATGCGCAATCAATATATTGAGCAAATTGCAGGGGCACTTCCATCTCGTCATTCTTTATTGTTTGAGCGTCTGCAAAATCAGGCGAATGTTTATCAAATTTTACAAGCTCTTGAAGAAGAAAAGCTTTATTATGAACAAAAGGCAATAGTAGATGAAACACATTATTTACAAAGCTTTCAAGCACACAATGAGATGCAAGAGAAATGCATTGAAAGTGAACAGCTAAATGAGCGGATTCATGTGTTACAAACAAAGCAAATGCAATTAGCACAAAAGGAAAATGAACGCCCGTTATTTGAAGAAAAGAAAAGAGAGTACGAAGCCGCTGTAAAAGCTTCTAGCATTTTACCACTTTATAATACGTACGGTACAACGGAAAAAGAGCTAGCCGATGCAACGGAAAAGCTAGAAGGCTATGAGTGGCAACGTCAGCAATTGGAAGCAGCATTCGCACAGGCAAATCATAATTTAAAAATGGAACAAGCCCGTGAGCCTGAGCGTACAAAACGAATCAATGACATGAATGTACTGGAAAACATAAAGCCTATTTATGAAGAGGTAGATATACTCGTCAAAAAGATACCGACATTACAAAGAAATGTTGAACAGTTAAATGAAGAAATGACGAACGTGAAGGCGCTTTATGAAAAACACAAAGGCACATTAGCCGCATATGCTGAAATGATGGAAGCGATAGAGAAACAGGTAGCTGAAATCCCGGAAACACTTGCTAGAGAACAGCAGCTGAAAGAAATTACAAATGTGTTTACAAAATTAAATAAAGCACATGAGAATATTCAACGCTTACAAGCTGATATAGAAACAGTAACTGCTCACTATGAAGCCGTCAGTCGATCATATGAGGAGCAGGAGCAAAAGTGGATTCACAACCGTGCGTATGAATTAGCTTTAACGCTTGTTCCAGGAGAGGCCTGTCCAGTTTGTGGCAGTATAGAGCACCCCAATTTATGTATAAATGATACGGAAGCAATTGATAAATCGGCATTGCAACAAGCAAAAGAGGCAGTAGTGGCTGCTCAACAACAGCAATCGATTATTAGCGGAAAACTTGAAGCTGCTAGATTTCAGTTCGATGATTTACAGAAAGAGCTAATGGAATCAGGTGTTGATGTAACAAAAGAGACGATGTATAAAGAGCAGTACTTAGCAACAGTCGATGCACTGCAAGTGTTACAGCGCAAAAATGAAGAGCTTGCCCAATTAAAAACACAAGTAAAGCAGACAACGCAAGGGATGGAGCAATGTGAAAACGAGCTTGCTCAGTTACGTACGAAGCATGAAGAAGCGCAACGTACTTTACTGCAACAACAAACGATTTTAATGGAGAAACAGCGTACAATCCCTTCTGAGCTCCAAACACTGACACAAGTAAATATAGCCTATGAAAAAATAGAAAAAGAATTGCAACTGCTACAGAAAGCGCTAAAAGAGGCAGAACAACACTACGAATTAGCCCATACAAATGTCGTAAAAGTACAAGAAGCAATTAAGCATACAGACGAACGTAAAATGGACTTAACGAAAAAGCTGGCTGATGATCAAATGAGATTACAAGAAGCGATTGCTCAAGCTACATTTGCTAATGAAGAAGCGTTCAAATTAGCGTTACGCACAGATATACAGATGGCGACATTGCAACAGCAATATTTGCAGTTCACAAAAGAGTATCATACATTAACAGAATTTGTACAAGCAGAAGAACAAGCATTACAAGGGAAAGAACGAGTGGATGTAGCAGCTATGCGAGCACAACTCGTCACATTAAAAGAGACATACGAGCAAGCGTTTAATGTATTAAATAAAACAAGGGAATATGCAACGCACTGCAATTATTATGCAAAAAAGTTGACTGCTGTAGCAGAGGAAATCGATCAGCTTGAACGAATTTCAGGTGAAATTGTGCAACTATATGATGTATTGCGCGGTAAAAATGAGCCTCGTATTTCATTTGAACGCTACGTACAAATGGGGTATTTAGAACAGATTACAGAAGCGGCTAATATTCGTTTAGAGCGTTTATCGAACGGACAATTCCGCCTAAAATGCTCAGATCGACAAGAAGCCCATGGACGTCAAAGTGGTTTAAGTTTAGATGTGTATGATAGCTACACAGGGCAAGCACGTGATGTTAAAACGCTATCAGGTGGAGAGAAATTTAATGCCTCTCTTTGCTTAGCACTTGGTATGGCAGACGTCATTCAAAGTTTCCGTGGCAATGTGCGTATTGATACGATGTTTATCGATGAAGGGTTTGGTTCACTTGATGAAGAATCGTTAATACGGGCCATCGATACATTAATTGAATTACAAAAATCGGGACGTATGGTCGGCGTCATTTCACACGTAGCAGAACTAAAAGATGCTATGCCTGCTGTTCTAGAAGTTATGAAGCAAAAAGAAGGGTATAGTTATACGAAGATTACATTGAAATAGTAAATAAGAAAAGTGTACATTGGAATCTAAATGTGATTAGAAAAAATTAAAATTGTCACTTACAAGTAACAAATGCTCTGCCCATCTACAAAATGAGTGAAGCAAGCAACGCCGTCTACAAGGACGTATTCACAATATGAGGGCATTCATGTAAAGAATGCCCTGTTTTATTATCGACGTCGTGTAGATGAGGAGCGCATTCCTTTTTTATTTACGAGTATTTGTTTAACAACTGGATATAAAACAGGTGCCAGTTTGATAGCTGCCTTTAACATGTCTTTTACTTTCACGTATATTGACCTCCTTGGAGTACTATGATTACGACTAGTATGTTCTTCTTTTATATGTCCATAACAAGGAGAAGATATAAACTTTATGAGCGAAGCACTTTAATCCCTTGAACGACATTCCAAATGATGACGATTAAATACAGTAGGCCATAACCTAAAATGAGAAGAATCCAAGTAGTAAACAATACATCCCCGTTCATCTGAGAACTAAAGATTCCTATAACGAACGGTATAACGACTAATACAACCCCAAGAATAACAGGAATGACATGTGATAATAATGCACGGATTGCATGGCGTTTGACCTCCGCATCAGCACTGACGAAATAAATAATAATCGGTACGATAAATGGAGCAAAAAATATACTGAAATAATTTAATGCACTTAGTCCTTTGCTATTATCCATCAACTTATTCCCTTCTAAAATTTTTTTATTATCTTATGTACGTACCAAGTGTATGGAAGTTTCATGAATTTTTATACTTTAAGTACAAAAACAGCGAAAAAAAGGAGAAATGCTGGTTTATATATCATACTTAAAATGATTGAAACAGGCATTATTTTAAGGCATGCTAAAGATAGCATGTCTTTTTAATTGGAGTGATTTTTATGGAACTGATGAAATGCACAGCACACGATTGTGCCCAATTATCAAAATTGAGCATCGATACATATATGGAAACATATAGCATACTTTCTACAATGGAGACGGTACAGGTACATACGGCTAAAGCCTTTACAGAAGAAGTTTTATTGAAAGAGTTAGCTCATCCTTATAGCGAATTTTATTTTGCTGTATTGGACGGAGAAATAGCAGGTTATATAAAGCTGAATACGGACGATGCACAAACGGATGATGTGGCGGAAGATGCATTAGAAGTGGAGCGTATTTATATTCAAAATCAGTTTCAAGGTCGTGGCTTAGGTCGCCGGTTAATCGAGGAAGTGATGCAAATGGCGTGTCAAAAAGGGAAGAAACGTATTTGGCTTGGTGTATGGGAGAAAAATGAACAGGCATTAGCCTTTTACAAAAGGATGGGATTTACTCGTCAAGGCGAGCATATTTTTATGTTTGCAGATGAAGCGTGTACAGACTATATAATGGTCAAGGAACTCTAGTATGTGACGTACATTTCCATATGATATAGTAGTAAAGGACATTTTTAATTAAGAGAGGGATTTGAGCATGATTATTAAGACACAGGAAGAATTAGATGCGTTTAAAAAGATTGGTCGCATTGTAGCTGAAATTCGTGAAGCAATGAAAGCTGCCACAAAACCAGGTGTTACAACACGGGAACTAGACGAAATAGCAGGTCGCATGTTTGAAGAAGCAGATGCCATTTCGGGCCCTAAAGGTGAATATGACTTCCCAGGATTTACATGTATTTCAGTAAATCATGAAGTAGCACACGGTATTCCAGGTGATAAAGTGATTCAAGAAGGCGATTTAGTGAATATTGATGTTTCAGGTTCATGGAACGGCTATTTCGCTGATACGGGTATTTCATTTGTTGTAGGGGAAGGCTATGAAGAGAAAGAAAAGCTTTGTGCTGTAGCAAAATCAGCATTTGAACGTGCGATGACAAAAGTAAAAGCGGGTTCAAAATTAAACCAAATCGGGAAAGCGGTAGAACGTGAAGCGCGCGATCACGGCTTAACGGTGATTATGAATTTAACAGGACATGGTTTAGGGAAGTCTCTTCATGAAGCGCCAGACCATATTTTAAACTACTATGATGCATGGGATACAACGATCATGAAAGAAGGCATGGTGTTAGCAGTAGAGCCGTTCATCTCGGCAAAGGCAGAGCATATTGTCGAAGCAGGTGATGGCTGGACGTTTATTACGCCAGATCAATCGTTAGTTGCTCAAATCGAACATTCTATCGTTATCACAAAAGATAAACCGATTATTTTAACGACATTAGAAGACTAACTAAAAGCAAAGAAAACTGCGAAGGCATTAACTCCCTTCAGCAGTTTTCTTTTTCTTTTCCATAAACAAAATGCCAACAACCATGACCCCACATAAAAATAGTGCAGCAGTTGATACAAATAGCTCGGTGAAACCATTTGCTACAGCAATGCCTATATAACCTAAAATAAAAATACTAGGTATGATGCGGTCAAAATGATGGTAACGAAGGTGGAGAGCAGTCGCTGCCCCCGCTGTTAACAAAATGACAACCCATAGGGCATTGCTTAACCCCAATCCATGCCACTCGTAGTAAATCGTAAGGTAGCTAATGACGATCAAGGTGAAAAATAAATTCCAACCTAACCACATAGCAATTGGAATACGTAAGCTTATATATTCTCTATGAAACGGATACGTCATATGTAAACCGAATAAAGAGAGGAGTTGTAGCATAAGCAATATAAATGCAGTGATATAATAATCTTGATGCCATGTATAGAAAAAGGCAATTTGTAATAGGCAAGCTAGTACAAATAAAAGTGTTTGTAATCTAGTAGTGACGAAGATGGTTTGGCGGTTTTGGTAAGCTTGCCACACATAAACGAAAAGACTAGCGTATAAGACGAATGTAAATAAATAAACAAAGCTGGCAGGAGAAAATAAAAGTGGTAGCCGCTTGATTGAATGAATTGTTGTTAGATCATTTATCCCAATCCAAAACGCAATCATTGAGTATATTGATAAAACAATAGTTGCAATAAAAAGTAATAGAATACGCCCCATAAATTCCTCTCCTTCCGTTAGAATTATATACATTTTGCTACTTTGCAACAACAAATACCATTTAAAACCATTTTAGTTTACAATAGAGATAGTATAGTAAAAGGAGTGGTTCCATGCAAAAGCTTGAAGAGTTAGACCTGTCGTTAGAACTAGATAAAGTAGTATATAAGAAAAAGTTAAAAGTACTCCAATATGAAATATTAAACGTACAGCAGTTTTTATTCAACAATAAAATTGGATTAATTTTAGCTTTTGAAGGAATGGATGCTGCCGGTAAAGGAGGCGCGATTAAACGGTTAACAGAACGTATCGATCCGCGCGGTTATATTGTACATCCCATTTCTGCCCCACAACCACATGAAAAACGGTATAACTACATGCAACGATTTTGGCGTAAGTTACCTCAACATGGACAAATCGCTATTTTTGACCGCTCATGGTATGGACGTGTATTAGTCGAGCGTTTAGAAGGATTTGCGACGGAAGAAGAATGGACACGTGCTTATGAGGAGATTAATGACTTTGAGCGTCTATTAACAAATGGTGAGTACATTTTGTTGAAATTCTGGATTCATATCGATAAAGAGGAACAGTTAAAACGTTTTGAAGCACGTGCTGAAGATCCATATAAATCGTGGAAGTTAACAGAAGAAGATTGGCGAAATCGTGACAAATTTGATGATTATGCCGTGGCTGCAAATGAGATGTTTGAGAAAACAGACTCGAAACATGCCCCTTGGATTCTCGTAGAGGGGAACAATAAGCAATATGCGCGAATAAAAGTATTAGAAAAAACGTTAGCACATATTCAACAAGAAGCGAAACGACGAGGCCTTGAAATTCCTACTGTTTTTGAACAAGAAGAGAAAAAAGCATTGGCGGAGTTAGCACAAGCTGAAAAAGAAGTTGCCGCTAGCTTAGAAGAAGATGTAAAAAAAGTAAAATCGGTGAGAAAAAATAAATCGAAAAAGAAACGAAAATAACATATAATAGATTTAATATTTCGGGATTCGGATAAAATAGTGTGAACTATTTTATCTGAATTTTCGGTGGAAAGTATATTTAATTAAAAAGACATCAACTCGCGCCCTTGTAGCGCGAGTTATGTTTTTCTAATTGAATGCTATTTGGAAATTATTTTCTGAATAATGAGGGGGAGTACAATGGCAACAATAAACTATCCAGAAGTATGGAATTTAGATGTGTTTTTTGAAGGGGGCAGTGAGTCACCAGCCTTCCAAGCATTTATAGAACAACTACCACATAAAGTGGAAGCAACAAAAAAACAAATAACTGCGTTAACAATAGATGTTAATGAGCAACAATTAAAAGAAGTTTTAGCGCAAATTGCAGACACATTAATGCATATTTCTCATGCGGGTGGCATGCTTTCATGTTTAACGGCTCAAAATATAAAAGATACGAAGGCGCTTTTATTATCAAGTCAATTAAGCAGTATTTCAGCAAGCTATTCACCTGTGATTCTTCGTTTACAGCAGTTACTAGCTGAAATGGATGAGCAACGTTTTCATGCACTAATCCACTCAGAGTTGTTACATGAGTTTGCCTTCATTTTAACGGAGTGGCGTGAACAAGCGAAGCAAAAGCTGTCGGAGGAAGAAGAAACATTAATTGCAGAATTAAGTGTAGATGGCTATTCTTCGTGGGGACAGCTTTACAATATGTTCATTGGTGATATTAAAGTAGAAGTTGATGTAGAGGGAGAAACGAAATACTTATCTGTAGGACAAGCGAATAACTTAAGTTCACATCCGAATGAAGCGGTACGTAAAAGTGCTTTTGATGCGCTTGAAAAAGTATTTACAGAGAAAGAAGAGTTTTTCGCTAAAACATTAAACCATCTAGCTGGCTTTCGTTTAACGACATACAAAAAACGCGGTTGGGATGAAGTGTTGCAAGAGCCGCTACAAATTAACCGGATGAAAAACGAAACGTTAGAAGCTATGTGGGGAGCTATTTCAGATCATAAAGCACCATTTGTAAAATTCCTTAAAACAAAGGCAAGTATGCTTGGGAAGGAGAAGATGGATTGGTATAACTTCGATGCACCAGTGACGTCTTCTACAACAAAAGTGTCGTATCAACAGGGTGCAGAATTTATCCTAAAGCATTTCGGAAAGTTCGGTGCACAGCTGGAGGCATTCGCACGTCAAGCGTTTGAAGATGGATGGGTTGAAGCAGAAGACCGTGATAACAAACGTCCTGGGGGCTTCTGTACGGGCTTCCCACTGGCAGAACAATCACGTATTTTTATGACATACTCCGGCACTATGTCAAACGTTGCTACATTAGCACATGAGCTAGGGCATGCGTTCCATACGTATGCACTACGTCCGGTGAATCCACTAAACCGTCGTTACGCAATGAATGTGGCCGAAACAGCATCTACTTTTGCTGAGATGATTGTTGCAGATGCAGCAGTAGAAGAGGCAGCAACAACAGAAGAGAAAATCGCCTTACTCGAAGATAAATTGCAGCGTTCGATTGCATTTTTTATGAATATCCATGCACGCTTCTTGTTTGAAACGCGCTTTTATGAAGAGCGTAAGCGAGGAATTGTTGCGACAAAGCGATTGAACGAATTAATGGAAGAAGCCCAACGAGAAGCGTTTGCAGGTGCACTAGGTGAAGCACACCCGCATTTTTGGGCATCTAAAATGCATTTTTATATTACAGGTGTGCCATTCTATAACTTCCCATATACATTTGGTTACTTGTTCTCCCTTAGTATTTATGCAAAGGCAAAAGAAGAAGGAGCAGCGTTTGAAGAGAAATATATAGCACTGCTTCGTGATACAGCTATTATGACGGTGGAAGACTTAGCGTTGAAGCATTTAAATGAAGATATTACAAAACGTGAATTTTGGGAGAAGGGCATTGCGCTCTGTGTGAGAGATGTTGAAGAGTTTATTCAACTTGTTTCGAAAGAAGGGTGATCGGTCTGTGAAGTTGGACGGGGAGAAATGCTTTTTACGTACGTTTGGGGAGTCAGATGCAAGAGAGTTAGCAATGCTTTTGTACAACAATAAGCACTTTTGGTCAACATATGAGCCTATACACCGAGATGATTACTATACGGAAGAGGCACAGTATAAAAAGATTCTAGAAGGATTACAATTACTTGCTTTAAACCGTGAGTTTTCATTTGGCATTTATGAGAAGGAGTCTGAAAAATTAATTGGCCATATTTCGTTATATGCAATTAAACGTATGCCGTATTCAAGCGCATTTATTGGCTATTCGATGGATCAGCATTTTGTTGGTCGAGGCATTGCAACGGAAGCGGTAAAGCTTGTGGTGGAATTAGCCTTTGGTTCTCTCAAGCTCCATCGGGTCGAGGCATATATTGCCCCTGAAAATATATCGTCCATTCGTGTCATAGAAAAAGCTGGATTTACTAGGGAAGGGCTACTTCGTAAACTATTATTCATTAATGGGGAGTGGGTAGACCATTATATGTATGCGATGTTACAAGAAGAGTATTTACAGAAAAAGGTGTAGGGATTATCCCTACACCTTTTGTCCTCGATTGAAATGATTTTTATAAATTTTGATTGCCGTCACTTACTACATCAAGGCGCCCTGTACCTGGATCGATGATAAGTCCGTGTATAGGCACTCCTTTAGGCATTAATGGATGCTGACGCACAAGCTCTACACTTTTTAATACGCTTGTTGCGATATCCCCAAAGCCGCGTAACCAGTCACGTAAATCACCAGCTGAATAGTTTACTGTATCGATTGTTTCTTGTTTAATGCCACGTTCAAGCATATGACCAATCATCACATCAGGGTCAACTGCACTCATCCCACAGTCATAGTGTCCGATAATGTATACTTCATCTGCTTGTAGCTCATAAACCGCTACAAGTAAACTACGCATAATCCCACCAAATGGATGGTTCACGATAGCCCCTGCACTTTTGACAATTTTGACATCGCCATTACGAAGATTCATTGCTTTTGGCAGTAGTTCAACTAAGCGTGTGTCCATACAAGATAATACAACTACTCGTTTGTTTGGATACTTTGTTGTAATATAAGGCTCGTATTGCTTTTCTTCTACGAATGATTGATTGAAGCTTAGTATTTCGTTTAATAAAGACATATGTCGTTACCCCTTTCCTTACACTTATCTTATTTTAGTTGAAATGAAAGAGAATTCAAATAATAATAGCGAAAATGAGTTTAAATATTATAAAAATAAAGACAAAGGATATATATAAAGCGAATTTATATAAAAGTCATTAAAAAAACAGCCACAAATATGGCTGTTTTGAATCAAATTATTTATGAGCGTTAGCTTTTGAATCGATACGTACTGACTCGTGAGAATCTAAACCTACACGTAAATAATGAATGAAGAACATTAAGCAAATAATGATCACTACAGAGTAGCCTAATACTGTTGTATAGTACTCTGGACCAAATGGATGATGATGATTCATGTTAAAAAGCTCCTTCCTATAAATAAAGTAATCCTTAACACTAATTATACCGTAATCTATGAGACAAGTGATAGTTTAATTTATGGAAATTCAAAAATTGTGACGACATTTTGAAGGTGTTAGAATGCCCAGTTTCCACCACGGAAAACGGGTTCTACTTGTCCATCCTCAGTAATCCCGTCAATATTCATCTTAGCAGAACCAATCATAAAGTCAACAT
Source organism: Lysinibacillus sp. RU7 (assembly GCF_057837305.1). Lineage (NCBI taxonomy): Bacteria > Bacillati > Bacillota > Bacilli > Caryophanales > Bacillaceae > Lysinibacillus > Lysinibacillus sp. RU7. Next base: position 45,427 of record NZ_JBYQFK010000004.1, on the reverse strand, counting down.
GGGTAATGCTTCGGTTTAATCCATTTGCTTCTAATTCTTCCGCTGACATTGTTTTTCCTCCTTCTAAGCAAAAGGCATAGGCGCTCCCAATTGCCAAGTGATTGGACGCATTTTCGTCAAATAGTGTATTAAAGAATAGTAAATCTGAGTTAGAAATAGGAGAGTTATAAGGAACTAATGCCACCTCACCTAAGTAATGAGAACCTTCATCCGTAGCAATTAGGTTTTTTAATACTTCTTCCCCTTGTTCTGCTTCTACATTAATAATGCGACCGTTTTCAAAAGTCAGTGTAAAGCAATCGATAATATTCCCACCATAGCTTAAAGGCTTTGTACTTGAAACGTAGCCATTGACACCGTCTTTATGAGGCACTGTAAATACTTCTTCTGTTGGCATATTTGCCATGAATTCGTTCCCTTGTTCATTGATACTGCCTGCACCGCACCATAAATGTCCTTTTGGTAGCTCAATCGTTAAATCTGTACCAGGAGCAGTATAATGAAGCTTTACATATTTTTTAGCATTTAAGTACTCTACTTTTTTATGCAACGTATGGTTATGATGTACCCATGCTTCCACAGGGTTTTCTAAATCAGCACGAGTCGCTTTAAAAATTGCATCCCATAATGCTTCGATCTGTTGATTTTCTGATAACAGTGGGAACACTTTAGCAGCCCAGTCTTTCGAAGGAACGGCAATCACTGTCCAAGAAATTTTATCTGATTGTACGTATTGGCGGTATTTACTTAATGCTGTACCTGCCGCTTTTTGGAATGTAGCAATGCGCTTCGGCTCAATTCCTTTTAATAGATCAGGGCTTTGGGAGACAATGCTCATAAATGCTGCGCCTTGCTCTGCTAACCATTCACGTTCTTGTACTTTCCAAGGGGGGAAGAAGTCGAATGAATCTTCTGGTGCTAACTCATAGCGATAGCGGCCAATTTGATCATCGGAGAAATCCACGAATACTTGTTTAGCGCCTGCTTCATATGCTATTTTTGTCACAAGACGGACAAATTCGACTGCATCAGTTGAAGCGGCGATATAAAGAAATTGCCCTTTTTGGATATTTACACCTACTTTTACGGTGAGTTCAGCATACTTTAGAAGATTATTATTAAAATTACCTATCATTTTTATCATTCCTCCATATAAAAATTCAAAACTGCTTACAATGATTGATTCAATATAATCAAAAACTGTTAATTTGGAAAGAAAAAAACATTATGACATCGAAAAAAAATAGATTACCCTTTATACTATATTAATAGAAATGTTAATAAAAAGCAGAATAGGTCGAAATAAAAAAAAGAGCGAGTTATTGGAGGTATAGGCATGGATATTTCGTCATTAGTAGGGATAATTCTAGCATTTTTCTCCCTAGTATTAGGGATGTATTTAAAAGGAGTAGGACCAGATGTATTAGTTAACCCAGCAGCCATTCTAATCATTATTTTTGGTACAATTTCAGCAGTCGTCATTGCCTTCCCGATGAAAGAGTTAAAACGTGTGCCGAGGTTATTTGGTAAACTCTTTAAAGAAACAAAGTTAGCAGATGATATAGAGATCATTAAAATGTTCTCACAGTGGGCAGATTTAGCTCGTCGAGAAGGGTTGCTAGCGCTTGAAAGTAAAGCAACAGAAATTGAAGATCCATTCTTAAAGAATGGTTTAACGCTTGCCATTGACGGGCAAAATGCAGATTACATAAGAGATGTATTAACAGAAGAAGTGCATGCGATGGAAGATCGTCATGCAAGTGGTGCGCAAGTTTTTACACAAGCTGGTACATACGCACCTACACTAGGGGTACTTGGTGCCGTAGTAGGTCTAATTGCAGCATTAAAAGATATGTCAGATATCGATAAACTAGGACATGCCATTTCAGCAGCCTTCGTCGCGACATTACTTGGTATTTTTACTGGTTACGTTTTATGGCACCCATTTGCCAACAAATTAAAGCGTAAATCAGCTGTAGAAGTAAAACAAAAAATGATGATGATTGAGGGAATCCTTTCTGTATTAGAAGGAGAGGCGCCTCGTATAATCGAACAAAAATTAGCTTCATACTTAACAATGGAAGAACGTAAGCAAATTACGGAAAGCGGGGCGGGTGGCCTTGGCAAAGAAGAGTAAACATAAAAAACATGAAGAGCATATCGATGAATCTTGGTTAGTACCGTATGCAGACATATTAACGCTTCTACTCGCGTTATTTATCGTTCTTTTTGCTTCGAGTACTGTGGATCAAGAAAAACTACAAAAAATGTCAGAGGTGTTCAATCAAGTATTTGATGGTGGAACGGGTGTGATGGAACATACATCTCCTGTGTCTTCACCGAATAGTTCACAATTAAGTGAGGCTGCCACTAAATATTTGGAAGACCAAAAGCAATTACAAGAAGCGCAGGAACGTGTAGAGCAGTTAATCGCTGTGAATGAATTAGAAAGTCAATTTTCAACAGTGATGACGGATGAAGGGTTACTCATCACGATTCGTGATAGCGTGTTATTTGCGCCAGGTAGTGCAAATATTAAGCCGGAATATACTAATATTGCGGAAGAATTATCAGAGATTTTAGCGTTTAATCCAGCGCGTAATGTAATCATTACGGGACATACGGATACTGTGCCGATGAACACAGCAGAATTTGCTTCAAACTGGGAATTATCTGTGATCCGCGCTGTAAACTTCTTGAAAATTATTGTGAATTCAAATCCGGATTTGGATTCTAAGTACTTTAGTGTGAGGGGCTTCGGTGAGTATAATCCAATTGCTTCCAATGATACAGCGGAAGGGCGCGCAAAAAACCGTCGTGTTGAGGTGTTAATACAACCTCTTGTAGCAGAAGATGGCTCTGATTTACCTGTTGGTAATACAACGAATACGAATAACATAAAAACAGACGTAAATAATTAAGCGATAAAACAGCAAACTAAAATAGGTTTGCTGTTTTTATTTGCATTTCTTCAAACAAAAGTTTATAATTTAAACAAATGTTTATTCCGGAGGTGAATACCTTGAATGAAAAAGAACAGCTTGTATTGCGATTGATACAAGAAAATCCGTATTTATCGCAACAGGAAATGGCAGAAAGATTAGGAATGTCTAGACCCGCACTGGCGAATACAGTATCCTCGCTTATCAAGAAAGGGGAAGTTGTTGGGCGTGCCTACGTTTTACCGAAAAGACAAGCGATTGTCACCATTGGTGGAGCCAATGTGGATCGGAAATTTCACGTAGAAGGTGCTGTGCAATTAGCAACATCAAATCCTGTAAATGTTACAACGAGTGTCGGTGGTGTAGCCCGTAATATTGCAGAAAACTTAGGTAGACTTGGTAATGACGTTAAGTTAATGACGGTGCTAGGTGAAGATGCGGATGCAGAAAAAATAAAACAGCATTCAGAAGAATTTATGTCATTCGACATGACAGCGACGTTACAAAGACACTCAACAGGCTCGTACTCAGCTGTACTAAGTCGTGATGGTGAATTAGTCATTGCGATGGCGGATATGGCGATTTATGATGAGTTACTGCCAGAGCTAATGAGTAAACATGAATCACGTATACTCGATGCCAAATGTATTGTCGTAGATTTAAACTGTCCAAAAGAAGCGGTGGAATATGCATTAGCACTAGCTAAATTACGAACGATTCCATTTGTTATTGTACCCGTATCCTCACCGAAAATGAGTCGTATGCCTGGAGATTTAACAGGTGTCACGTACTTTATTTGCAATCGTGATGAAGCGGAAACGTATTTATCCCGCTCGTTACAAACCGAGGAAGACTACGAGTTGGCGGTTCGTGATTTGTTAGCTAAAGGTGCAGAGCATGTCGTGTTAACGCTTGGTAGTGCAGGAGTCGTTGCAGGGAGTAAGGACAAAATCGAACGATTATATGCAATATCTATCGAAACAATTGTAGATGTAACAGGAGCTGGAGATGCCTTTGTAAGTGCATTTTTACATGCTGCATTACATGGAGAGTTGTTTATAGATGCGGTACGCTTCGGGCTATATAATGCATCCAAAACATTACAATGCGATACAACCGTTCGGGAAGATTTATCATCAAATGAATTAACTATTTGGAGGGAATCATAATGAAACAATATTTATCTTATTCACAAGAAGTACTAGAAGCAAAAGAGAAGGGCTTACCAATTGTTGCACTCGAATCAACGATTATTTCACACGGTATGCCTTATCCACAAAATGTACAAACGGCACGTGAAGTAGAGCAAATTATTCGTGAAAACGGTGCAGTGCCGGCAACCATTGCATTAATCGATGGACAAATTAAAATCGGTTTATCAGATGAAGAATTAGAAATGTTCGGGAACGCGCAAGGTGTTGCAAAAACATCTCGTCGCGACTTAGGTTATTTACTAGCAACGAAAAAATTAGGGGCAACAACAGTAGCTGCCACAATGATTTGTGCAGAGCTTGCAGGAATCGAGTTATTTGTTACAGGTGGTATCGGTGGTGTGCACCGTGGTGCAGAAACAACAATGGACATTTCTGCTGATTTAGAGGAATTAGCGGTGACAAATGTAGCCGTTGTTTGTGCAGGTGCTAAATCGATTTTAGATATTGGTTTAACATTAGAATATTTAGAAACAAAAGGTGTGCCTGTCATTGGCTATGGTACAGATATGCTACCAGCTTTCTATACACGCGAATCACAATTCGATGTGAATTTCCGTGCAGATTCAGCAGAAGAAGTAGCAAATATGATGCGTGCAAAATGGGATTTAGGTCTACGTGGAGGCGCTGTTATTGCAAATCCAATTCCTGAAGCAGAGGCACTAGATGCGGCGTTTATTAACGGCATTATTGAACGTGCATTAACAGAAGCAGAGGAACGCGGTATTGCTGGAAAAGAAGTCACACCTTTCTTACTTGGCAAAGTAAAAGAGTTAACGGAAGGGAAATCACTAGAGGCGAATATTGCGCTTGTAAAAAATAATGCGCGTATTGGTGCGGCGATTGCTGTCGCATTAAATAAGTAATTTCGACAACATTTCCGAGGAAATAATCTTTTTCATAAAAATAGGACAGCTCTAGTTAGAGCCGTCCTATTTTTATTTGCGGAATGAGCCAAGTTCTGCGACAATTGCCTGCATTTCACTTGGTGTAAATGAATCGCGCTTCATGACCATTTCATATAAATATAGTAAATCTTCATAGTTTTCTTCGCTGAAATGTTCGGGCTTCATTGCATCCACATTTACCATACGAAGCTTTTCTTTCATTTGTTCAATCATATAAATGACATTGTCTTGTGATGGTGTAGATAAATCCATAATCTAACCTACCTTTCTGCGTGTACGAACATATCATTTCATTTTGTTATAGTAAAGTCAACTCCTAATCCGTTTGAAAATCAGCTGAATACGTGATACGTTTGCAAGGAAGGAGGCGGTTCGATGTTTAAAAATAAAGTGGTCATCGTCACAGGTGGTGCACAAGGAATTGGGCGTACGATTGCGCGGAAATATGTTGAGCAAGGAGCCGTTGTAATTGTAGCAGATTTACAGGAACCAGCTGATACAACGGTGCATTTTATCCGAACAGATGTCAAAAGTGAACAGGATATACAAGCTTTAATGGCACAAACCGTTGAACGATTCGGTACAATTGATATATTGATTAATAATGCCGGGAAATTCGTTGTCACACCACCAACGGAACTTTCACTTGAGGTATGGGATGATGTAATAAATACAAATTTGCGTAGTGTATTTTTATGTGCCCGCGAAGCTTCAAAATATATGAAGGGTGGAGCGATTGTATCGATGGCTTCTACACGGGCTTTTCAATCAGAGGAATATACAGAGGCATATGCAGCCAGTAAAGGTGGTATCATAGCATTGACACATGCACTTGCCGCATCTTTTGCAAAGCAACGTATTACCGTGAATTGTATTTCACCAGGGTGGATTGAAACGCAAAATTATGAAGCTTTACGAGCAATTGATCATGAGCAGCATTTATCCATGCGCGTTGGAAAGCCTGAAGATATTGCGCAAGCATGTTTATATTTAACGAATCCAGAAAATAATTTTATTACGGGCACAAATATCATCATTGATGGTGGTATGACGAAAAAAATGCTTTATGAAGCGTAAATTTACTTGCCCATTACTTTCAAAAAGGTGCAAAACTGTTTAAAATAAACATAGCATCACCTTTTGATACAATGTATTTCAGCATAAAAGGACATAGGGGAGGAATAGCTATGGTGAAAAGTAAGTTAGTACCTGCAATTTTAATCGGTGCTATGGCAGGCGCTGCGATTAGTATGCTAGACAAAGCAACGCGTGAGCACACAATCGAAACATCAAAAAAAATGAAAGATACAGTAACGTACTATACACAAAATCGTGATGAATTCATGCAACTTCTCGAAACAAAGGTAGAGCAATTCCAATCTGTCTATTCGTCAACTCAGCAAAATATGGGTGTAGTTATGACAAAAATTGAAGACGCAAAAGCGTTACCTCAAACAGTCATGAGTCTTGTAACGGAAACAAAAGAGGCTTTTTCGAAAAAAGATGCAGATGCATAGTGCAGGTGTTTTGAAGAAGGGGTGAACTTTTATGAAAGAACAAAAAAATACTGCCTCTCATGCAGTAGTCACTTTCGTAAAATCATTTGTAGCACCAGAGGAAGCTGAAATCGATCGGACAACTGTAAAAGGCTTCTTTCAAGATTTAATGGTCGGCATTCAACGTGTGGATATGTCGGGAATGGGTGCGCAACTCGCCTACTTCTTTTTGTTATCATTTTTTCCGTTACTTATTTTTATGGTGACGCTGCTCCCATACTTAAATTTAAAGCAGGAGCACGTCTTTTTGTTTTTAGGCGATGTAATGCCAGAAGAGGTATATTCCCTGATTGAGGGAACATTAATGCAAGTGCTAACACATCAAAATAGTGGTTTACTTTCTATCGGGATTATCGGCACGATTTGGTCCGCTTCTAAAGGGATTAATGCGTTAATGAAGGCGTTAAATCAAGCGTATGAGGTAGAGGCACAAGTAGGTGTTTTGCACCGAACTTGGTCACTGCTCTTTACATTCGCTTTTGTATTTATTATTTTAGTAGCGCTCGTATTTCCGGTTTTCGGCAAGCAAATCGGAAACTTATTATTTTCCTATATCGGTGTAGCCAATTCATTTGAATCGATTTGGAATACGTTTCGCTGGTTAATACCACCGCTAATGATTTTTCTTATTATGATCATCATGTATTGGATTGTCCCGAACACAAACCCACGTTTAAAGTGCGCTAGCGTACTGCCAGGTGCTATTTTTGCTACAGCTGGTTGGCTTATTTTAACATATGGATTTTCGTTTTATGTTAATAATTTTGGCAATTATAGTGCGACATATGGTAGCATCGGTGGTGTAATCGTGTTAATGCTATGGCTCTATTTTACAGGGATGATTTTAATTTTGGGCGGATTAATCAATGTTGTAGTGAAGAAGAGGCGAATGAGTAAAACAAACAATGCAAGCATCGATTCTCAAGAATGTTAAAAAGCGAGTAGGGGATAAGCCCCCTGCTCGCTTTTTACATATTTCGCAACATACGTAATCCGTTTAAAATAACTAAAATGGTACTGCCTTCATGTCCGATGACACCAAGCGGTAAGTTAATTGCTTGAAAGAAGTTAGAGATGACAAGTAACATAATCACAGCAATCGAGAAAAACATATTTTGCTTTACGATGCGCTGCATTTTTCGTGACATACGCACGGCATAGGCAATTTTCGATAAATTATTTTTCATTAATACAACGTCTGCTGTTTCGAGCGCTACATCAGTACCGCCCCCCATTGCAATGCCGACAGAAGCTGTTGCTAAAGCAGGGGCATCGTTAATGCCGTCCCCAACCATCCCGACATAGTGATATTGTTCATTGTATTGTTTAATATAGTTTACCTTTGTTTCAGGTAAGCATTCAGCCACAAAATCATTTACTCCCGATTCCTGTGCAATAACACTGGCTGTATGCTGATTGTCTCCAGTCAACATAACGACACGAATGCCAAGCTCTTGTAAAGCGCTGATAGCTGTCTTCGCTTCTTCACGCACGGTATCTTTCAATGCGGCAGCAGCTAAAATGCCCGATTCATCTCGCATGAAAATAACTGTTTTCCCTTCAGATGAGAGACGATTTAATGCACCGTTAGCAAACTGTTCTACTTCTTCACGTCCAATAAAGTCTGGTTTACCGACTTTGTACTGTACACCATCTACTGTTGCTTCAAGTCCATGACCAGGTATATCTTGAATCGTTACGTTTCGATGACGCGTAATGTGCAGCGTATCTGCATAACGAGAAATAGCTTCAGCGAGGGGATGTATAGATTGGTCCTCAATCGTGGCTAAAATGGCTAGCGCCTCTTCTGTTTCCACATGATCTCGTACTAAAAAGTCCGTTACAACCGGTTTTCCCTCTGTCAGTGTCCCTGTTTTATCGACAGCTAATGCTTTTAAATGGCCAAAGTGTTCAAGATGAACGCCACCTTTAAATAAAATACCATTTCGTGCGCCATTTGAAATGGCTGCTAACGTTGCAGGCATAACAGATGCTACGAGTGCACATGGAGAAGCAACGACAAGTAATACCATTGCACGATAAAACGTTGTGGACCAATCCCAGCCCACGATATAATGTGGCAAAAACAACATAAGGCCGACTGTAACTAGTACTCCTTTTACATAAATGCTTTCGAATCGCTCGATAAATTGTTGAGAAGGAGATTTCTCACTTTGTGCTGACTGAACGAGTGTAATAATCTTTTGGAATAGTGTTTCATCATTTCGCTTTGTCATTTTAATCGTTAAAGCACCGTTTAAATTCACTGTCCCAGCAAATACAGATTCGCCTGTTTCTTTTGTGATAGGCATTGATTCACCTGTAATAGCGGCTTCGTCGATTGTTGAATGCCCTTTAAAAATGACCCCATCTACAGAAATGCGTTCACCTGGTTTTACAAGAACATGGTCGCCTAATTGTAATTCGCTTACCGCTACTTTGATCGGCTCAAATGTACCACGGACAAGCCAAGCTTCTTCTGGTTGTAATTCCATTAAGGCTGAAATTTCGCGGTGGCTTTTATTCATGGCGTATGTTTCAAGTGCACCACTCACAGCGAAGATGAAAATTAAAATCGCGCCTTCCACCCAATAACCGATAATGGCCGAACCAATGGCAGCTAAAATCATTAAAATTTCTACATTTAGTTGACGCGTTTGAACTGTTTCTGTGATCCCTTCCTTTGCTTTCGCGAAACCACCGATTACGTAGGCGGAAATATACGCAATAATCGCTGCTGTTTCAAGTCCAACTGCATCCATGCGCCAAGCAAGTAATAAAATAAGACCTGCTGTTAGCGCAGCAATCAGTTCAATATGTTCTTTGGTTTTCTCAATTAATGATAAAGATTCTCGATTAGAATCCATCACAAAGACCTCCTTGATAATGAAATTCAGTATCAAAACCTTTATTTTAAGCTAATTGATAAAAGATTTCATTTATTTTTATTTATTACTTTTTTATAATTATTATAAATAAAGGATACATCTTTTGGAAAAGGATTGCAATAAAAAACTCGTAACGAAAATTTTTCGTTACGAGTTTATTGTATTCAATGATTAGATTAGAAGACACGCTCTGCATGCATTGCTAATTTATCTAATGAAGATTTTTCTACATCAGCGTGTAATGAATTACCGTGTGAATCCATTGTTACAACTGCTGTAAAGCCTTCTACTGATAAGTGCCACATTGCTTCAGGAATACCGAATTCCATTAAGTCAACACCATCTACTGATTTGATGCAATCAGCGTAGTACTGAGCAGCACCACCGATAGCATTTAAGTATACGCCACCATGCTCTTTAAGAGCAGCAAGTGTTTTTGGACCCATACCGCCTTTACCCATAACCGCACGGATACCGAACTTTTTCATAATATCGCCTTGGTATGGCTCCTCACGAATAGATGTTGTTGGACCAGCAGCCTTAACTGTCCAGTTCCCCTCTTCGTCTTTTGCCATAACAGGACCACAGTGGTAAATAATTTGACCATTTAAATCAACAGGAGCTTCGACGCCTTCTCCGATTAAGTGGTGGTGGATTGCGTCACGGCCAGTGTACATGCGACCTGTGATTTTCACTACATCCCCAACTTTAAGTTCGCGAATTTGTTCTTCTGTGATTGGAGCAACCAGCTCTACTACTTTATTGTCCGTTGTAGCAGCTGTTTGTTCTTCGTCGCGGAAAGTGATTTTTTCACCTTCTTGGTAGTGCCAGTTCATGATTTCGCCTGTTTCTGGGTTGATGTCGATTGCCATACGACGGTATGCCCAACAGTTGTAAGCTACTGATACGAAGAATGATGCTGGTAAGCGGTCCATTACGCCGATTTTACAGCCTAGTAATGTTGCTTCACCGCCGAAGCCCATTGTACCAACGCCAAATGTGTTTGATTTTTCAACGATGTAAGCCTCTAATTTTGCTAAGTCTTCGATTGGGTTTACATCATCTACATGACGGAATAATTGCTCTTTTGCAAGATCGTAACCAGAAGAACGGTCCCCACCAATGCCAACACCGATGAAGCCAGCTGAACAGCCTTGTCCTTGAGCTTGCCATACTGAATGTAGGATACATTTACGGATACCATCTAAGTCACGACCAGCGCGGCCAAGACCTTCTAATTCACATGGAAGTGAGTATTGGATATTTTTATTTTCACAGCCGCCACCTTTAAGGATCAGCTTTACTGTAATGTAATCATTTTCCCATTGCTCGAATTTAACAACTGGAAGACCCGCTCCGATATTGTTACCAGAGTTTTTACCAGTTAAAGAATCTACTGAGTTTGGACGTAATTTTGCATCACCTGTTGCGTTAGCGATTGCGTTTTGGATTGCTTTTTTGATCTCAATTTGGTTGACGCCTACAGGAGTATACACCTTAAATGTTGGAAGACCTGTATCTTGACAGATTGGAGAAACGTTATCTTCAGCCATTACGATGTTTGTTGTAATTGTGTCTAAAGACATCGCTGCACGTGTACCAGCGTTTTCTGCTTCTTTTGCCGCTTTAATCGCACGACGAACGTCTTTTGGTAAGTTAGTAGACGTTTCAGTCACTAAATTATATAGGCTTTTTTCTAAAGTTTGTAAGTATGTCATTCTATTTTTCCCCCCAGAAAAATAATATTATTTCAAACCATTAATCATTATAACTGTTTAAATGAATAAAAAAAAGAGCACACGTACAACTACCAACATTCGCTAATGAAAAATTCTGTCTATTATATGTTCTTTCATCTGAGCTTCAAAATAAAAACAGGAACAAATGTTTGATTTTGGTATTTGTTTATATTACAATAAAGGGAATAGTAGGGTGAAGGAGGATAATATTGTGAGTTTTCCAGTTGCGTTAGAATCTTATCGTACAAAAATTGAACAAACGTTAGATACAGTTGTACGCATTACTTTATCAGATGAAGAAACGAATCGGTTTAGTAGTAAAGTGGGGGGAACACCTTATTTTTTAGCGGAGGATACTTATCCACTAGGCGAAGACGGACAACCACTTCGCTTGCTTGCACAAATTAACTTTGCGGAAATCCCTCAAGTATTACATGATTTCCCGCAACAAGGCATTTTACAATTTTATATTCATCCATTAGATGATGTGATGGGGTTAGATTTTGATAACGGACAAAGTCAAAAAAACTTCCGTGTGCTGTATCATGAAACGATTGTAGATGATGAGAGTAAACTACTAACAGATTTTGCGTTTTTAGAAACGGATGAAGAACAATATGGACCCTTTGATTTTGATTGTTCTTATAGCATGACATTTCATGTAGCGGAAGAGCCGATGACGTTAAGTGATTTTCGATTTGATCAAGTAATCGGTATTGAAGATGATTCATACGAGTTACACGATTTGTATTTTGAAGAGCTTGAAACGCAGGGACATAAAATCGGTGGATATCCGTACTTTACACAAGCAGACCCACGAGAGTATGGAGATTATCAAGAACAGCTCATTTTATTATTCCAACTTGATACGGATGATGACTTTGATATTATGTGGGGAGATGTAGGAGTTGGCAATTTCTTTATCTCTAAAGAAGATTTAATTCATAAACGTTTTGACCGTGTACTATATAATTGGGACTGTCATTAAAAAAGAGGTAACATTACGAGTACGTAATGTTACCTCACCATTTATTTTTCGTCGCGCGATTGGAATTGATCCATTTTTTCTTCTAAATCATCCATCATTTTGATTAAGCGGTCGATATCTTCTAAATCTGTTGTTTCTGGGTCAATTGCATCTAATACTTCTAAAAAAATTTCTAAACGTTCTTTTAAATAAGTTACTTGCTGTTCTTTGTTTGTAAGCGGATTTGACATAAGATGTGCCACCTTTCAACTGTTAAGGTTATCGTAGCGAATTTTTATGTAAATTTCAATGTTTGTATAGCATGGAGAGAAATTTAGTAATTTCATACCTCGTTATTAAATTTTGAATATTTACAAAATTGAAATATTGTGATAGATTATAGATATCAAATACAAGGGGGGATGGAAAATACGAAACAATGAACACTCAATCCCACAGGAAAAGGAGGGAGGATGAAGGATTTTTCGGCTGAGCTTGCCGATTAAGCTTTTTAATCATTATGATCCATAGGAATAGTTGAAACCCTAGTAAACTTTTAAACATAAAGTTTGCTAGGGTTTTTTAGTATGAGAAAAATTTAGCTAACATACCTGTTTAGATCCTATGATAAGATAGTACGGATATCGAAGTAGGTGGAGGCAAGTATGAACAGTATCTCAAATTATGAACAACGAAAGTTTTGGATTTTAGTCATTATCGTATCGATTTCAGGTTTTTCACAAGGAATGTTACTTCCGCTTATTTCCGTTATTTTTGAAACAGATGGCGTCTCATCCTTTCTTAACGGATTAAATGCAACGGGTTTATATATAGGGACTTTATTGATCTCTCCTTTTATAGAACAGCCATTAAGAAAGTATGGGTATAAACCAATTATTTTAATGGGCGGTGCGTTCGTGTTTATAGCGCTTTTCCTATTCCCGTTTTGGAAATCAGCGACATTTTGGTTTTTATTACGCATGCTAATTGGTATTGGAGATCATGCGTTACACTTTGCAACACAAACATGGGTGACATCGGATGCTAACAATGGCAATCTAGGAAAGAAAATGTCTATTTACGGCTTATCCTTTGGAATTGGCTTTGCTGTAGGGCCGTTATTTGTCAATCTTGTCGAAGTGTCAGAAGCATTGCCATTTATCATTTCGAGCGTGCTTTGTCTTTTAGCTTGGTCCCTTGTATTCTTTGTCAAAAATGAGCATCCAGCAGCATTAAAAGGAGATGCGACAAGTACAGGGTGGCAACGGTATAAATTAGTATTTACATTTAGTTGGATTGCTTTCTTACCACCGTTTGTCTATGGCTTTTTAGAATCTTCGATGAACTCGTTATTTCCTGTTTATGCATTGCGACTGGATTTTGATGTAGCAACCGTATCGTTAATGTTAACGGCTTTTTCGATAGGGGCAATCGTTACGCAGCTTCCACTTGGCATATTAGGCGATAAAATTGGGAGAAGTAACGTGATTGTAGGAGGGCTTTTCAGCGGCACCATCTTATTTTTCTTCTGTAGTTACTTCGAACATTCGGACTGGATGATGATTACTATTTTTGCCTTTGCAGGTATGAGTGTGGGCTCTTTATTTTCATTAGGGATTACGTATATGGCCGATTTAACGCCGAAAGAATTACTTCCAACAGGAAACCTCCTTTGTGGTATTTTCTTTAGTTTGGGTAGTCTAAGTGGACCAACACTAGGGGGACTTTATTTACAACTTGCAGAAGGCATGAGTTTTTTATTATTAATTGCAAGTATTTTATGTATCGGCTTATGTGCAAATGTGTATTATCGATTTAAAAACACAAAGAGGTTATCACGCTAACTTTGAATGGCACCAAATTGTTGAAATTATATTTACTATATCTTATAGATTATTTCTAGTTTTCTTATACTAATAAGAATAGTGTTATATTAGTAAAGTTTGGTCATATAGTTCTAATACCCTATAAGGAATAAGGCGTTAATGACTATTTATACGCCCGTTATGCCAAAAACACCTTTTTTACAGTATATTAGAAAAACTTTTGAAATCATTATAAGAATCGTTATAGAATGGTATTTGTTATAATATAAAAAATAATCTAAAAAGGAAGGAAAGTTTTTTAAATGTTAGCTTTACTCAATTTTAGATCACTTAAAACGCGTATTCTAAGTGTATTTATTATTTTACTAGTATTTCTTGCTATATTTGCAGGCTATAATTTTTTCTCCAATACGCAAATGGAAAACAAAGCGGAATCCCTCGTAGAAGAAGATATTGTTATCTTAAATGCAAGTCAAAATTTAGCTACTTCAGTAAGTGTTCGATTATCTGCAGCATTAAGCTATGTAATCACAGGTGATGCTACTTACATAGATGTGTTTAATGAATACCGTAAACTGGCAGAAGAAAATAACGCCATCATTGAGCAATATGTGAATACAGAAGAACGGAATAAGTTAGTCGAAACGGCACGTACATGGAGTAATGGGGTAGAAAATGATGTATTTGCTGTGTACCAAAGTGGTGATGCAGAACAGGCACTTAAAAACTTAACGGCGATTAACAGTCTTGTCACAGAAGTCCGAACGGGTTATGAGAAAATGGCGAGTGAGCGAGCACAGAGCATTGAAACAGTTGGAAATGATGTAGTACAGACAAGTTCAAATAATAAAATAATAGGGCTAGTCGTTAGTTTAGCAATTACCGTAATTGGTATTGTATTAGCGCTATTAACAGCAAATCAAATTTCAAGACCAATCCAAGCAGTAGCAGATCGAATGCAACAGCTAGCAGATGGTCATTTAGGCAATGAACCGTTACAGGTAGGGCAACGACGTGATGAAGTGGGTACATTAATGACAGCAGCAAATGGTATGAATGATAAGTTAAAATCTACAATTCAATCCATTTCTGAAGTTTCTGTAACCGTTGCTTCAAGCAGTGAAGAGTTAGCACAATCTTCAAATGAAGTCAAAACAGGGGCAGAGCAAGTCGTCTATACTATGCAGGAGCTTGCAGCGGGGACAGAAACACAAGCGTCAACTGCTGGAGACTTAGCGGAGGCGATGCGTACGTTTTCACATCGTATTCAAGAAACAACACAAGAAAGTATGACACTAAAAAATAATTCCAGTCAAGTTCAAAAACTAACAGAATCCGGTAAAGGATTAATGACGAGCTCAACGGAGCAAATGTCTACCATCAATGAGATTGTATTAGAGTCCGTTCGCAAAGTAGAGGAACTCAATGAGCAATCAGCAGAAATTTCAAAACTTGTATCTGTTATTGACGATATTTCAAATCAAACGAACTTGCTTGCGTTAAACGCCGCTATTGAAGCAGCACGTGCAGGAGAGCATGGGAAAGGGTTCGCGGTTGTAGCAGATGAAGTACGTAAGCTGGCAGAGCAAGTGCAGTTTTCAGTAGCGGACATTTCAGCGATTGTGGGTCGTATCCAACAAGAAACAGGGAATGTCACGCGTTCATTGCAAGATGGCTATAATGAAGTGAAAAAAGGAACAGAACAAATTACTGAAACAAATGAAACATTTAATGATATTTCTGGCGCTGTAGAATATATGATTAAAAGTATTGATACGATTGCAGCTAACTTAAATGATGTGTTAGCAAGTACAGAAGAAATCGGTACATCCATTGACGAAATTGCATCCATTTCTGAGGAATCGGCTGCTGGTGTAGAACAGACGACAGCCACGACAGAGGAAACGGTGAGCACGATGGAAGAAGTCGTAAGAAGTGCCGATCAATTAGCTGCTTTAGCAGAACAATTGAATGCAGAAGTACAACAATTTAAATTGTAATGATAAATCCACCTCCGCACAAGCGAGGTGGATTTTTGTAATTTGGGATTAATCTATATTTCATGTGCTTTTTCTTTAGTTGTTTCTTCCATTAGTCTTGTCATTTTATCTAATTTCATATGGAGTAATTGGTTTTGTTTGTGTAATTTCATTAGTTCGGTTTGTACACTATCCAGCTCGTTGACAATCGCATTGTTTTCTGTTTCAAGCTCTGTAGATAGTTTTTGCGCGTTATTGACAAGTTCCCCGAAGAAGATGTTTGCCACAATAAATGCACTTGAAATAATGAAGCTTGCAAAATACATCCACGACCAGCTATGTGTTTCGAAAATTGGGCGGAATATTTCACTTGCCCATGCTTCAAGTGTAAATATTTGGAATAATGTTAACAGTGAGAGCTGCAAATTCCCAAAATACTCAGGAGATGTGTTACCAAAAAACAGGGTACCGATAATGCTATAAATATAAAACATAATCATCATCAACAATAAAGTACTCCCCATAATCGGGATGGACATAAATAAGGCATTGACGATTCTACGTAATGAAGGAAAGGTCGATAATGTTCGTAGTATACGTAGCACACGTAAAATACGTAGGACACTAATAAAGCTTGAGCCGATAAAAAGAAGACTGAGTGCTACAATCGTAAAATCAAATACATTCCAACCATTTACAAAGAACTTTCCTTTATAAACGATTATTTTTAATATAATCTCGATTGTAAAAATACTAAGTAAAGCAATATCAAACACTTTGAAAAACATTTGGTTATCATTATAAATCGTTGGATACGTTTCTAGACCAATCAAAATCGCATTAATAACAATGAATGTCATAATAGCCTTTGAAAAGAGTGGATGTTCAATAAAATTTTTAAAATTCATGAAAAATCGACCTTTCTATTTTCCTGTATATAAAGTTAATGTAAACATACGAATATTAAAAATAGGTAAAACGCTTGAAATTTTTTGGCCAAGAAAAAAGCGTAAACGATTCCTTATAAAGTGATCGATTACACTGATTAGAAAAAATGAAGGGTTCTAAAATAAATATACGATTTATGTTCGCTTATAGAAAAGGCCGAGTGTGTTGGGACCAGCATGTACAGATAGTGCCGTACCAGCATAGGCTTCGATGACTTCATGAAACTGTGCATATTGAATAACCCAAGCTTTCACTTGTTCAACGATTTTAGGTGGACACATCGAATGTGTAATAAATAAACGACTGTAATCGATGTCTTTATTATTTTGGAATCGGTCCTTTATATACTTTTCTAAGCATTTTAAAAGGGTGCCACGATATTTTTTACCTACAACCATTTCTCCATTCCTTACTTCAATCGCAGGCTTAATTTTTAATAATGTTGTGGCAAATAGCTCGATATTTGTACAACGACCACCTTTTTTTAAGTAATCTAAACGATCCATCAGAAAACTTGTATTAAGTTTGGGGACAAGTGCTTCAATCTTCTCGACAATTTCCTCAGCGGAAGAGCCTTGTTTTGCTAATAACGCTGCATCATATACAAGATGCCCACTACCAGTTGAAAAATTTTGTGAATCGATAATATACACATTATCGAAACGCTGTGCTGCCATTTTTGCATTTGCATAACAGGAAGAAAAGCGAGCACCTACATTAATATGAATTACCGCCTCATATTCTTTTGCAAATGGAGCAAAAAATCCCTCGTATTCATAAATATTAATAGCTGCTGTTGTACATTTTTTATTTTCTACTTCTACATACTTAAATAGATCTTGTGGTGTGATGTTAATGCCGTCACGGAAGTTTGCGTTATCTACTAAAACATGTAGCGGATTAATTGTTATCTCTAATGCACTCAAAATTGTTGGAGGGAGGTCGCAAGTGCTATCTGCTGTAATTTTAATCAATGCCATTACACCTCCATAATCATTATAGAGAAACAGATTTCATGTAATATGTGTATGTTTATATAAAGCATATGCATAAAAAAGAGCAACGTATACAAATGTAATTTTTAAGTCAAATCCCGATAAGAGTAAAAGCACAATAAAAAAGGAATAATTGCTACAAATAAAATATGTAAAAAAATTACATGTACTCATGGGAAAGAAAAATTCGGTTATCCTAAAGAAAAGGAAAAGGAGGTTTGGTCTTTTGGGACGATATCTTGTTCCCTTTTTTGCATTAGTTATGTTTGGGAACACTGTTTTTTCAACTAGTGCATCAGCAAATGAAGAGCCATCTAAGGAAGAAATTTTGGAGCAACGTCTCGCGCATTACGTACATTTTGGAGAGTTACTTGTTCCTTGGTACTTTTTAGCTGCGGTTGACCAATACGAACGAAATATACAATCGGTTCGTTCTGATATTCCGAAGCGCGACAGTCTAATCGCTATCCAGTTTTCAGAGGAATACTGGTCGGGGCCATTAAATCCATCAAGTGACGATACATCTCCCGTGACAATCGGTTATTTTGGTGGGATGGGACTGGATGGCAATAGTGATGGGGTGGCAAGTCGTGATGATGATGAAGATATCCTCTTTACCATGGCGAGTTATTTAGGGCAATTTGGATTAGGGGAAGAAAACTTTAAATTAGCGCTGTGGGAATATTACCAAAGTGAAAAAGCCGTGAACCAAATTGTCACGATGGCAAAGCTGTATAAACATTATAATACGATTGATTTAGATACACATGCCTTTCCGATTCCCGTAAAGCATCATTATAGCTATAGAGGAACGTGGGGTGCTAATCGAGGCTGGGGTGGAAGAAGGATTCATGAAGGGACCGATATTTTCGCTAGCTATGGCACACCTGTTGTATCAACCTCGTATGGTATTGTGGAAGTAATGGGATGGAATGACTTCGGTGGATGGCGTGTCGGTGTACGGGACAACCATAACTCGTATCATTATTATGCGCATCTTGCCTATTATAACAAAGGCATCAAAGTAGGGGAGATCGTCGAGCCAGGTACAATCCTTGGTTATGTGGGAAGCTCTGGGTATGGGAAAGAGGGTACATCAGGCAAATTCCCACCGCACTTGCATTACGGTATTTATAAATTTAATGGGAGAACAGAATGGGCATTTGACCCATACCCATCTCTCCAGCAATGGGAACGACAATCTAAAGCAGCAGCAAAATAATATAAACTTAAAACCAGCACTGATTAATCGTGCTGGTTTTTGCTTACCGTGTTTTTAGGCTGATGAATTCACCATTTTATTTTTTTTCTTTATGTGAGCCCAAATAACAACAGGGACTAAAAATAGGGCTAAGTAAGTACCGATAAATCCTAAATAAGCATAACTTGAATAGGCAACTACGACACCAGATAACAGACTACCAGCTGATCCACCTAGCGCTACCCATACGTCGATGGAGCCTTGTGTTTTGGCACGGTTGTGAATCGTCGTGGAGTCAATAATAATGGCTGTCCCACTAATTAAGCCAAAATTCCAACCTAATCCTAATAACATGAGTGCAATGGCTAACCAAATTAGCGAATCACCTGGTGCGAAAGCGGCTAACAAGCCTGCTAATGCTAATGTAATACCAGAAGCAATGACGACAAATGTGCGTCCTACTTTATCAACGAGTAATCCCGTACCGAGTGACGGTAAATACATCGCCGCAACGTGTAATCCAATGACCATGCCGATTGCACTTAAGCTACTGCCATGTCCTTGCATATGAATCGGTGTCATCGTCATAATCGAAACCATAATAACATGTGACAGTACTAATACAAGGGCTCCAACGAAAATGCCAATACGATTTACTTTCTGTTGTGTGCCGTTAACGGTATTCGTTAATTTCATCTGTTGCTGTTCTTGTTGTTCTGCGATGGCTTTCGCCACAAGTAATGGATCGGGACGCAAATAAATGAACAGTGTCAGACCAGCTAAAATATAAGCCACTGCCGCTAACATGAACGGTCCAGTTAAAGCGGGCATACCGAAAGCTGTTGCTACTTTTCCCATCGGCGTCACTAAATTTGGTCCTGCAACTGCACCAAATGTTGTAGCCACCATAGCGATACTTGTCGCTGTTGCTCGTTGCTTTTCATTGGCCAAATCAGTTCCTGCATAGCGTGCCTGTAAGTTTGTCGAAGTACCTGCCCCGTAAATAAATAACGCAATAAATAATAATGCGACACTATTGAGATTGGCCGCAAATATGACACCAATTGCCCCAATCCCTCCAGCGATGAAGCCAAAAGAGAGCCCGTATCGACGTCCTAACCGTTGTGAAAGTCGTCCTACGATAAATGCGGCGAGTGCTGAACCGAGTGTAAACAGTGCAGAAGGTAATCCAGCAAAGCTTTCCGTTCCGAGCATATCTTTTGCTAGTAAAGCACCTACCGTAATCCCCGCTGCAAGCCCTGCCCCGCCAAATATTTGAGACATCAATACGATGATTAATGTCCGTTTATAAAGTTTTTGCTGTGCAGCAGTTGAGCTGATATATTGATCGAACACAGCGGAATTCTTTTGATTCATGAAATCGACTCCCTTCTACACCTTATACATAACAAGGTATAAAACTGCTACACACGATGGTGATCAGCTCGCCACGTTTGGATAGCTTGTTTAATATCTGTTGTTGATAGGTTTTCTATTAACGTTCTTTCTACTAGTTGTACATACTCTTCATCGGATGCAAAACGTAATGCGATGAGTTGTTGTGTTGTAATGCGATTATCAATACGTTTATTTGTTAACATATAGTAGCGCAATTGTTCTTCTGTACGAATTAAACGATCTTGTAGTGTTAACGCATAAATACGCGCAAGCATACCTGGAATAATAGCTAATATTACGACACCTAGTAAAATGAGCAATGCTACTGAAAATGTTTTATGCATAACATTATAAACTATGTATATGATAATAGACAAAAGCATAACAAAGCTTAATGGTAGCCAGACAAAATGCTGTAATGGATGAAATCTCGTATGATTCGTTGCGGATTGCTGTTTCACTTCTTCACCTCCTATTATACCTATATGGGTATTATATAGATTTAGAGATGAAGAAGCGATTAATTTGTTTGCGGTTGTATGTTTGATGAGTACTTATAAGCACAGTAAAAAGAGGCAAGGGTGATTGCCTCTTTGTAAATAACTAAATTTAAATTAAAAATACAGCGACGATGGTTGTAACAATTAATCCAATGACAACAGGGATAAGGTTTCTCCGGGCAAGCTCAAACGGACTGACATTACAAATGGCCGCGGCTGGGATGAGTGCCCACGGGATAAGCGTTCCACCACCAACCCAAATGGCCGCAATTTGACCAAGTGCTGTTAAGGTAGCGGTGCCTTCTCCAATCGCAGTCCCGAATAAATTACCGATGGACCCAACGAGTGAGATCCCTGAAAATCCAGAGCCATCTAATCCTGTAATAGCGCCTACTCCTGTTAGCGTCATAACGGCGATTTCTTTAGTAAGAGGGACGATTGCGGCTAAAGCCACACCAAGATCATTCACAATGCCGTGAGATGTTTTTGGTAAATAATCCCCGATAATGGCCGTGAAGCCGGAGTCACCGAGATAGAAGAAAGCTGCAATTGGAATAACAGGACCAAACACCTTAAAGCCGAATTGAAAACCTTTAACAAAATAATTAGTTGTTTCCTCAAGCCCTTTCTTCTTATGAGCAATGATACACAGTAGTAGTAAAATGAATACCGATGTACCACCTATTAAAGCAGTGGCATCCCCGCCTTGTAAGTTGAATATAGCCATCGCGACTACATCTAAAATAAACGCTATCGGGATTAAAATCGCAAAAAATCGTTTCTGTGTCATCGTGAGTAAATCTTCTGTTTTTTCTTGCTCGATTTCGCCTTCGTATGCTCCGACTAATTCCAGTTTTCCACGTTTCATATCGCGTCTTAATAAGAAGTAGGCAACAAGCGTTGTGACAACGCCCATTGTTATAACAAGTGGTATGCTCGCAGCAACGACATCTGCTACTGGAATCCCCGCTGCATCTGCTGTTAGCTTTGGTGCTCCTTGAATGACGAAATCACTCGACAATGCAATGCCGTGACCAAACAAGTTCATTGCTACAGCAACACCAAGTGCAGGAAGTCCAGCCCGTATCGCAACGGGGAGTAGCACAGCCCCTAAAAGTGCGACAGCTGGCGATGGCCAGAAGAACCAAGAAATGATCATCATTAAAATCCCAATCGTCCAATATGCCAGTGTTGCATTTTTAATGATTTTTGTAAATGGCGCGACCATTACTTCATTAATCCCTGTTTTGGCGAGTACACGACTCATCGCCACAATAATGGAAATGATAAGAATGGTTGATAATAGCTCGGTAATGGCATAAATGAAGCTATTAAACACCCCACTAATGGAAGCCGTCAGATCCCCGGTTGCTACAATCGCAATAATGAAAATCCCTAAAATACAAATCAGCGTTGTATCGAGTCGTTTCACCATAAATCCTATGATGAGGACGATGAATACAATATATATCCAATGGAGAGCCACTAACTCAATCCCCATAGTCTCCCTCTTTTCCTTTTTGTATAGCATATGGAAGGAAAAGATAGGTGGTGAGCGCCTAAAAATAATAAATAATTTTGGGAGCTGTAGGGAAAAAGCCTAGTTTATTCTTATTAAAAAAAAGATATGTTCTCACTCCTATGTTTTATTAGAACAGGATAACAATATGAAAAGTAGAATGGAGAACTACTAAAAGCGGACATGGCTTTATGAATGCTTATTTGCAAACAAATGAAAAGAGGCTTCCCTTTTTAGGAAAGCCTCTAGGTGACACTTATCATTCATGAAACGTAACGTGGCGGATCATCCTGTGATGTTGAATCTTTTGCGCCAGATTTACTCATCGTAGTAACCCTCCTGTTTCATGATCGATTAGAAGTGGAACCGAACTTAGTATGACCTACTAGTCACTTTTTATTCATGAATGTGTTACATGTTTTTATCAAATAATCACTGCCTGCTTGTAGGCGAAATGAAAATTTAAAAGTACTATCTTTTTTCTTTTAAAATGAGTTGTGAGACACATTCCACATGACTCGTCTGAGGAAACATGTCCACTGGTTGAATGTATTTCACCTCATAAAGCTTTGAGAGCTCTTTTAAATCCGTTGCCAGTGTGGAAGGGTTACAAGATGTATACACAATGCGTTTTGGTTGAATCTTTAATACGGTTTTAATAAAGCTTGGCGCGAGGCCCGTGCGCGGTGGGTCGACTGTTACGACATCCGGTGTAAAGCCTTCACGGCGCCAACGAGCTAACCAGTCTTCAGCTGTCCCTGTGTAATAGCGAGCATGTTTAAAGCCATGGTTACGTGCATTCGCTTTTGCATCTTGAATGCTTTCCGGTACGATGTCCATGCCGCGCACTTCTTTCGCTTCGCCTGCTAGCCATAAACCAATTGTACCAACACCGCAGTACGCATCTACAACTGTTTCTTTCCCTGTCAGCGCGGCTGCTTTTTTAATTTCATTATATAAATGAACAGTTTGTTCAGGATTTAATTGGAAGAATGCACGAGACGATAAATCAAACGCTAATTCACCTAATTCTTCATGAATCGTTTCCTTGCCGTCTAATACAATCGTTTCATCACCAAAAATCAGTGACGTTTTTTCACGATTAATGTTTTGTGTAATCGAGACAATCGCTGGGTGTAGCTTTTTCATACGGGCAATAAACTCTTCTTTATGTGGGAATTCATTGCGTGTTGTAACGATACAAAGTTGTGTTTCACCTGTGCGCATGCCTGTACGGACGACGATTGTACGCACGAGACCGTTTAATGTTTTCCCGTCATAAATCGTAATCCCTAGCTTTTGTAATGTTTTACGCGCGTCTACTGTAATACGCGATGTAATCGGGTGCTGTACTAAGCAATCGTTAATGTTTAACAGCTTATTTGAGCCTTCTGTGAAAAGACCAGCGTATACACGCTTACCTTCTTTTCGTACTTGGAACTGACTTTTGTTGCGATAATTCCATGGATTGTCCATACCAAGTGTTGTGCGGATTTCTGTATGTTCTGCGATATCGCGCGCGTATTTTTCCATCGCTTGTACGACGATATCTCGTTTATTTAGAAGCTGAGCCTCGTATGTCATATGTTGCAATTGACAACCACCGCACTGTTCATACACAGCACATGGTGGCTCTTGACGAGATTCGCTACGTTTACGAATCGTTAAAATTTCTGCTTCCGCAAAATTCCGCTGAAGCTTTGTTACTTTAACGGTTACTTCTTCTCCAGGAATTGCGCCTTTTACGAATACAACATTGCGTTTATAAAAGCCAACACCTTCTCCATTAATGCCGAGCCGTTTAATCGTTAACGGAAATTTTTGACCGATTTCCATTGTTACTTGATTCATTGCCTTCACGTCCTTTAAGTTCATCGCATTATTATAACGGACGGAAGAGCGAAAGAAAAGGAAGCAGGTGGAACTAAATTATTTTTTATATAAATCATCTAATGAGCCGAATGTGTATCCTTGTGCTTTCGCATCTTTAATAAATTTTGGAATGGCATCTGCATTATCTTCCGCAACCGTGTGCATTAAAATAATCGCTCCTGGGTGTAGCTGCTTCATAAGTTCGTTGTAGGCATAGTCTCCACCACGGCGTACATCCTTTTCCCAGTCTTTAAAGGCAATCGACCAGAAAATATGACGATATTCATGCTTTAACCCGGCTGCGAGCACAGCTTCATTGTAGACGCCTTCTGGTGGACGTGTATAGTACGTGCGTTCGATACCTGCTACCTCTTTTAGCTTTTTATCGAAATTTTTCCATTCTGTCACCATCTGTGCTTCGGATAAACGAGCCATGTTCGGATGTTTATCGGAATGGTTGCCGATAATGTGTCCATCTTTCACCATTCGTTTCACTAAATCAGAGGCACTCGTTACGTAATGACCTGTTAAGAAAAATGTAGCGGAGACATCCTCTTTTTTTAATGTATCCAAAATCCTTTCGGTAAAGCCGTTTTCGTATCCGTTATCAAATGTTAAGTAAATCGTTTTGGACTCTGGATCACCACGGTAGATAGCATCATATTTCGTCAGCATATTTTCAAGCTCACTGCCAATTTCAATTTGTGCACCACCGGATGCTTTTTTGAATCCCCAGTGCAGTTCATCTGCAAAAGCAAATGATACGATGGAAAACAAAATGATGGTAATACTAACAGCAAGACCAATTGTTTTTTTCATAAAAAATGCAACCTCCTTTTTACACGTAGGTTGCGACCGTATCGTTTTACTATACATGGATTTTCATGGTGTGAATGTGAAAGGGAGTTTGAAAATTATGGATCTTCATATAAGAAAGACATTATCTCGAACTATTTTAGTCGAGATATGTCTTTCTAAGAGTGATTGGGGTTATTATTTGATGTTTTTTCTTATCTACATATTATACAAATCAACAATGGCATCTTCTAAGGATGCGAATTTAAATTGATAGCCTGATTGTAGCAGTTTTTCAGGTACGACATACTGTCCTTCTAATACAAGCTGACTTTTTTCGCCGAGTGTGAGTTTTAATGCAAAGCTTGGAACAGGGAGCCAGTGTGGACGATTTAACGCATGCCCGACTGTTTTTCCAAATTTTTTCATCCGTTTTGCATTCGGTGATGTAACGTTGATTGGTCCTGCTAGTTCAGGCTTTTCGATTGCGTGAATGATGGCCCCACACACATCATCCACATGAATCCAAGATAGCCATTGCTCACCTGAGCCTACTGTCCCACCTACAAACAGCTGATAAGGCAAGGCAACTAATGGTAGTGCGCCCGCATCCCGTGCTAGTACTACACCAAGCCTCATTAAACAAACGCGAACGCCTAACGTAGCTGCGCGACTCGCTCGCTCCTCCCAATCAGCTACTGTTTTTCCCAGGAAATTTTTTGCTAAATTTACTTCGTTTTCTGTATAAACATTCGATGTGGAAAATGGATAAATACCGATTGCACTTGCGTTGACAAGTACTTGTGGCTTTGTTTCTAAATTTTCAATGATGCGAATGACTTCATCCGTTGCGTTCATTCGACTAGTATAAATAGCACTTTTTCGTTCTTCTGTCCAGCGTCCTTCATTTAAGGATACACCTGCTAAATTGACGAATGCATCAATACCTTCTAACTCTTTTTCCGGTGTTTCGCCACCGAGCCATTTTACATAGCGAATGCTATTTTCTTCTTTTGTTTTCCCTCGCGTTAAGACAATCACTTCATCGCCACGTGCTTTTAATAATGCACATAGTCTTTTGCCAACTAATCCTGTACCACCTGAAATTGCTACTTTCATTTCCAGCACCTCCAAAGCTTTTCTTTCCCTATTATATCCAATCGTGAAACGTTTCGTAAAAATATGTATACTAGAGAGAAAAGGAAGGTGAACGCATGCAGGTTATTACAAAAATAGGTCGTCAAAAAAATAACAAAGAGCGGTATAATATTTATTTGAACGATGAATATGCGTTTGCAGTAGATGAAGGTACACTTATTAAATTTGGCTTAATAAAAGGCAAAGTGCTCGAGCAGTTTGATATCGATGAAATTACATACGAGGATGAGATTGCGAAAGCCTTTAATAAAGCCCTATCGTTTTTAAGTTTTCAAATGCGGAGTGAATATGAAGTAAAGAAAAAATTGCAGGATGCGGGATACGGAGAAGCCGTTGTGTTAGAAGCGATCCGTAAACTCGAGGCACTTGGATTTTTAAATGATGAAACGTATTCCAAAGCATTGCTGGAAACAAAAAAACGCACAATGAAAAAAGGTCCCCATGCTATCAGGCAAGATTTAAAGAAAAAAGGAATCGACAAATCATTGCAAGATGAAGTGCTTGAGTCGTTTTCATATGAAGAACAACTTGAAATTGCAATACAATTAGCAGAGAAAGAAGTACGAGCAGGAAACCGAAAAACACCGGCACAAGTGAAACAAAAAATCCAAGATGTGTTGCTGCGAAAAGGGTATTCCTTTAGTATTGTAAGCGATGTGTTAGAACGCATTACGTTAGAGCGTGAAGAAGATGAGTGGGAAGAAATGATTGCCGCGCAAGGGGAAAAAATATGGAGCAAGTATGCAGCCAAGTTTGCAGGAACTGAGCGCAACTTAAAAGTAAAGCAAGCTCTTTACCAAAAGGGCTTTCCTATAGAAGTAATCAATCGTTTTATTGAAGAAAAGGAGCAAGAAGAAGCATGATGGAAAAAAACTATGCGACGATGACAGAACATGAGTTACGCGAAGAAATTGCACGTTTAAAAGAGAAAGCACGTAAAGCAGAACAGCTAGGGATTGTGAATGAGTATGCTGTATATGAGCGAAAAGCATTAATGGCAGCCGCATATTTAGTGGACCTAGATACGATTGTGCCAGGCGAAATGTATAAAATCGATGGCTCACCAGGGGAGTACTTTATGGTAGAACGTTTAAAAGGACGCTTTGCTTGGGGGTACCGTTTAGGGGGCGACCGTTACGAGGAAGCACTACCAGTATCAATTTTAGCACCGATAAAGGCAGGGAAGTAATATGGAAGCAAATATCGCAAAGTTAACAGAAGAGTTGCTAGCGAAAAACCCTGAAATGCCAGCAGGACGAGCGCGTGTGTGGGTAGAGCTATTGTGGAGTGATTATGAAGCCACTTCGGCGAAGGCAGGCTATGCATTTCGCGGAGCAGAGTACACAGAAAACTTAGTTCGTCAGTTAATTACAAGTTACGGCGATAAGCTCCATTTATTTGCCGCACGTAATCCAAAGTATGCCCATTTACTAAACACATCTGAAGATACGGTGCAATAAACAAAAGGCTCACGCTAACTTAGCGTGAGCCTTTCGCACACTTTATTCACTCGCCCCGATTTGTAGCTTGCGCTGTAGTTTATCCTCGCTGAAAATCCAACCTGTATATGAATTAACGACTTCTAAATTATCATTTACATGTGCAACCGCAACAAAAGGATAACGATCATTACTACGGTAGCGTAAGTCGATTAAACGTACTTCTGTTAAACCGCTCGGTAGTTCAGCAATTTCCCAACGGTACAGCGGAGAAAACGAGACAAATGAGCGCAAATTTTCATCTTGCATAGCGGCGTTTACATAGGGTGTGCGCGGTAATGGAACGATTTCAAATTTATCGTAAATATTCACCGAACGACGATAGGCACGACCGACATAATAATGCGTTTTAGAGGCAGCGGCAATGCGCCAATAAAAGAATCGCATCGTGGGCGCTACAATTACGTATTCTTCATCTTGAATCGTGTTGTGTACCGCTTGTTTAACCGCTCTTTGCACCATAAAACGTAAAATATAATAGCCTACAATAATGACATACATGACGCTGAACGTCCATACAGGATTTGCCCCGAACACCCATAATACAATCCCTACACAATGCAGAGCAAAAATAAATGGATCAAATGTATTAATAACACCAAGTGCTACCCATTTTTTTGAAAGTGGGCGAAATGCTTGTGTACCATAGGCATTAAAAATATCAACAAATACATGGAGAAAAACGGCGATTTGTGTCCACAGCCATAAGTGCAATAGGTTGGCGTCGGGGACAATTGACGATAAAATAGCCGTAATGGCAATAGGCCAAAGAATAGTAGCAGGTATGGAATGTGTAATGCCGCGGTGATGACGTATATAAATCGCATTATTGCGTAATTTTAAAATCGTATCTACGTCCGGTGCTTGCTGCCCCAAAATCGTACCAGCCATAACAGCACCGAACATGGCTGAGCTTTCTGCAACGACGGGATCGACAAGTGCTAAACCTCCAATGGCAATACCCATGACTAAATGTGTACCTGTGTCCAAAGCAATCAACTCCTTGTATATGGCAACGAATATACGAACAATGATGGGGAAAAATTAACATTTCCTATCATAATTAATAATATACCCTTTAAAGCAAAAATAAAATCGAATTATAGGTGAATTAAATGAATTATGAATATACAGAAGAATTTCGCAAAGAATTAGTGGATTGGTTTAATCGAGAAAAGCGGGATCTACCTTGGCGACATACAATCGATCCTTATAAAATTTGGGTTTCAGAAGTAATGCTTCAGCAAACGCGTGTAGATACAGTCATCCCTTATTACAATCGTTTTGTAGAAAAATTTCCTACACCGCAAACGTTCGCCTATGCCCCAGAAGAGGATATTTTAAAAATGTGGGAAGGGCTTGGCTACTATTCACGCGTACGAAACTTACAAGCAGGTGTACGAGAAGTAGTCGAAACATATGGTGGGGTTGTGCCGAATAACCGAGTAGATATATCTAAACTAAAAGGTGTAGGTCCATATACGGCAGGTGCTGTTCTTAGTATTGCTTATGGCAAGCCGGAACATGCAGTAGATGGGAATGTAATGCGTGTATTAAGTCGTGTACTGCACATTCATGATGATATCGCATTGCCGAAAACAAAAAAAATATTTGAAGAAGCCGTAACAGAACTAATTGACCCAAACAATGCATCTTCTTTTAATCAAGGCTTAATGGAGCTTGGGGCACTGATTTGTACACCAACTTCGCCAAAGTGTTTACTATGTCCGGTTCGTGAGTATTGCCGCGCATTTGAAGCGGGCGATGCTGCACAGCTGCCAGTAAAAACAAAAAAAACAAAAATGAAAAATCTACACTATAAAGTATATATTGTACGTGACAAAGAAGGACGTTATTTATTAGAAAAGCGTGATGCGAATGGGCTGTTGGCAAATATGTGGCAGTTTCCGATGATTGAAATAAAAAAAGAGGAAGATGCATTAAATAAATTAATCCAACAGTATGATGTGAAGGTGAAGGTAGAGCATGGAAAAGTACTTACATTTAAACACATCTTTTCACATTTAACATGGCATATTGAAGCAGAGCTTGTGGAAGTGGAAGCAACCAATGATGAAAAATTTTTTACACGAGAACAAATCGAGCGTTTACCTATGCCAGTCCCTATGTTAAAAATTTGGAATGAAATTAAATGAATAAAAAATTCTGCGCGGTACACAATAGGTAGCGTGGAGGTGAATTCATCATGAAAAGAAATCAAAACAAACAAAATAATAACAACAACAACAACAACGAGTTCCTGAACAACAACCAGAACCAAAACAATATGGAGGAGTTCGGCAACGAACAAGATTTCCAACAGTTGCAGCAACAACGTAATCGAGTTGAGCGTCAAAACAATCAACAAAATCAACAAAACCAACAAAACCGCCGCAACAATAACAACAATATGTAAGACAAGCTAAATAGCTATGTCTGCAGTGAAATGTTGTTAAACGTATGAATTCCCTGCAAAAGTCGGTGTGTCTGTTAAAGACATGCCGGCTTTCTTATTAGGTAATGGAACCGTGGGTAAATTAGTGAAGCCTTTCTTGCTTTTCTCACCAAGATTAACACTATTTCGTCAATTGACAAAAAAGCGCCTTGTTTTTACAACGTATTGCGAAATTTATGTTTTTCTAACTACACCTTTTATTCATCCATTGTTATAATAAGTAGGAGACTGCTAGATTATAGATAGCGTAGACGACGAAAAGGTGGGCTTCAATATGGCATTACCCGTAGAAGGCGAAACGATACAAATACATAGCTATAAGCACAATGGTCGTATCCACCGTGTCTGGCAAGAAACAATGGTTTTGAAAGGTACAAAAAATATTGTAATTGGTGCAAATGAAAAAACACTTGTAACGGAGTCAGACGGTCGTACGTGGCTCACAAGAGAACCTTCCATTTGTTATTTTCATGCGGAACACTGGTTTAATATTATTTGTATGTTGCGTGAAGATGGCGTGTACTATTACTGTAATATGAGTTCACCGTTTGTGTTTGATAACCATGCCTTAAAATATATTGATTATGACTTGGATGTGAAGGTTTTTCCCGATATGTCTTATACATTGCTTGATGAGGATGAATATGAGCAACATAAACAAGAAATGGCCTATCCGGAAGTCATTGATAAAATTTTAAAGCGCAACTTAACAAAATTAATTAGCTGGATTCAACAGCGACGAGGACCGTTTGCGCCAGATTTTATCGAAGTTTGGACAAACCGCTATGAACTGTATCGTGAAATCCAAGCAGACCAACAGTAAAAAATAAGTTATGACTAAAACATAGACAATACTAAATTTGTCTATGTTTTTCTTTTGGGAGGCTTTGGTGAGTGAGGGGAGATATAGTGATTAATTCATCACCCTAAAATGTGATATAGTAATAAACATTGCGAAAAGAATGAAGGGGAGAAGCAATTGGATAGTATAAAGAGATATATGCGCTTTGTTAAGCCGTATAAGTGGTTATTAATGTTTACAATTGTAATTGGCATTTTGAAATTTGCTATTCCACTATTTTTACCGTGGTTAGTACAAATTATTTTAGATGATATTTTATTGGAAGAAAGTTTATCAGCTGAGGAGAAAACAAAGCAACTATTTACATGGATTGGCATTGCACTTGTTCTATTCTTCGTGGTACGTCCACCAATTGAATATTACCGCCAATATTTTGCACAAAATTTAAGTAATAATATTTTATTTGATATCCGGAAAGAGCTATATGGGCATTTGCAAAAGCTAAGCTTAAAATATTATGCGAATACGCGCGCAGGAGAAGTCATTTCGCGTATGATCAATGACGTAGAGCAAACGAAAAACTTCGTGATGACGGGGCTTATGAATTTATGGCTCGATTTAGTCACAGTCATCATTGTTGTAGCGATTATGTTTTCCATGGATGTAAAGCTGACCATCGTTTCGTTAATTGCACTTCCATTTTACGCGTTTAGTGTGAAGTATTTCTTTGGGCGATTACGTGCATTAACACGTGCGCGCTCACAAGCTTTGGCAGGTGTACAAAGTTACTTGCATGAGCGTGTAACAGGCATGAGCATTATTAAAAGCTTTACGCTCGAAAAACATGAACAAACGATTTTCGACGAGACAAATGGGGAATTTTTAAATAAAGCATTAACTCACTCGCGTTGGAATGCGAAATCATTTGCGGTTGTCAATACGATTACGGATATCGCGCCGCTACTTGTGATTGCTTATGCAGGTTATGAAGTGATTCACGACAATTTATCCATCGGGGTGATGGTTGCTTTTTATGCTTATATTGAGCGGCTGTACGGACCACTACGTCGTTTAGTTAGTTCATCAACAACATTAACACAAGCCATTGCATCGATGGACCGGATGTTTGAGTTAATGGATGAAAAATATGATGTAGAAAATAAGCCGAATGCTCTAGAGCTAAAAGAAGTAGAAGGAAAGCTTGCCTTTGAAAATGTCACGTTCTATTACGAAAAAGAAGGTAAAACTATTTTAGATCATGTAGATTTTACAATTGAGCCGGGGCAAACAGCGGCATTTGTTGGGATGAGTGGTGGCGGTAAGTCGACGATTGTTAGCTTAATTCCACGTTTTTATGATGCAAGCACAGGAGCTATAAAAATAGATGACCGCGATGTACGTGATGTGACATTAACATCACTTCGTTCGCAAATTGGTATTGTGTTGCAAGATAATATTTTGTTTAGTGATTCGGTGAAACAAAATATTTTAATGGGCAATCCAAATGCAACTGATGAAGAAGTCATTGCTGCTGCTAAAGCGGCCAATGCGCATGATTTTATTATGAGTTTACCACAAGGTTATGACACAAAAGTCGGGGAACGAGGCGTAAAGCTATCAGGTGGTCAAAAACAACGTGTAGCGATTGCGCGGGTATTTTTAAAAAACCCACCAATCCTCGTTTTAGATGAAGCGACATCTGCGCTCGATTTAGAAAGTGAGGCACTCATTCAAGAGTCACTTGATCGATTAGCACACGACCGTACAACAATCGTCATCGCCC
The DNA here is from genome assembly GCF_057837305.1 of Lysinibacillus sp. RU7. Taxonomy (NCBI): domain Bacteria; kingdom Bacillati; phylum Bacillota; class Bacilli; order Caryophanales; family Bacillaceae; genus Lysinibacillus; species Lysinibacillus sp. RU7. The sequence goes on along the minus strand of NZ_JBYQFK010000004.1, from coordinate 12,486 downwards.
ATCGTCTATCCACGATTACACATGCAGATAAAATTTTCGTCATCGAGTATGGACAAGTGGTTGAATCAGGTACCCATGAGGAGCTTATGGCAAAGCAAGGTGCATATTATAATTTATTCCAAGTTCAAAAGTTAGATTAAAGAGAGGCATTCGCCTCTCTTTTTTATTTTTATATAGATTCTCCAAAACGGAATAAAAGAGAAAGATTAATATTTTTGCTGCTTCGAGAATACTATTAATAAAAGATAGAAAAATTCTACTTTCAAAGATAAATAATAGTCCGTTTTGATACACAGAATGCAGTGCCATTTTTGAAAAGGAGGCAGCTCGATGGATTCAGATCAATTACTTGAAGTGAAAAATTTAGAAACGACATTCTTTTCAGATGATGGAAATATTGTAGCAGTCGATCAAATTAGCTTTTCTGTTCGTGCCGGTGAAATCGTGGGGATCGTTGGCGAATCAGGATGTGGAAAAAGTGTGACCTCTCTATCCATTATGGGGCTTGTACCGAATCCACCAGGGAAGGTTACAGGAGGAAAGATTTTATTAAATGGCAGAGATTTAACGTCTCTTTCGGAAAAAGAAATGCGAAAAATCCGTGGAAAAGAGATGGCGATGATTTTCCAAGAGCCAATGACCTCACTTAACCCACTTTTTACGATTGGAAATCAACTGGTAGAGGCATTGTCAATCCATCATAAAATGTGGTTTAAAAGACGTGCGAAAAAAAGGGCTATGGAAATGATGAAGCTCGTTGGTTTACCTCGTCCCAAAGAGTTGATGAAAGAATATCCACATCAATTATCAGGTGGCATGCGTCAGCGTGTCATGATTGCTATGGCATTGATTTGTGATCCGAAAATTCTTATTGCCGATGAACCAACTACCGCATTAGATGTAACGATTCAGGCGCAAATTTTAAAGCTAATGAAAGATTTAAATAAGCGATTACATACAGCCATTTTGTTTATTACACATGATTTAGGTGTAGTAGCAGAAACATGTGAGCGCGTTATTGTGATGTATGCGGGGCAAATCGTGGAAGAAGCACCTGTAAAAGAAATATTTAAAAATCCGCAACACCCTTATACGAAAGGGCTAATTCAATCTGTCCCAGACATGCGATTTAAAAAGGAGCGTTTGCACTCGATTCCGGGAAATGTGCCGAAGCCTGGTTCGATTATGACAGGATGCCGTTTTGCGCCTCGTTGTCAGTTTGCACAGGAACGGTGTCTACAAGAAAATCCGCCTATGTATAAAGCGACGGATGGGCATGAGGCGCGGTGCTTCTTAGTAGAAGAAAGGGCAGGAGGTGAAGTATATGACGAAGTTGTTGTTGAAAGTTGAGCATCTGAAAAAATACTTTCCGATTCGTACCGGTTTATTTTCTGCAAATAAAGGAGAAGTAAAAGCAGTGGATGACCTTTCCTTTGAATTATATGAAGGAGAAACACTCGGCATTGTAGGAGAGTCGGGTTGTGGGAAATCGACGACGGGGCGTGCCATTATGCGACTTTTTGAACCGACAAGTGGAAAAGTGACTTTTGACGGTGTAGAGCTAACCGCATTATCGGAAAAAGAAATGCGTAAAATGCGGCGAGATATTCAAATGGTGTTCCAAGATCCATATGCTTCTTTAAATCCTCGTCATACGGTTGAAAGAATACTAGAAGAGCCGCTTATCGTACACGGAATGGGGAAAGCGAAAGAGCGAAAAGAAAAGGTCCATGAATACTTAGAAATCGTTGGATTAAGTGCGTATCATGCAAAGCGCTATCCGCATCAATTTAGCGGAGGGCAACGGCAGCGTATTGGCATTGCCCGTGCATTAATGACAAATCCGAAGCTCATCATTGCCGATGAACCCGTATCTGCATTAGATGTATCGATTCAAGCGCAAGTATTAAACCTGATGCAAAAGCTACAGGAGGATTTGAAGCTAACGTATCTATTTATCGCGCATGATTTAGGTGTTGTTCGACATATTAGCGACCGCGTTGGCGTAATGTATCTCGGACGTATGGTGGAGCTTGCGGGTAGCGATTCACTTTATGAAGAACCACTTCATCCGTATACACAGGCATTATTATTAGCAGTTCCGATTCCTGATCCGCTACATCACCGGGAACCCATTGTATTGGAAGGGGATATACCGAGTCCTTCGAATCCACCAGCTGGCTGTGCATTTCATACACGCTGCCCGTATGCGAGTGACATTTGTAAAGTGACAGCACCATTGTTTAGAAAAGTAAAACCAGGTCATTCTGTTGCTTGTCATTTATACAATGATGTGCAGCACTAATGATAAAAGTGAAAGAAATAAGGAGGGGTTTAAAATGAATAAAAAAGTTTGGTCACTTGGGCTATTATTGCTCCTGTTAACGCTTGTGCTTGTTGCCTGTAATTCAGATGCAACAGACGATTCGGCAACAACGGACACAGGTACTGAAAGTGAGACAGAGGGAAATGGTGAGAATGATGCACCAACGTCACCACAAGTGTTAGTGTTTGGGCGTGGTGGCGATTCCGTATCACTTGATCCCGCTATTGTAACAGATGGCGAATCATTTAAAGTAACTAAAAATATTTTTGAAACATTACTAGAGTTTGGTGAACAAGATACAACAGTAAATCCTAGCTTAGCAGAAAGCTGGGAAATTAGTGACGATGGGTTAACGTACACATTCAAATTGCAACAAGGTGTTAAATTCCATGATGGGACAGATTTCAATGCGGAAGCTGTTGTGAAAAACGTGAATCGTTGGAAAGCTGGAACAGAAGAAGACTTCTATTACTTCAATTCCATGTTTAAAGCAGAAGGGGCAGATATTATTACAGATGTTATCGCGGAAGATGAGCATACAGTCGTATTTACATTATCTCGTCCACAAGCACCATTTTTAAAGAACTTAGCGATGAGCCCATTCGGCATCGCATCACCAACTGCGTTTGAATCAGCGGGCAATTCATTTGGCGACAATCCAGTTGGTACAGGACCGTTTAAATTTGTTGAGTGGAAGCGCAATGATTCGATTACGATTGAAAAGTTTGCAGATTACTGGCAAGAAGGATTACCAAAATTAGATCGTGTTATTTTCCGTTCAATTCCGGATAACTCAGCACGTTTAAATGCTTTAACAGCAGGTGATATTGATTTAGCTGATGGGATTAATCCATCTGATGGTACTTCAATTGAGTCGAATGCAGCACTTCAATTAATCGAACGTCCATCTATGAATATTGGTTACTTAGGTTTAACGAATACACGTCCACCATTTGACAACAAATTAGTACGTCAGGCGGTGAACCATGCGATTAATAAGCAAGCCATTGTAGATGCATTTTTCGAAGGGCGTGCAGAAGTAGCCGTCAATCCGATGCCATCATCAATTAGCGGCTATAACGATGAAATCGAAGGCTATGAATATAGCCCGGAGAAAGCAAAGGCGTTATTAGCAGAAGCTGGTTATGATGGCTCTCCAATTGAACTATGGGCAATGCCAGTGCCACGTCCATATATGCCAGATGGGATGAAAGTGGCGGAAGTGATTCAGAAAAACCTTGAAGATGTAGGGATTCCGTCAAAAATTGTGACATATGAATGGGCGGTCTATTTAGAGAAGACGAAGAACGGGGAAGCGGATGCGTTCATGCTTGGTTGGACGGGTGACAATGGTGACGCAGATAACTTCCTATATACGTTACTAGATAAAGATAATATCGGAAGCAATAACTATGCATATTACTCAAATGATGCAGTGCACGATTTATTAATCGCGGCACAATCGGAAATTGACGAAAATGTGCGCAATGATTTGTATAAACAGGCGCAAGAGATGATTCATGCGGATGCACCGTGGGCACCATTAGCACACTCGACACCATTACTTGCGGCAAAATCAACGGTAAAAGGTTTCTTACCACATCCAACAGGCTCTGATATTTTATCGAATGTATCAATGGAATAGTGAAATAGAAAGGGAGGAATATTGCCTCCCTTTTTTCTAAAAAGATAAGAGCATAGCGATTTGTCTGTTTGAACGGTATGTAGCTCCAGCGCTTGTCTAAATTTCTAGCAAATTCTTTAGAAGAGGTGAAGACAATGCTTCACTATATTATGAAACGGCTTATTCATTTAATTCCAGTCTTACTAGGAATGTCTATTATTGTCTTTTTAATTATTCATGCCATTCCAGGAGATCCGGCGCAAGTCATTTTAGGTCAACAAGCAACAGCAGAGGCCGTTACAGCATTGCGTGAATCATTGGGGTTAAATAATCCGTGGTATGTCCAGTATTTTAGCTACTTGCAAGATATCGTCACGGGCGATTTAGGAGACTCCTTGCGTACACGGCAACCGATTACGACAGAAGTTTGGCCGTATTTAGCTGCTACATTTGAGTTGGCATTTTTCGCGATGGCGATTGCTGTTATTGTCGGTATGAACGCGGGCATTATTTCAGCATGGTTCCAAAATTCAAAGTTTGACTACATCGTGATGTTGATTGCATTAGTCGGTGTTTCGATGCCAATTTTTTGGCTTGGATTAGTTGAACAATGGCTTTTTAGTATTAAGCTCGGGTGGCTCCCAACTTCAGGCCGTGAAGAAGTACGAGATCCGGTCATCGCTATTACGCATTTTTATTTAATCGATACGTTGATTCAAGGACGTTTTGATCAGTTTGTTATCGTATTAAAACATTTAGTGCTACCGGGTACCGCGTTAGCGACGATTCCAACAGCCATTATCGCTCGGATGACAAGAGCTTCTATGCTAGAAGTGATGCGTTCAGATTTTGTCCGTACGGCTCGCGCAAAAGGGCAACGCATGTTGATTGTCATTTATAAACATACACTGAAAAACGCGTTAATTCCTGTGTTAACGGTAATTGGTTTACAAACAGGGCTGCTGTTAGGTGGGGCCATTTTAACAGAAACGATTTTCAGTTGGCCAGGTATTGGTCGCTATATTTATGAAGCAATCGGCTACCGAGATTATCCTGTTATTCAGTCAGGGATTTTAATCGTCGCATTTTTATTCGTCATGATTAATTTACTTGTAGACATTTTATATACCGTTATTGACTCAAGGATTAAATATAATTAGGGGAGGATGAGAAATGTCTCAGATTGTATCCAATGCGCCCATGCAAGAAATCAAAGAAGAAAAAGTAGTTGGTCCATGGAAAGAAGCGTGGCGAAGCTTTAAAAAAAGCAAATCAGCTCTTGTTGGCATGGGGATTGTGCTATTTTTCATCCTTCTCGCTATAATTGGTCCTTACATTGCACCGCAAGGGATTAATGAGCAAAATTTAGCTGAGCGTCTAGCTCCTCCATCGAGTGAGTACTGGTTTGGGACGGATGACTTAGGACGCGATATTTTTTCACGCATTTTGCATGGGACACGTATTTCATTAACGGTTGGTTTTACAGCAGTCATTTTATCTGCCGTTACGGGGAGCTTTTTAGGTATTATTGCAGGTTATTATGGACGCTGGCTCGATACGATGATTTCACGGTTGTTTGATATTATGCTCGCTTTTCCAAGTATTTTATTAGCCATTGCGATTGTATCCATTTTAGGTCCGTCTTTACAAAATGCTTTAATTGCGATTGCGATTATTAACGTCCCGAATTTTGGACGACTCATTCGTTCACGTGTACTCACCGTGAAAGAAGAAGAATATATCCATGCGGCTAGAGCAATCGGGATGAAAAATGCCCGTATTTTATGGCGCCATATTTTACCGAATTCGATGACGCCGATTATTGTACAAGGGACTTTAGCGGTTGCTACAGCGATTATTGAAGCAGCAGCATTAGGATTTTTAGGACTTGGCGCAGAAGCACCTACACCCGAGTGGGGGAAAATGTTAGCAGATGCGCGTATTTTTTTACTGAATGCACCGTGGGCAATGATTTTCCCAGGGTTGGCGATCATGCTAACGGTGATTGGCTTTAACTTAATGGGCGATGGCTTACGCGATGCACTTGATCCGAAGATGAAAAATTAGACACGTACAGGGGCTTTTCAACGGGCTCCTATTTTTTATGGGTAGCTTCAACTCACGTAAAAAAACCGGCAAGCGATTCGCTTACCGGTTAATAAAACTCTTCTTCTAAATCCACATTTTTTTCTTTTCCGTGATAGCTACGATACGACACGATGAGCGTATCTAAATGCTCTAGATTTTCCTCATAATCTAAAATACGCGATAAAATATAGAGTAAGTGATAACTTGAAAATTCCTCTTCATCTTCTAGCTCTTGTGCTAAGGCAATTTGTTTAATGAAAATTTCCATCACTTCATTGCGCTGCAAATATTCCTCGTGTTGCATCCACTGTGAATGTTCAGGCTTTAATTTCCCTGTGTACTTAAGTAACAATTGCTCATGGTACGTCAGTAAGAAATCGAGTCGTTCTTGAATCATGAGACGGAACTGTTCAGGTAAATTGCCGAGTTCGTTTTCATGTTTGTGTAGCCGCTGCAGTAGCTCTAAACTTTTTTTAGAAGTGATTATCATTTGGCGATACACGACAAGTTTACGAGCCTTTACAAATTTTTGATTGTGGAAGTATCTCCGTTCCTCTTTGTAAAAGTCATATAAATTATCCACTTCACTCATACGAGTTGTTAATTTTTTTAATGCCGTCTTCGTTGATGTATGCTCACTTGCTTGGCGAACCGCAAGGCGCGTCCAGCGAATAATATCATCTTGAAGCGCGTTAATCGTTTTAAATAATTTCACTTCATAGCGCGGTGGGATAAACACTAAATTCACAATAAACGCTGCAAAGACTCCGACCATGACCGTAGTAAAACGAATAAGACCAAACATTAAAAAGTCATCGCCCTGAATTTCCATAATGGCAACAACCGTAACAAGCGCTAATGTTACTGATTTTTCGAGGTTAAATTTCATCATTAACCCGATAACGATAATGGCTGCCATGCCAATGGCAACAATATGATGGCCAAATAGCAAGCCAAAGATCACCGCAACCGCAGCGCCGATTAAGTTCCCTTGAATTTGCTCTAAGATACTTAAATAAGAACGATAAATAGACGGTTGAATCGCAAAAATCGCAGCGATTCCAGCAAATACCGGCGAAGGTAAATGGAGTAGCTCAGCTAAAAATAGTGCAAATATAATGGCGACACCAGTTTTGAATACACGGGCACCTAATTTCATAAAACGTGAAGCCCTCTCTTTCTATGTGATAATCACTGAAGACACTTCGCCGGATGATTTCTTATAGTTGTGAAAATGCGTAATCAACCGCAGCGATTGTCTCTAAAATATCTTCTTCTGTATGTTCCGTTGTTAAGAACCATGCCTCGTACTTAGAAGGTGCTAAATTTACACCTTTTGAAAGCATTAGTTTGAAGAAATGACCAAAAATTTCACCATTGGAGTTTTCGGCTTGTTCATAGTTTTCTACTTTCTCATCTGTGAAGTAAATTGTCAATGCTCCTTTTAAGCGATTCACCGTAATTGTCACATCATGTTTCTTAGCGGCTTCTAAAATGCCTTTTTCAAGGATAGCACCGAGACGATCCATTTCATCGTATACACCAGGTTGTGCTAATACTTCAAGGCAGGCGATACCTGCAAGCATAGACGCTGGATTCCCAGCCATTGTTCCCGCTTGGTATGCTGGCCCAAGTGGTGCAACAGTTTCCATTACTTCTTTTCGGCCGCCGTAAGCACCGATTGGTAGACCACCACCAATGACTTTCCCCATTGCCACTAAATCAGGTGTTAAACCTAACATCGTATGCGCTGCACCATAATGGAAGCGGAATGCTGTAATGACTTCATCGTGAATTGTCAATGCGCCGTATTGTTTTGCAAGTGCATGTACATGTTCTAAGAAGCCAGGGTGCGGTTCCACAATACCGAAGTTCCCAACGATTGGCTCGATTAAAATACCGGCTACTTGGTTGCCCCAACGTTCCATCGCTAAATTGAATTCTTCTATATTATTAAATGGTACGGTAATCACTTCTGTTGCAACGGATTGTGGTACCCCTGCAGAATCAGGAGAGCCGAGTGTTGCAGGACCAGAACCAGCAGCTACTAATACTTGGTCAAAGTGACCGTGATAGCAACCAGCGAATTTAATGATTTTATTGCGATCTGTGTATGCACGGGCAATACGAACAGTCGTCATAACCGCTTCTGTACCCGAGTTGTTAAATCGTACTTTGTCTAAAGTAGGAATAGCCTCTTTTAACATTTTCGCAAATTTCACTTCATGCTCAGTTGGTGTACCATATAATACGCCTGTTTCTGCTGCATGAGTAATTGCTTTTGTGATATGTGGATGACCGTGACCTGTTACGATTGGACCGTATGCTGCTAAGTAGTCAATGTAGCGATTACCATCTACGTCCCAAAAATATGCACCTTTCCCACGCGCCATGACAACAGGTGCGCCACCGCCAACTGCTTTATATGATCGAGATGGGCTATTCACACCACCTACGATATGTTCGCATGCTTCTTTATAAATTTCTTCGGATTTTGAATGATTCATTGTTTTGCCTCCAAACTTAGTTTGTCATGTCTATTGTAGTCCCAATCTCTTTGAAACGCCAAAGAAATTGAAAGACTGACGAGACTTCGGTACGATAGAGAAAAGATAGGGAGGGATTCGATGTCATTGTTAAATCAAAAGGCACCAGATTTCACGTTAGAAAATGAAAAGGGCGAGCAAGTGAGTCTGTCTGATTTTAAAGGAAAACAGGTGGTGCTTTATTTTTATCCGAAAGATATGACACCAGGATGTACGACGGAAGCATGTGATTTCCGTGATGCGTATGAAGATTTTTCTTCATTAAATGCAGTGATTTTAGGGGTCAGTATGGATGATGCGAATAAGCATACAAAATTTATTGAAAAGCATGGTCTACCATTTTCGTTACTAGTGGATGCGAATCATGAAATTGCAGAAAAGTACGGTGTATGGGTGCTAAAGAAAATGTACGGCCGTGAATATATGGGGATTGAACGCTCTACATTCCTGATTAATGAAGAAGGAATCATTGTAGCGGAATGGCGTAAAGTAAAAGTGAAAAATCATATTGAAGCGGTATTATCGCAGTTAAAAGGGGAATAAGAGAGATGCGCGTCTATTTTACATTTGAACCAAGGCCAAATTTAAGTAAGCCATTAGTAGAAGAGTTTCCTGAAGTGGAGTTCATTTTTGAGCAAGGGGTTCGGGACGATGTGCTTCGCGAAACGGATATTCTTGTCACATACGGCGAAGATTTAACGGACGACAAAATTGCGGTCGCGGAGAAATTACAGTGGATTTTTGTGGCCTCTGCAGGGGTCGAGAAAATGCCAGCGCAAGCTATTGCCGAGCGCGGCATTTACGTATCGAATGTGCGCGGTATTCATAAGAAGCCAATGACCGAATCGATTTTAGCCCATATTTTATCATTAAAACGTGGGCTACCGAGTATTTATGCCCAACAAGCTCGTAGTGAGTGGAATAAAAAAGTTCGGTTAACAGAGTTAAACGGTAGCACAGCACTTATTTTAGGACCAGGAGCCATTGGTCAGGAAATTGGGTGTATTCTACAGGCGTTTGACGTACATACAATAGGTATTAATAGTTCAGGGGAAATGGCCCATTATATGAACGAAACATATCCGATGGCCGATTTGCTACAGCATTTATCAAAAGCGGATATCGTCATTTCCATGCTGCCAAGTACGCCAAAGACAAAAAACTTAATCGGGCGTGAACATTTTGAAGTGATGAAGGACAGTGCGATTTTCATGAACTTTGGTCGTGGGGATTTAGTAGAGGAAGATGTACTTGTACAAGCGTTACAAGAAAACCTCATTGCTCACGCAGTATTAGACGTGTATGCAGAAGAGCCATTACCAGCTAACAGTCCGATATGGCAATTGAAAAATGTGACGGTATCACCGCATTTATCCAGTCATTCATCCCGTTATGTAGAGCGTAGCCTGGAAATTTTTAAACCAAGTCTTCGTAAATGGTTAAATGGAGAGAGACAGCTCGAAAACGAAATGGATCTGTTAAGAGGTTATTAAAAGGAAACACTTTTAATTCTCAATTAATTTAATTTAATTGAGAATATTTTTAGCTAAAACGCTCTTTTAATGTGGGAAAGTATGGAGATAGCTAAGGAATTGTTGACAAGTTGTGGATAAATTTCGTACACTGTTTGTAACAATTATAAATTAATAATTATTTATGAAATGAGGTGCATGGCGATGTCTGATGAAATGCATTTAAAAGACGCATTAGACACGTTAAAGACTACGGGTGTTCGAATTACTCCACAGCGTCATGCTATTTTGGAATATCTAATTAACTCCATGATTCATCCTACAGCAGATGATATATATAAAGCGCTGGAAGGTAAATTCCCAAATATGAGTGTCGCGACAGTTTACAACAACTTACGTGTGTTCCGTGAAGTGGGACTTGTAAAAGAGTTGACTTATGGAGATGCAGCAAGTCGTTTTGACTTTGTCACAAACGATCACTACCATATGATTTGTGAATGTTGTGGTAAAATTGTAGACTTCCACTATCCTGGTCTTAACGAAGTAGAACAATTTGCTTCGCATGTGACAGGTTTCCAAGTAAATTCGCATCGTCTGGAAGTTTACGGAACTTGCCAAGAGTGTCTGACAAAAGAAAACAAAACAGCGTTATAGCATGTGAACCTAGTAGTAAAACAGCTACTAGGTTTTTTATGTTTTAAGATAAGTGATGAGCTTACTTGTAGGAAAAGAAAAAAGCTAGCGCTAACCACCAGCCTTTAATTCTTCTTATTATAGCTTTGATCGAATTCTTTTCCTTCGAGTGTAGGATCTAGTGTCAGTGGTTCGTTACAGTACATGCACATATCGACACGACCTAGTACTTTTGTGTGTTTACCGCAATTCGGACATTCGACTTGTACAGCTTTGGTTGACAATAAACCAATCCAACCATAGACGACTGTACTTCCAATCACACATAATAGTCCAAGTGACATAAAGATCAGTACTAAAATTTGATTTTCGCGGAAGAAAATCGCACCGTACATAATAACAAATCCAATAAAGATAAGTGATAGTGCAAATGAACGGATTTTATTTATTTTGCTAGAATACTTCTTCATTTTATTTGCCTCCCAATCTAAAATTACTATACCATAGATTGAATTTATTTTAGAATTATAATCTTTTGAAAGGATTTACTAAATAGTACGTCGAACATTTCAGCATAGTAATAGTGTAAACTTTAGGGGGTACTTTTATGGAACACATTTTACGTCCAATCTATCAGGAGCGTGCGAGTCATCCTGATACATTAGGTGTAATATTGATTAATAAACGTGATGATGCCATCAATCTAACAGATACATTTGATTCGGTATTATTAATTATTGTAAAAGAGGCGGATCAACCTATTTTTACAAAGCATTATTTGTATAGTGATACGAAGATGGTGATGCACGTCGTAACTGAAAAACGTTTACGAAAGTGGCTTTTCATTGGCTCGAACCGAAAGTTAGTCGATTGGATTTTCTTCGGGAAAGTGCTCTTTGACCGAAATGAATTTTTATATAAATTACGTTCTGAACTACAAGAGTTTCCGTTTTACGGACGTAAAATTAAAACCGGTATTCAATTTAGTAAGTTAATCCGCCGGTATTTAGAAGGGAAGGAGTTTTTTGAACGAGGTGATTATTTAGATGCCTATAATTATGTAGTGGAGTCGCTCCATCATCTTGGGCGTTTATCGGTCATTGATAGTGGTCTGTATCCTGAAGTGACAGTGTGGGCGCAGGTGAAAAAGATTGAACCAGCTGTGTATAAACTATATGAAGAATTGATTACGAGTAATGAGACATTGGATAAACGATTAGAGCTATTATTTCTAGCAAGCGAATTCCTCATTAATTCAAGAACGCACGATGGAGCTCAACATATAGTAGAAGTAATGCTTACTAAACCGACTTGGAAAATTCAAGAGTTACACGCGCATGAAGAGTTAAGTTATTACTCTACGGATTTAGAAGTATTTGTCGAGTATTTAATTGATAAAGGCTACATTATTGTAGAACCTGTAATCGCAAAAAATGAAATCGTATTCCATCGTCATTATCGAGTAGACAAACAGTTTATTGAAAGCGAATATGGCTTATAGTATAGTAATCGAGGCATGTGTAACATGCCTCGAAATTTTTTTTGAAAAAGTGTTGACATTTAATATTCCTGTATTGTAATATATTAATTGTCGCTAAGACGTGACGCTTTAAAACATAAATTTCCGAGAGTCATAAAAAAACTTTTTTAAAAAAAGTTGTTGACAATCGAAAGTAGAAATGTTAAATTAGAGAAGTCGCTGAAACGAGCGAAAAACAATATGAACTTTGAAAACTGAACAAGCAAAACGTTAACAATAAATGTTTCTGAATAAGAAACAAAATTTTGGACATCAAA